>NZ_OY780935.1:1688669-2024838 GCF_963675965.1 uncultured Celeribacter sp. | reverse complement strand
AGCCATTGGCTTTGGCGGCTTCTTTGCGTTCTACACCTATCTCGCTTCGACCCTGATCACGGTGACGCAGGTCGGCGAAACGGCCGTGCCCGTCTATCTGGCGGTCATGGGTCTTGGGATGACCTTCGGCACGCTGATCGGCGGCTGGGCAGCCGACCGGGCGCTGAACCTGTCGGTGTTCATCCTCTTCGCGATCAATATCGGACTGATGATGCTCTATCCGGTGATTGCGGGCAGCGGTGTGAGTATGTTCTTGCTGGTGCTGGCCATCGGTCTGGCCAATGGCTTCCCGATCCTGCTGCAGACCCGGCTGATGGTGGTGGCAGGGGATGCACAGGCGCTGGCGGCTTCTTTGCATCATTCTGCGTTCAACGTTGCCAATGCGCTGGGGCCGTTTGTGGCGTCGATTTTCATCGCCCGCGGTCTGGGCTTCCCGGTTTCGGGCTATGTCGGCGCTGCGCTGACCTTTGGTGGTGCGCTTGTCTTCGCCGTCACGGTTTGGGACTACCGGCGCGGCTGGAAGGGCGGTTACTGACCCTCCGCCTGCAGCAGCGCAGTCAGCCCCTTCTTGTAATCCGGGTAGAGCAGCTCAACATCCAGATCCCGTTTGATCTTGTCGTTTCGCACCTTCTTGCTTTCGGCATAGAAACTGCGCGCCATGGGGGACATGTCCGCCGTGGCGAAATCTTCTTCGGGGGGCAGGGGCAGTCCCAGAAGCTCCGCAGCATAGGCGATCACATCCTGTGGTGGGGCAGGGCAATCGTCGCAGAGATTGTAGATGCCCTGACGTTCGGGGCGTTGCAGCGCCGCATCTACTATCTGGGCAATGTCTTCGACATGAATGCGCGAAAAGATCTGGCCCGGTTTGATGATGCGGCGTGCCCGACCTGATCGCACTTTGGCGAAGGGGCCGCGTCCGGGGCCGTAAATACCGGCGAGCCGGAAGATCGACAGCGTCAAACCCAGTGCGGTTGTCAGCTCTTGCCACTGGGTTTCAGCTGCAACGCGCGCCTGTCCGCGTGCCGTCGAGGGGGCCAGAGGCGTGTCTTCATCCACCCAGCCGCCGCCCTGATCGCCGTAGACGCCGGTGGTTGACAGATAGCCCACCCAGCGCAGGTTCGGAGCTGCTGAGATCACGGCGTCGCGGTACTGCGCCAGCATCGGATCGCCGTGTTCGCCGGGGCCGGCAGAGACGAGAAGGTGGGTAGAGCGGCGCAGAGCCCCGGCGATGTCATTCTGGCCCAAAACCAGTGCCTCCACACCCTGAGTGTCAAATTGCTGTGCCTTCTCTACGCTACGGGTCGTGCCAATGACATGCCAGCCCTGCGGCAGAAGCCTGCGGGCAAGCGCCTGCGCACTGTAACCATGTCCGAATGAAAAAACGGTGGGTTGGGCCATATCGGGGTCTCGCGCTTTCCTGTGGGGTTGGTCTTGCGTCTTGAACGGTCTTGGTCTCAACTGCGGCAAAGACCGAAGTGAAACACAGTTATGAAACGGGGATACGCCCCGTCATACGAAGAGGACATAATAATGAATAACACGATGAAAAGCCTCGCTCTCGAAACGCCACCGCACAAGGCTGCTGAACTGTTTGACGACCCGGCAAAGGCTGTGGCTCGTCTTGAAGACCTCTATACAGAAGCGACCTCCTTTCTGACACAGAAGTTTTCCCATGTCGCCTCAGGGGCGGCGCCGACGGCGCGCTATCGGGCCTTTTATCCGGAAATCCGCGTCACCACGACCTCCTATGCGAGCATGGACAGCCGTTTGTCCTTTGGTCATGTCGCGGGGCCGGGCGTCTATTCGACGACGATCACCCGGCCCGATCTGTTTCGCAACTACCTGACACAGCAGATCGCCCAGATCATCCAGAACCACGGGGTGAAAGTTGAAATCGGCCCGTCTTCGACACCGATGCCGGTGCATTTCGCTGTGGCGAATGACGAAAACATCACCATTCCGCAGGAAGGGGTCATGGCCTATCCGTTGCGCGATATTTTCGACGTGCCGGATCTGTCCACGACTCACGACGACATCGTGAATGGCTTTGGGTATACCCATGAGGACGGTTCTGCCGCGCTGGCGCCCTTTACCGCGCAGCGTATCGACTATTCTCTGGCACGTCTGTCCCATTATACAGCGACGGATGCCGGTCATTTCCAGAACCATGTGCTATTTACGAACTACCAGTTCTACGTGTCCGAGTTCGAGGCCTACGCCCGGCAGATGCTGGCAGATCCGGCTAGCGGCTATACCAGCTTTGTGTCCACCGGAAATGTCGAAATCTTCGACGCGGAAGCGCCGATCCCGGCCTCTCCGAAAATGCCGCAGATGCCGACCTACCATCTGAAGCGGGCTGACGGGTCCGGGGTGACATTGGTGAACATCGGGGTGGGACCGTCCAATGCGAAAACCGCGACGGATCATATCGCCGTGCTGCGACCGCATGCCTGGATTATGGTCGGCCATTGCGCCGGGCTGCGCAATTCCCAGCGGCTTGGGGATTTCGTGCTGGCCCATGCCTATCTGCGCGAGGATCACGTGCTGGATGACGATCTGCCGGTCTGGGTGCCGATCCCGGCGCTGGCAGAGATCCAGACCTCTCTGGAAGACGCTGTCGAAGAGGTGACAGAGCTTGAAGGCTATGACCTGAAACGGATCATGCGCACCGGCACCGTGGCGACCATCGACAACCGCAACTGGGAACTGCGCGATCAGTCCGGACCGGTGCAGCGTTTGTCGCAATCGCGCGCCATTGCGCTGGACATGGAGAGCGCGACGATCGCGGCGAACGGGTTTCGTTTCCGGGTGCCCTATGGCACATTGCTTTGCGTTTCGGACAAGCCGTTGCATGGCGAGCTGAAGCTGCCGGGCATGGCATCTGACTTCTACAAATCACAGGTCGCACGGCATTTGCTGATCGGTATTCGGTCTATGGAACGCTTGCGGGAGCTGCCGATTGAGCGGATTCACAGCCGGAAATTGCGCTCTTTTGAAGAGACAGCCTTCCTCTGAGTGCGGTTTTTACGTCAAAATGAGCGAAAAAGCACTGGAAGGCGACACTAGCCGTTGTGCGTCCCCTCAATATTCGCTTAGAAATGCTCAATAACCCCCAACCCGATGGGGGATGTACGAGGAGTATACAGACATGTCGAAACCGATGACCAAGACCCAGCTCGTTGCTGCACTCGCCGAAGAGATGGGCACCGACAAGAAATCCGCAGGTGTCGCTCTGGAAGCCGTCACCTCCATCATCACCAAAGAAGTCTCTGCCGGTGGCGCCGTGACCTTGCCGGGTGTTGGCAAAATCTACTGCCGCGAACGCCCCGAGCGCATGGTCCGCAACCCGCAGACTGGTGAGCAGATGAAGAAAGAAGCCGATAAGGTCGTGAAAATGACCATTGCCAAAGCGCTGAAAGACAGTGTGAACGGCTAAGTCGCTTCACATAGTGAATTGGGAAAGGGTCGCATGAATATGCGGCCCTTTTTCTATTCTCTCACATCAGAACCAGAAGTAGGGCGTTCAGCGTGAAAAAAGAGGTGATCGTGGCCAGCAGGATCGCGAGTGAGGCTACAGCCCCGCGTCCGACCTCCTGCGCTAGGACCGCGGTGATCACCATAGTCGGCAATGCCCCGGAGATCAGGACGGCATCGCGCAGATTGTCGGTGAACCCGAAGCCGAGCGCAGCGAGGGCAAGCATCGACAGGCCCGTCATCAGCGGCATGATCAACAGCTTTCCTACCACCATTTGCCAGGCAAGTTTCAGATTGCCCTGAAACGGCACTCCGACAAGCGAACCGCCGATCACGAACAGAGCGACGGCCGCAGCGGAACTGGCCATCAACCCGACCAGATGATCGACGGCTTCGGGCAGGTTGCCGCCAAAGGCCGAAGCCACAAGTCCGAGGGCAATGGCGATCATCAGCGGGCGTTTCGCCATGCCGAGGAAAACAGTTCCAAGCCGGGCCATGGTGCTTTGCCCGGTGCCATCATCGGGTTTGCTGGCATCCAGTGCGATCAGGGCCAGCGGGATCAGCACGATGTTTTCCACCAGCACGTTCATGGCCAGGATCAGCCCGGCATCATCGGGGAAGAGGATCACGAACAACGGATAGCCGATGAAGCCGGAATTCGGGCAGTAGGTGCCCATCATAGCGACGCCCCGGCGCGAGCTGTCGGTGGTGAAGCCGAACCAGATATAGGTGATCAGCGCGGTCAGCACGCCGCCGAACATATAGGCGCCCATATAGCCGGGATGAAACACCTCCGAGATTGGCCGGGCGGCAAGCGCCTGGAACATCAGGGCGGGCAGAGCAAGGTTCATCACCCATCCACCCAACACGCCTGTGTCTGCGGGCCGAAACAGGCCTTTGGTCACGGTCAGGTAGCCAATCCCGACCATGGCGAAGATTGGGAATGTGATCGTGAGGATGGTGAGCATCGGGTCAGCCGATCTTTCCGCGCAACCCGTCTCCTACCTGTCCCCGGTGCAGCAGAAGGTGATCCAAAATCACGCAGGCCATCATGGCTTCGCCCACGGGCACGGCACGGATGCCGACGCAGGGGTCATGGCGGCCTTTGGTGATCAGATCGGTATCTTCGCCAGATTTGGTAACGGTTTTGCGCGGGGTGAGGATAGATGAGGTCGGTTTGACGGCAAAGCGCACGACCAGATCCTGTCCGGTGGAAATGCCGCCCAGCACGCCACCGGAGTGGTTCGAACCATATTCCGGGCCATCCGGCCCCATGCGCATTTCGTCGGCGTTCTCTTCGCCGGTCAGACAGGCGGCGTTCATGCCTTCACCGATTTCCACGGCCTTCACGGCATTGATCGACATCATCGCAGCGGCCAGATCCGTGTCGAGCTTGGCATAAATCGGGGCGCCGAGCCCGGCGGGCACGCCCTTGGCGACGACTTCGACAACGGCCCCGACGGAGGAGCCGCGTTTGCGAATCTCACCCAGATAGTCAGCCCATGTCTGGGCTGTTATAGCTGAGGGCACCCAGAACGGGTTGTTCTCGATTTCCGCCATATCGCGCGGCCCGTCGATGCCATGCGGGCCGATCTGGGTCATAAAGCCTTTGAGTTCAAGCCCCGGCACCATTTCGGCCAGAACCGCGCGGGCAATCCCGCCTGCGGCCACGCGTGCAGCCGTTTCCCGGGCCGAAGAACGGCCCCCGCCGCGATAGTCGCGAATGCCGTATTTCTGCCAATAGGTGATGTCGGCATGGCCGGGACGAAACGCCTGCGCGATTTCGCCGTAGTCCTTGGAGCGTTGATCGGTGTTGCGGATCATCAGCTGAATCGGCGTGCCTGTCGTCTTACCTTCAAACACACCCGACAGGATTTCCACCTGATCCGGTTCACGCCGTTGGGTGGTGAATTTCGATGTGCCGGGTTTGCGTTTGTCGAGCCAGACCTGCAGCATGTCTTCGGTGATCGAGATCCCCGGCGGGCAGCCGTCCACAGTGGCGCCAAGTGCGGGGCCGTGGCTTTCCCCCCAGGTGGTGAAGCGAAACAGATGTCCGAAAGTGTTCATGCTCATGGCCGGGTCCTCAGGTTTCCTTTGCTTTATCCGATGTGTTTGCGTTGAGCAATCAACGGTCGACAAATCCGTGGTCGCCGGGACGACAGAGCTGCCAGAAGCGACAAACGGCTGCCCTATGCTCTGCTAGCCGTTCGAAAATTCTCAGGCCATAAACAGTGCAATCAGGCGATCTTTCAAAGCGGCCTGAACACGCCTCTCTTGCCGATGCGAGAGGGGCTTGCACTTCTCTCCATCGGTGAATAGCTTTGCGCCTACCTCGGGGTGCCCGTGCATGACACGGCTGAGATGCGACAGCGAACCCGTTGAACCTGAACCGGCTAACACCGGCGGAGGGAAGGTATCAGCCACTCACGCTGTCCTTTTTCTTCGCCCATTTTTATGGAGCGAGCCATGAAATATGGATTGACCCTTGCGGCGCTGATCGCCGCCACCTCTGCCCATGCAGAGCCTCTGACCATCTACGCCCCGGATTATTTCGCCTCGGAATGGGGGCCGGGCCCGGCGATCAAAGAGGCCTTTGAAGAGGAATGCGCCTGTGAGATCGAATACATCACCGGCGATGTGCTGCCGCGCATTCTTCTGGAGGGGGAGCGGACCAAGGCCGATGTGGCGATCGGTTTCAATTCCGATGTGATGAAAAAGGCCCGTGATACCGGATTGTTTGCGCCCCATGGGCTAGATTTGTCGCCGTTGACGCTGCCGATTGACTGGACCGACGACACCTTTGTGCCGTTCAACTGGTCCTATACGGCCTTCATCTATGACAACACCAAGATTGCCAACCCGCCGCAGTCCTTCCATGACCTGGTGAATTCCGACGAGGACTGGACGATCGCCATTCAGGACCCGCGCACGTCCATTTCGGGTCTGGCCATGGTGCTTTGGGGCAAAGAGGTGTTCGGAGATGACGCCGAAGCGGCCTGGGCCAAACTGGCCCCCAAAGTCACCACCGTGACCAAGGGGTGGTCAGAGGCCTACGGGTTGTTCACCGATGGCGAAGTGGACATGGTCCTGTCCTACACCACATCGCCCGCCTATCACATTATGGCAGAAGAGGATGATACGAAATCTGCCGCGCTCTTTGATGAAGGACACTATTTCATTGTCGAAACGGCGGCACAGCTTATGGCCACAGACCAGCCCGATCTGGCGCAACAGTTTCTGGCCTTTATCCTGACGCCGACCTTCCAGAACATCATCCCGACCGCAAACTGGTCCTACCCGTCGGCCTTGCCGCGCGATCAGTGGCCAGCCGCCTTTTCTGAGCTGAACTATCCGCAAAAGGCGCTGTTCCTCGATGAAGACGACGCCGATGCGCTTCGGGATAAGGCGATTGCAGAATGGCGCAGCGCGTTTTCGCAATAAGCCGACGCATGCCCTTCTGGCCGGGGCTCGGCGCGGCGGTTCTCGTCGTGTTCATGAGCCTCGGCACGCTGGGCGCAGTGGCCTTGCGGGCGGATAGCTTTTCCGTCCTGACCCACTTTGACTGGCTCGCCGTGCGCTTCACGGTCGTGCAGGCGCTTGTGTCTGCGCTGCTGTCCGTCGCACTGGCCATCCCGGCGGCGCGGGCGCTGGCGCGGCGGCGTTTTTGGGGGCGCGGGCTGCTGATCACACTGCTGGGGGCGCCGTTCATCCTGCCGGTGATTGTCGCCATTTTGGGGTTGACGGCGGTTTTCGGGCGCAGCGGTCTGGTGTCGATTGTTATAAGTTGGGCTGGATTAGAGCCTTTTTCCATATATGGATTTCACGGTGTCGTGCTGGCGCATGTCTTTTTCAACCTGCCGCTGGCCACGCGGCTGCTGTTGCAGGGGTGGGGAGCGATTCCCTCTGAAAAATTCCGTCTGGCCGCTGCGCTGCACTTCGCGCCCGGTGCAATGTTTCGGCACCTTGAGGTGCCGATGCTGCGAGAGGTCGTGCCGGGTGCGCTGACGGTCATCTTCCTGATCTGTACGACCTCTTTCGCGGTGGCGCTGACCTTTGGCGGGGGACCACGCGCCACCACGGTCGAACTCGCGATCTACGAGGCCTTTCGCTATGATTTCAATCTGGGAAAGGCCGCGCTGCTGGCGCTGATACAGGTGGCAATCTGCCTTGTTGCTGCGCTGGTGTCTCTGAAGGTGAGCGTGCCGCAATTCAGTGCGGGCGGCTTGGGGCGTGTGGTGCAGCGCTTTGATACCCGCGATCCGCTGTCGCGGGGTCTGGATCTGTTCTGGATCACAGCCGTCAGCCTGTTTTTGCTGGCGCCGCTGGGGGCAGTTGTGCTGCGCGGCGGTGCGGGGCTGCTGGATTTGCCGTTGTCGGTCTGGACGGCGGCTGGCCGGTCGCTGGTGACTGCGCTGGGTTCTGCGGTCCTTGCGGTTGTCTTGTCGCTTTCGCTGGCGCTTTCCGCGCAGACATGGCGTGGGCTTGAGGCGATTGGCATGATGTCCATCGCCGCGTCGCCTCTTGTCATGGGGACGGGGCTTTATATCCTGATGTTTGCCATCACCGATCCGGCCAGTTGGGCGCTTTTGGTTACCGCCGTGGTGAATGCGGTGATGTCCATGCCGTTCATCTTGCGGGCGATGAGCCCCGCTTTGAGTTCTGCCGAGCAGGACACTGGGCGTCTTGCGGACAGTCTTGGGCTGACCGGCTGGACTCGTCTGCGGCTTGTAACGCTGCCACGGCTGCGCGCGCCCATCGGGTTTTCTGCCGGTCTGGCGGCTGCGCTGTCGATGGGCGATCTTGGCGTCATCACGCTGTTCGCCCGCCCCGAAGCCGCAACACTGCCATTGCAGATCTATCGCTTGATGGGTTCCTATCGTATGGACCAGGCCATGGGCGCCGCTCTGTTGCTGTTGCTGCTGAGTTTGGCTCTGTTTTACCTCTTCGATCTTTGGGGGCGTCGCCGTGCTTGAGTTCAGAAACATCCGCCTGACACAGGGTGATTTCACCCTGTCTGCATCTTTCAGCGTGCCGCAGGGCGCAAAAGTTGCGGTGATCGGTCCATCAGGGGCGGGGAAATCCACCTTGTTGTCGTTGATCGGTGGCTTTGACACCCCGGACGCTGGCGAAATCACATGGCAGGGGCAGAGCTTTGGCCGCCAAGCGCCATTTGAACGCCCTATTGCTCATCTGTTTCAGGACAACAATCTGTTCGCTCATATGACCGTGCGGGACAATGTCGGGTTGGGGATTCGTCCCGGGTTGCGTTTGACGTCGCCGGAAGCAGACCGGGTGCAGGCGGCGCTGGGTGCGGTGGGCCTGGAAGGCATGGGCAGCCGCCGTCCTGCGCAGCTCTCTGGCGGGCAACAGAGCCGTGTGGCGCTCGCGCGGGTGTTGGTGCAGGAAAAGCCACTGATCCTGCTGGACGAGCCGTTTTCGGCCCTTGGGCCTGCGATGCGCGGCGAAATGATTGAACTGGCCAAAGAGGTTAGCAGCCGCTTGAAGGCGACCATGCTGATGGTGACCCATGACATTGCCGATGTGGATCGCTTTGCCGATCTGGTGATCTGGGTGGAAGACGGGCAATGCCAGCCGCCACGGCCCTGGGCCGAGATGAAAGCAGATCCCCCGACGGGGTTGCGCGCCTATATCGGTAGCTGAAACCGTGACATGAAAAAAGCGCCCCGGTTTCTGGGGCGCTTTTCTATGTCTGAACCGGGAAACCTTACAGAGAGGTTTTCTTGCCCTTATGCGGGGCCCAAAGTTTCTTGTTCGTCAGGTAGAGAAGCGACGTCAGGATGACGAGGAAGGTCACCGCGATGAAGCCAGCTTTTTTGCGGGCCATCATCTTGGGTTCCGCGGTCCACATCAGGAAGGCCGCAACGTCTTCGGCCTCATGGTGCAACTCATTGGAGTGACCGTCGGCAAATTCGACGTCCTCACCGTAAAGCGGCGGAGCCATGGCGATCCAGCCCGTCGAGAACGCAGTGTTCTCGTAATAGGTGGTGCCCGCTTCGACTTTCTCCTCGCCGGTGTAACCGGTCAGGATGGCGACGATATACTCGGGACCGCCGATGCCTTTGAAGAACTGGTTGATGCCGGTGCCCGCCGGGCCATGGAAGCCCGCACGCGCTTTCGCCATCAGCGACAGATCCGGTGCGCTTTGCGATTCGTTGGCCGGGAAATGGTCATTCTCGGTCAGCGGACGCGCAGCCCCTTCGTCGTAGTCGAAGAGATGCATGTTGGAGGCTTCGTCGTTCACCGGGAACTGGGACGCATAGGCGCGCACCTGATCTTCGGGAAGCGCCGGGCCACCTTCATCGGCCAGCGTGCGGATCGGCACGAATTTCATGCCGTGACAGGCAGAGCAGACCTCGGTGTAGATCTGCAGGCCGCGTTGCAGCTGCATCTGGTCGTATTTGCCGAACGGGCCTTCGAAAGAGAAGTCCACGTCATGGATATGCCCACCTTCGCCAGCCGCCATTGCAGCGGTTGCGGTCAGGCCCAGAGCGGTGAGGGCGGAGAGGGTAAGTTTCTTGATCATAGTCCCTGTTTCCTTTCTCACTCGGCTGCGCCCGGGTAATGGGAGGCAAAGTCTTCTTCGATCGAGGTCGGCAGTGGCGCCGGTTTTTCCAGCACGCCCAGAAGCGGCAGGATCACGAAGAAATATGCGAACCAGTAGGTTGCGCCGATCAGCGAGATGTAGGGGTAGATCCCGTCGGTCGGCATTGCGCCCACCCACATCAGGACCACGAAGTCGATGGCCAGCAGCAGGAACCACCATTTGAACATCGGGCGGTATTTGCCGGAGCGCACGCTCGATGTGTCGAGCCACGGCACGAGCGCCATGGCGATGATGGCGCCGAACATGGCCAGCACACCGAAGAACTTGGCATCGACGATGCCGCCGGTGATGAAGGACACGGCCTGCACCGCCCAGACGTCTGCCGTGAAGGCCCGCAGGATCGCGTAGAACGGCAGGAAGTACCATTCCGGCACGATGTGCGCGGGGGTCGCCAGCGGGTTGGCTTCAATGTAGTTGTCCGGGTGGCCAAGGTAGTTCGGCATAAAGCCGACAATTGCGAAGAAGGCGATCAGGACCACGCCAAGGGCGAAGAGGTCTTTGATCACGAAATACGGCCAGAACGGCAGAGTGTCTTTTTCGGCTTCCGCTTTCGAGGTGCGGCGCACTTCAACACCCGTGGGGTTGTTGTTGCCGGTGTTGTGGAAGGCCCAGATGTGGACGATCACAAGACCTGCGATCACGAAGGGCAGCAGATAGTGCAGCGAGAAGAATCGGTTCAGCGTGGCGTTGTCCACGGCCGGTCCGCCCAGAAGCCAGGTCTGGATCGGTTCGCCGATGAACGGGATCGCGCCGAAGAGGCCGGTGATCACGGTCGCGCCCCAGAAGGACATCTGACCCCAAGGCAGAACGTAGCCCATGAAGCCGGTCGCCATCATCAGGAGGTAGATGATCATACCGATAATCCATGTGATCTCGCGCGGGGCTTTGTAGGAGCCGTAGTAGAGGCCGCGGAAGATGTGCAGGTAGACGGCAAAGAAGAACAGCGAGGCGCCGTTGGCATGCAGGTAACGCAGCATATGGCCACCGTTCACGTCACGCATGATGTGTTCGACCGAGGCAAAGGCCAAATCGACATGCGGGGTGTAGTGCATCACCAGAACGATGCCGGTGACGATCTGAAGCGCGAGGCAGAAGGCCAGGACAATGCCCCAGATCCACATCCAGTTCAGGTTTTTGGGCGTGGGGATCATCAGCGTGTCGTAAATCAGGCCGATGATCGGGAGCCGTTTCTCGACGCCTTTGGTCAAGGCCGTCTTAGGTTCATAATGGTCGTGCGGAATACCAGACATCAGTTCCTCCCTCAGCCCAGAACGATTTCAGTGTCGCCGTCGAAGGCTGCCACAGGAATATCGAGGTTGCGCGGTGCCGGGCCTTTGCGGATACGGCCTGCGGTGTCGTAATGCGACCCGTGGCACGGGCAGAACCAGCCGCCGAAATCGCCAGAGCCATCGCCGAGCGGCACACAACCGAGGTGGGTGCAAACGCCCATCATCACCAGCCATTCGCCGTTTTCATCCAGGGTCCGGTTTTCGTCGGTGGCCTCAGCATCGCCGGCGATGTTGTCGTTTTCCGCATTGCGGTCCACGAGGTCCTCAAGCGGGACCGCGCGCGCGGCGTCGATTTCTTCTTGCGTCCGGCGGCGAATGAACACGGGCTTACCGCGCCATTTGACCGTCAGCTGCGTGCCAACCTCGACGGCGCTGATGTCAACGCGGATCGAGCTGAGCGCCTGTACGTCAGCGGAAGGATTCATTTGATTGACCAGCGGCCAGACAGCGGCGCCAACGGCGACTGCACCAGCGCCACCAGTGGCGTAGTACAGGAAATCGCGGCGGGTGCCTTCGTGTTCGTCTACGTGGGACACGAGCAATTCTCCATTGTCTCAAGCCGGTCCTCCCCGGCCAGTGTCGTTCACACTCCTGTGAATTTGGAGCGCATTGTTGGCGCTTTTAACGACGCCATCGGCCTACGTCTAGCATGCAAACCACCGCAAAGCGGTAGGATTTTTTTACATGCCCCCCAATGTCGGTTGGATTTCTTGCTGACTGTGCCTCGCAGACGCCTTTCTGCCGAAAGGTGTATTTTGGCCATATATTTCTAAGGAAACAACACGGGCGGGCTATCTTCTGTCCACACAGGATATTTTTTCATAATGCTTTGAAAGCGTTCCGAGGACAGGAAGCGATCCAGCCAGTTCTGAACACCGATCCATTCCTGTGCATCGAACCAGTCGCGATCAACCATGGCAAATTGCCGCACAAAGGTGATTGTGGCCAAGTCGGCCAGTTTCGGGCAGTCTCCAAAGAGCCAGTCTTGCTGTGAAAGCGCCGCATCCACTTGCCACAGAACCTCAGCGGCGGCGTCGCGTTCGGCCTCTGGGTCGGCATCCTCATAGCGCGTAGCGTATTTGTAGCGATCCAGTGCGGTCTTGAAGGGGCCTTCGATCCGGGCAATCCAGTCGTTCCCGGCAGCGGGCATGTCACAAAGCCTCTCAGGGTCATTGCGGGACAGAGCCCACTCCATGATGTCGCGACTTTCCTCAATCACGCCCTCATCGGTGATCAGAACCGGGACCGTACCCTTGGGAGAGACCGCCAGCATGGGCTGAGGTTTGTCACGCAGCAGAATCTCACGCAGTTCGACCTGACAGCTGGCGCTTTGCAGGGCCAGCCGCGCCCGCATTGCATAGGGGCACCGGCGGAAGGAATAGAGAATGGGTTTCATGCCCGCAGTTGCGTGCCCTGAATACCGGCGATCTCGACCGACAGCAGCGCGCCTTCGGGTTGTAGCTGGTCGAAATGCACTTCGGTGAACTGTTCGGTGCGCCCCATATGCGGGTTTTCCGTCAGAACCATGTGGTGGCGCCCGATCTGCGCGCGCAGGTGCTTTTCAACTTGTGCGTCGCCCGCGGCCCGCAACCGCGCGGCCCGGTCCTTGATCACCTTGCCATTGACCTGACGCGGGATTTTCGCCGCCGGTGTGCCCTCGCGTTTGGAGTAGGGGAAGACATGCAGCCACGTCAGGTCGCATTCCGTCACCAGTTTCAGCGAGTTTTCGAAATGGGCCTCAGTCTCGGTTGGGAAGCCAGCGATGATATCCGCACCAAATGTCATCTCCGGACGCAGCTTGCGGGCCTCTTCACAGAAACTAATCGCATCGTCACGCAAATGGCGCCGCGCCATCCGTTTCAGGATCAGATCGTCACCATGCTGCAGGGACAGGTGCAAATGCGGCATCAGCCGCGGTTCTGTCGCAATCGCCTGCATCAGCATATCATCGGCTTCGATCGAATCGATCGAGCTGATCCGCAGCCGCGGCAGGTCGGGCACCAGTTTCAGAATGCGCATCACCAGATCGCCCAACCGAGGGGTCGCGGGCAGATCCGCGCCCCAGCTGGTCAGATCGACGCCGGTCAGTACAACCTCGTTAAATCCCTTGTCTACCAGTCGTTTGATCTGATCGACCACGACGCCGGCGGGCACAGAGCGCGAATTGCCCCGGCCATAGGGAATAATGCAGAAGGTGCAGCGGTGATCGCAGCCGTTCTGGACCTGAACATAGGCCCGGTGCCGGCCGAATCCGTCGATCAGATGCCCTGCGGTCTCTGTCACCGACATGATATCGTTAACCTGAACGCGTTCGCTGTCGCCAATGAAATCGGGTCCCATGGACTGCCATGTTTCCGGCGCCATTTTTTCGGTGTTTCCGATCACCAGATCGACCTCACCCATGGCGGAAAACGTCTCGGGTTCGGTCTGTGCCGCACAGCCGGTGACGATGATCTTGGCGTTGGGATTCTCGCGCCGCAGTTTGCGGATTTCCTGCCGGGCCTTGCGCACTGCTTCTGCCGTAACTGCGCAGGTGTTGACCACCACGGCATTTTCGACACCGTTGGCCTCGGCCAGTTCCTTCATCGCCTCGGTTTCATAGGCGTTGAGGCGACAGCCGAGCGTCGCGAAAATAGGTGGATTGGCGGACATCAGATGCGCTCCAGAAACGACGTGTCGAATTCTGCCTTGAACACAAGCTGGGTTGGGCCGGTCATCCAGACGCCATCGTCGCGCCAGTCCAGTGTCAGCCAGCCGCCATCGACCTCCATCCGCACTTTCTTATCGGTCAGCCCGCGCAGAGAGGCGGCAACCGCCGTGGCGCAGGCGCCAGATCCGCAGGCCAGCGTGATGCCAGTGCCACGTTCCCAGACGCGCATGCGAATTTCGTCCCGCGACCGGATTTCAGCGAACTCCACATTGGTGCGCTGCGGAAACAGCGGGTCATGTTCGACTTTGGCCCCCCAACCCGCGACATCCGTATCTTCGGCATTGTCGACAAAGAACACGGCATGAGGATTGCCCATGCCGACTGCAACGGGTTCGCCCTCAATCGGGAGGTATTTGGTGTCCACTGGTTTTGCCAGAGGCACCTCATCCCACATCAGCTGCGGGTGGCCCATATTGACGGATACCTCATCGCCGCTGTTGCGCGCGACCAAAAGGCCGCGTTCGGTGCGGATAGTGATTTCGTCCCGCCCCAGTTCGTCCAGCATCAGGCGCGCGACGCAGCGGGTGGCATTGCCACAGGCGCCGGCCCGGCTGCCATCGGAATTCCAGAAGTCCAGATCAATGTCGGCGGCATCCGACGACCGGATTTCCGCGAGCTGGTCAAACCCCACACCGCGATGGCGATCGCCGATGGCCTGCGCCAAAGCGGGTGTGACGACGGCAGAACGGCTCCGCGAATCGAGAATCACGAAGTCATTGCCCAATCCGTGCATTTTCAAAAACGGCAGGCGGGAAGGTGTCAGGGACGGTTGCATGCCGGGCATATAAACCTTTGCAAAAGCTTTTCCAAGAAAATCTATGTTTTCTGCTTGACGCCCCCGCGCTGCGATTGTAGTTCCCCCCGCACAGCCGAAAGGCAACGTCGCCAAGCGACAGAGAGTGGGCCGTTAGCTCAGTTGGTAGAGCAACTGACTTTTAATCAGTGGGTCGCAGGTTCGAATCCTGCACGGCTCACCACTTTCTTCCAATTATATCAATCGCTTAGGCGCAAAGGCGCTCTGTTGAGTTGCGCCTTACATTCTGTTCCGGAAGCATTACGGAAGCACGCGGAGGGAAGAATCTGTGTGTGGCGAAGGGCAACGATAGTTTTCATGCGTTGCCGCTTATTGGTTCGATGCGCTTACCTTCGTTGGACACATTCGAGCGAAACTCTTAGGGGCGATTTGTGCCCTATATTTTGGATAGTTTGCAGTCAGATGTTCGGCCGGAGACTTGCAAAGATATCTCGGACGACTGCCTGAGAAACGTCTGTGGCGGGCATTGCAAGCATTACCTAATTCAAACTAAACAGCCTCCGGTAAACCAAGCGCAGTTCAATCCGGGCTTTGTCGAGATCTTGGGCGACTCAGCTGCAGTGGGTCGAATATCATGGTAATTCGATGTACCGCGCTCTGGGCAATAGTCGGGACAATCCCAACGTGGGGCTGCTTTTTGTGGCCTTTGAGGGGGGGGAGTCGACGTGTTCGGATCAATGGGCGAAACCGATCTGTTGGTGCGCGTGACTTGCGATGAAATTATCCAAACTGTCCACGCTACATTCCGAACCTGCAGGGCGGAGAACGCTCTCCCAATGTGCCGCGTGTGGGGCAGGTGCCGCCTGCGCCGGAATGTAAGGCGCGGGACTACATTCAGGACATCCTGCCCAAAGACGACCCCTTTGCGCCCTAGTCCGGTGACTAAAGGCAACGCGCCTGTGATTGGACCTATCTCCCGGTGATGGCTACTCTGCCGGGCAGTGAAGTCACGATTGTTTGGGAGGCGAGAGATGCGAAAACTTTGGCTGGCTGCTACGGCGGCCTTGGCGGCGGCGCCGCTATGGGCCGAGAATGCCCCGGACGCGGAAGAGGTCAACTATCCGCTGTTCGGGTTTTCCAGTGAGATTCACTGTTCGGACGCACATTTGCGGATCGGCTACGCGGGAGAGCGCGCTTTGCTGACAGTCGCCGGGCGTTCCATTGCCCTGACCCAGGCAATCACCGCTTCGGGGGCGAAATACGAAGACAGAGAAAGCGACAGCTTTGTCTGGAGCAAGGGTGAGACCGCGCAGGTTCAACTGGATGGGGTGGATCTGGGGGAGTGCTCCATGCCGATGCCGGATATCCCGCCACATTGGGTCGGGCGCGGCAATGAACCGGGCTGGCGCCTTGATGTTACCGATCACCGGTTGGACGCCACGCTCAACTATGGCGAGGAGCATCGCGAAACGACCCTGCCGGAGGCAAGGCTGGTGAGCGATGCTTTGCGCTACGACATGCCCGATATCGGCTTGGCGGTCAGCGTGACGCCTGTTCTGTGTCATGACGATATGTCTGGGCGTCCCTATCCCGAACAGGTGGTTCTGGAGCTGGACGGGCAGATCCTGCGGGGATGTGGTGGCGATACGATGGATCTTTTGGCCGGACAGGCATGGCAGCTGCGCGACTTGGCGGAGGGGCCGGAGATTGGCGATGTTGATGTTACGCTCCTGATCGATCCCGAGGGGCGGATCGCAGGGACTTCTGGCTGTAACCGCTATTTTGGTCCTTTGGAGATTACCGGCGAAGGCGGGCTGAACATCGGCCCTCTGGCCGTCACACGGCGTATGTGTGCGGCCCCCGAGATGGCGGTAGAGCAGGCATTTTTGACAGCTTTGTCAGGGGCAGAGCGGTTCGATCTGTCACCGGAGGGCGCGTTGCAGATCCTGCAGGGGGATCGCGTGGTGATCACCGCCGCTCCCAGCCGGTGACAAACGGGCTGACAAACGGAAAACGCCGCCCGATTGAGGCGGCGTTTTTTGTGAGTTGTGCTGGATCAGAGCCTTATTTGGCGCTGTCCGGCAGAATGCGCACTCCGCCCTTGTCCGCCGAAGAGGCGAACATCGCATAGGCCTTGAGCGCCGTGGAAACGGCGCGTGTGCGTGAGGCTGCCGGTTTCCATGGCAGCGGGCCTTTGGCCTCGCGGCGTGCAGCCAGCGTGGCGTCGTCGACCTTGAGATTGATCGACCGGTTCGGGATGTCGATTTCGACCAGATCACCGGTTTCCACCAGCCCGATCAGCCCGCCTTCGGCTGCTTCCGGCGAGGCATGTCCAATCGACAGGCCCGAGGTGCCGCCGGAGAACCGCCCGTCGGTCAGCAGAGCGCATTTCTTGCCCAGACCTTTGGATTTCAGATAGGAGGTCGGGTAGAGCATTTCCTGCATGCCGGGCCCGCCCTGCGGTCCTTCGTAGCGGATGATCACCACCTCACCGGCCTGAACCTTACGGGTCAGGATGCCTTCCACAGCATCGTCCTGGGATTCAAAAACATGCGCCGGGCCGGAGAAGGTCAGGATGCTTTCATCCACACCGGCGGTTTTAACGATGCAGCCGCGTTCGGCGATATTGCCAAAGAGCACGGCCAGACCGCCATCTTTTGAAAATGCGTTTTCGACATTGCGAATCACGCCTGCGTCGCGGTCTGTGTCGAGGCTCTTGTACCGGTTGTCCGTGGAAAACGCCTGGGTGGTACGTACCCCGCCGGGGGCCGCGCGGAAGAAGCTGTTCACCTCGGGATCGTTGGCCACGGTGATGTCCCATTTTGCAATCGCTTGCGCCATGGTGTCCGAATGAATGGTCGGCACATCGCCGTTCAGCAGGCCGCCGCGATACATCTCGCCGAGAATGCCGAAGATACCGCCTGCGCGGTGCACGTCTTCCATATGGACGTTGTGGATATTCGGCGCGACCTTGCACAGGCAGGGCACTTTGCGCGACAGGCGGTCGATGTCCTGCATGGTGAAATCCACTTCGCCCTCATGGGCAATGGCCAGAAGATGCAGCACGGTGTTGGTCGACCCACCCATGGCGATGTCCAGCGACATGGCATTTTCAAAGGCTTCGAACGTCGCGATCTCGCGCGGCAGCAGGCCTTTTTCTTCGCCCTCGTAGTGGCGCTTGGTGATGTCGACGATCCGGCGCCCGGCTTCGAGGAACAGCTTCTTGCGATCTGCATGGGTGGCCAGCGTCGAGCCGTTGCCCGGCAGCGCCAGCCCAAGGGCTTCGGCCAGACAGTTCATCGAGTTCGCAGTGAACATGCCCGAGCAGGACCCGCAGGTCGGGCAGGCGTTCTGCTCGAATTCGTTGACCTGTTCATCGGTATATTGGTCGTCTGCAGCCGCGATCATCGCGTCGATCAGGTCGACGGAGCGTTCCAGATCGTCGATTTTGACCTTGCCGGCTTCCATCGGACCGCCGGAGACAAACACAACGGGGATGTTGAGGCGCATGGCGGCCATCATCATGCCGGGGGTGATCTTGTCACAGTTGGAAATGCAGACCATGGCGTCGGCGCAATGGGCGTTGACCATATATTCCACCGAATCCGCGATCACTTCGCGCGAGGGCAGCGAATAGAGCATGCCGTCATGGCCCATGGCGATGCCGTCATCCACGGCGATGGTGTTGAACTCTTTCGCCACGCCGCCCGCGTTTTCGATCTCACGTGCCACCATCTGACCGAGGTCCTTCAGGTGGACATGGCCGGGCACGAACTGGGTGAAGGAGTTGACCACCGCGATAATCGGTTTGCCAAAATCTCCGTCCTTCATGCCGGTCGCGCGCCAAAGGCCGCGGGCACCGGCCATATTCCGGCCATGGGTGGAACGGCGGGATCTGTAATGGGGCATGGTGTTGGCTTTCGTTCTCTGTACGTCACTCTCGCCCGTAAGTCATACGGGGTCTGACGCTGCATAATTGGTTCGGCGCGTCATTTCCAGTCACGAAGAGCTGTGCGACGATGAATAAAGTTGCTCAGAGAGGCTTTTTCTTGCGCTTCAGCGTCTCGCCATAGGCCACGGAGGGCTCCAGCGTCACCACCTGGCCGGCGCCTTCATCCGGGCTGTCCACGCGTTTCGCGATGATCTCCGCGGCGGCGCGGCCGATTTCCACACGGCAGGCATTCATCGTGGCCAGTTTGCGCGGCAGCCCGTCCAGAAACTCGATCCCGTTGAATCCGGCAAGGCCCAGCTCTCCGGGCACGTCAATGCCGTTGTCGAGACAATATAGAAGCCCGCCGGCGCCGATCATGTCGTTGGAATAATAAAGGAAATCCAGAGGTTCTTCTTCGTTGCGCTTGAGAATGGCCTCGGTCATTTCGCGGCCTTTCGCCAGCGCGGATCCACCGGAATAGAACTCGCGGTCGGCGATTTCCAGCCCGGCCTTGGCAAGCGTTTCGGTGAAACCCTCGAAACGTTTGCGGGCGCGGTGGTCGAGCGGCATCTTGGTGCCCAGAAAGCCGATGCGTTTGTAACCGGCGTCGATGATGGCCTGGGCCATCTTGCGCCCGGCGCGACGGTGGGAAATGCCGACAGCAGAATCGATGGGTTCGCCATCGGTGTCCATGATTTCGACGATCGGAATGCCCGCAGCACCCAGCATCGCCTTGGCGGCTTCGGTATGTTCCAGCCCCGCGATGATCACGCCTGAGGGGCGCCAGGACAGCATCTGATAGAGGACCGCCTCTTCGCGCTCGGGTAGGTAGTTTGTGACACCGACGACAGGTTGCAGTTCGGTGTCGTCCAGAATTTGCGAAATCCCGGTCATAACCTCGGGGAAAACCATATTCGACATTGACGGGATGATAACTGCCACGAGATTCACCCGAGACGAGGCCAGAGCACCGGCGATTTTGTTGGGCACATACCCCAGATCTCGGGCCGCTTCGAGCACCTTGTTGCGGGTGGTTTCCGACACATCCCCACGGTTGCGCAGCACGCGGCTGACCGTCATCTCCGAGACGCCGGATGCTTCTGACACATCGCGCAGCGTGAGCGGTCTCTTGGGAGGTGTAGTTCCGGAACCCTGCGACATGTCCATACCCTTCTGAAAGCCATTTTAAATTGCGTTCACTTTACAGCATAAAACCCACTTGTCCACGCGTTGTAAACTGTGTATGTTATCGCTAACAGGTTGCCGCTCTGTGCGCGCGTGGATCAACTTTTCCGCGACAGCGACCAAAGAGCGATTGCTGATCCGGAGTGTCCTGCGAGCATTCTGCCTCTCGGTGCGCTTTCGGATTTCAAAAGGGGGAGTGGTGGGCCAAATTCATTCCCCCTTTTTCATTCCCATCCAAACTCCGACAGCTTCAGATCATAATGCACTCAGGCGACCGTCCCCGGTGGCTGACATGAAGTTCCTCGCTTTCCACGCGGGATCTGCGGCTTTTGTCTTGTGCGGCGGCAAGTGGACCCGCTAAACAACAACCCGCGTGGCCCCGTGGCTCAACTGGATAGAGCAGCCCCCTCCTAAGGGGCAGGTTGCAGGTTCGAATCCTGCCGGGGTCACCAAAAACACCTGAAAAATATGGCTTATTTACAGGACGTTGTGCGGAAGCTTGCAAAAAGTCCCGCCAGCTTCCAGGCCGAAATCGTCTGAAACGGCCGAGTTCTCGTACAAAACCTGTGAAAATTTCGCACGTTTGTGCGTATTTTGGGGGCCAATCACGAGCCGCCATAGCTTTGATCCCGAAATCGCCGGACGTGTCGGTCTCAATGCAGCGGTGATTTTTCAGAACATCGCCTTCTGGATCGAGAAGAACCAAGCCAATCGCCACAACCTTCGAGACGGGCGGTATTGGACCTACAATTCGATCTCGGCCTTTGGTGAACTCTTCTCCTCCATCTGAGCGAAAAGCAGATCCAGACGGCGCTCGAAAAGCTGGACTGTGCAGAGCTGATCATCAAGGGCAGTTTCAGCGATGATCGCTATGACCGGACCTGTTGGTATGCCCTGGGAAAACCGTCTGCCCCAGAGGGCAAACCCTATAAGAACGGACATAAATCATATCAAAAACCAAATCCTTCGCACGCGAGGGCGGCGGTGGAGGATGAAACTACTGAAAAGATTTTGTCCGCCTACTTACGAGGATCGCATTCGCGGTAAAGCAGTTTGCCTCTCAGAGATAGAGAGCAAGGTTATGTCCGGACACTTTCGCGTTTGCGCAAATACCGTCCGAAGCTTGCTCTGCTCATCACGGAATTCATCCTCAGTTGCGCCGTGACGCTGCGGATGAAGAGCTTCAGATCGAGCGTAGCGAGATTTCGAAACTCTCGCAAACGGCCCGCTTCACGAGCGCTATATAAGGCTGCGCGGGGATAGCCTCTACATGCGCCCTCAAGGCCCCTCAGGCTGGATGCGGCTTTGAAGTAAAGCGGGTCAATCGGTTGGTGGACCACTGACCCTGCTTGCTAACACGCACTCAACCCGTTTTCCTGACTTGGCGAAGCTTTTCGCGCCCGTTACACAGGGTGTCCTGAGCCATGAAAGGAGCCTTGTTTTGGTACAGAACGATCCCCAGGCGGTGGACCGGATTTCCCGTGTGATTGCCGGAGAAATCGCCGCATCTTCCACGCAGGTGAACGCCGCCATCGCGTTGCTGGATGAGGGGGCGACCGTGCCTTTTGTGGCGCGCTACCGCAAGGAAGTGACCGGGGGGCTCGACGATACCCAGTTGCGCAAACTGTCAGACCGGTTGGTTTACTTGCGCGAACTTGAGGCCCGGCGACAGACGATTCTGGGGTCGATCAAGGATCAGGGCAAGCTGACCGACGATCTGGCGCGGGCCATTGCCGGGGCCGACAGCAAGGCCACGCTGGAAGACATCTACCTGCCCTATAAGCCCAAACGCCGCACCAAGGCGATGATCGCGCGGGAAAACGGTTTGGAGCCTCTGTTGCGGGCGATTGAGGCTGACCGCTCTGCTGCGCCGGAAAGCCTGGCCGATGGCTATCTGTCGGATACTGTCGCAACGGTGCGCGATGCGCTGAACGGGGCGCGTGATATCCTGACAGAGGAGCTGAGTGAAAACGCCGATCTGTTGGGCAGGTTGCGCGACTTCATGCGGCGCGAGGCCTTTGTGAGTGCTAAGGTGATCGAAGGAAAAGAACAGGCTGGGGCCAAGTTTTCCGACTATTTCGACCATCGCGAGAAATGGGCCGATATTCCGTCACACCGTGCGCTGGCGATTTTGCGCGCGGCAAAGGAAGAGATCGTGACGATGGAGATCGCACCCGATTCCGAAGAGGGCGCCGCGCGCGCCATCGGCATTGTGGCTGCAGTGTTGCACACAGATGGGGAACAGCCGGGAGATCTGTGGCTGCGCGATGTGGCGCGCTGGGCCTGGCGGGTGAAATTCAGCATTTCTCTCTATATCGATCTTCTGGGGGAGATGCGGCAGCGGGCCCATGAAGAAGCCATCAATGTCTTCGCTCGCAATCTCAAGGACCTTTTGCTGGCCGCCCCCGCGGGCGCGCGGGCGACGCTGGGTCTGGATCCGGGCATTCGGACCGGTGTCAAGGTGGCGGCGATTGATGCCACCGGTAAGGTCCTGCAAACCACGACCATCTACCCGTTTCAGCCCAAGCTGGATGTGCGCGGGGCGGAGGCGGCGATTCTTGATCTGGTAACCCGCCATGGCATCGAGCTGATCGCGATTGGCAACGGGACCGCCAGTCGGGAAACCGAACGTCTGGTTGCGGATACGCTGCGCCTGTTGCCGCAGGGCGTGAAAGCGCCCACCAAAGTGGTCGTGTCCGAAGCCGGGGCATCTGTCTATTCGGCGTCGGAACTGGCAGCACAGGAATTCCCCGATCTGGATGTGTCTTTGCGTGGGGCTGTGTCGATTGCGCGCCGCTTGCAGGATCCGCTGGCGGAGCTGGTCAAGATCACACCGCAGTCGATCGGCGTCGGGCAGTATCAACACGATGTCGACCAGCGTCGCCTGTCGCAGGCGCTGGACGCGGTGGTGGAAGATGCGGTGAACGCGGTCGGCGTGGATCTGAACACGGCTTCGGCTCCGCTTCTGGCACAGGTCGCGGGACTGGGGACCTCGCTGGCCCAGTCCATCGTTCTGCACCGCGATCTGAACGGCGCTTTTCCGTCGCGCAAAGCCTTGATGAAAGTCTCCGGGCTGGGGCCGAAAGCCTTTGAGCAATGTGCGGGATTTCTGCGTATTCGCGATGGAGCCGAGCCCCTTGACGCTTCGTCGGTGCACCCGGAGGCCTATGATGTGGCGCGTGAAATCGTGTCGGCCTGCGGGCGTGATATCCGCGACATCATGGGGCAGAGCGGCGCGCTGAAAGCGCTCAGCCCGGACCGCTTCGTGACCGACCACTTTGGTCTGCCGACGGTGCGCGACATTTTCAACGAATTGGAAAAACCGGGCCGAGATCCGCGTCCGAGCTTCAAGACCGCCAGCTTCACGGATGGGGTCGAGGACATCAAGGACCTGAAACCTGGCATGATGCTGGAAGGCTCTGTGACCAATGTCGCCGCCTTCGGGGCCTTCGTCGATATCGGGGTGCATCAGGACGGTCTGGTGCATATCAGCCAGATCGCCGACCGCTTTGTCAAAGACCCACATGAGGTCGTGAAGGCGGGGGATGTCGTCAAGGTCCGCGTCACAGAGGTGGATGTGCCGCGTAAACGCATCGGATTGAGCATGCGCAAAGACGCTGGCGGGAGCGGTGGCGCTGACCGCAAAACCTCCTCGAAAGCTGCTCCAGCAAAAGCGGGGCGCGGCGGAGGTCATGGCAAGTTCAGTGGCGGTGGCGGCAAACCCGGCACAGGCGGTTCGGGCGGTGGCACCGGTGCGTTGGGCGATGCCTTGTTGCAGGCGATGAAAAAGAAGTGAGAAAGCTGTCTGAGGCGCGGTGCAAATCGCGCCTCAGGCGTTTCGACTTCAGACCATTTTGATGACATCGCGCGGACAGGACAGCATGTAGCCTTTGCGCGCGATGTTCTTGACCAGAAGTTCGCTGACCATCTGATTGCCCAGCGTGTCCCGCAGCCGTTTGATGCGGGTGGCCCCGGCGGCTTCGTCGCAATCGGTGGCAGTGCGTCCCGAAATCACCGCTTCGATTTCCGCGCCGGACAGGACGTCGTCGTCCAGCCGGGCCTCGGCCAGCACTGACAGGGTTTCAATCGCGGCAGCGGTCAGTTTGAATTCCATATTGTTCAGATAGACGGTGTTCTCGGCCCGTGAAATCAGCAGGGATGACACTTCGATCCCCTGTTTCTCGATGTCGGACATGCGCCGGTTCAGGGCGATGATGGTGACCAGAAACACCAGTGACGCGACCAAGAGCGCGGTGGAAAATACCAAGAGCACGAAGACGATCATCCGGTAGGAGGTCAACGTGTCGGCAAAGGCGGTGCCCGATTGCGCCAGAATTTCCAGCAGTTTGATTTCGGCAGCAGAGGTCAGATCGTTTTCAACAAAGATGCGTTCGACGCGCGCGTTGAATGCATTGCCGTCTGGGAGGTTCATGAACAGCAGAACCGCCGCGATCAGCAGGATGCCGACAATGGCGGCCATGCCGAAAATCACGACCCGTGACACCTTTCGGCTGTCAGTATCGGAGGAAATAGTCGCCAGCACTCTTCTTGGCCCCATCAAGTTTATCCTGCGGGATCATCTCTACGATCGACAGAAGAATCCAGCCGTCTTTTGCCAGACGGGGTTTCAGCGCGGCAGCGGCCGCCCCTTTTGAACATTGCCCATCCGCCACTGCGGCGACGCCGAAGTGGAGTTTGAGCGGATCATCGCGTTTGGCTTTGTAGCTGACATAGCAGTCAGCAAGGGCCAACCCGGGCAGGAGCGCGGCGGCAATCACAAGAGGAAGGGCAAAACGTGTGTTCATGCCCGCGATCCTGTGCCGGAACCGGGCGCTATTCAATAGCAAAGCGGTTTCTTGCCTCTGCTATCGGATAACACCTGGCTGTTATTGAGCGATTTTCGGTCCTCGGGGCATGTCTGGCCTATCAGCTTCACGCTTGCTGCGGCAGGCGGATGAACCGAAAGGACGACCGATGAAATTCACAAAGTTTACCGCTGGCCTTCTGGCCGTCTCGCTGGCCACCGCAGGCATTTCCGCCGCGCCGGCCCGGGCCTCTGACAATGATGTCGCTCTGGCGTTGGGCGGGTTGGTCACCCTCTTCGTGATCGGCAAAGCGCTTGAGAACAAGAACGACGATCATGACCGACCGGCCCGTGTGACGGTGCCCCGGCATCACGATCGCGACGACTGGCGGGCGCGCAATCAGGGCCGTGCCTTCGAAATCCCCGGTGAATGCGTGCTGAGCACGCGCGGGCAATATGATCGTGGCAGCCGTGTTGCCATGGAAAACTGTCTGAAGCGTGAACGCGTGAGCAAGGCAAAGTTGCCGCAAGCCTGCGAAACCCGCGTGCGTACACAGCGGGGACGTCAGGACGCCTATGACGTCGGGTGCCTGCAAAACTTTGGCTACCGGATCACCCGTCCGCATCGCCCGAATTGGTGATCTCATAGAAGGCAGAACCACAGGCACTCATACAGGCAACTTACAAGGAAAGCGCGGCATCCTGCCCCTCCATGTCGCGCCGACGGGCGGAGGATCGAAAGGTTCTCCGCCCTTTATGTGTCCGCTTTTGGGTTGCTTTGTCAGGGCGCATGGGCTTCACAGGTTTCATGGTTGAAAACAGTGCCAAACCCGTCCCCGATTTTTCCTTTGAACAGGCCGCCAAGCGCCGTGGTTACAGCCGGATTGTCGGTGTGGATGAGGTCGGTCGCGGTCCGCTGGCCGGACCTGTCGTCGCAGCCGCCGTCTGGCTGGACCCGGCGCATATTCCCGCAGGTCTGAATGATTCTAAAGCGTTGACGGCGAAACGGCGCGAGGCGCTCTACGATCAGATTTTTGCCGTTGCCGATGTGTCGATTGCGTCCTGTTCGGTGGAAGAAATCGACGACATCAACATTCTTCAGGCGTCTTTGCGGGCGATGGAACGCGCTGTTGCGGGGCTCAAGGTGGCGGCGGATTATGTGTTGGTGGATGGAAATAAGATCCCGGCTGCCTTCGGTCTGGACGCGGAAGCGATCGTTAAAGGGGATGCGCGGAGCCTGTCGATTTCGGCGGCGTCCATTGTCGCGAAAACCTGGAGGGATCGCCTTATGGTGGATTTGGCGCAACAGCATCCGGGCTACGGCTGGGAGAAAAACGCGGGTTACGGCACCAAAATTCATATGGAAGGGCTCCGAAGTCTCGGTGTCACCCCACACCATAGACGTTCCTTTAAGCCGATACACCATATCTTGTATCAAGAAAAAACCACAAACCGCTGATTCGAAAAAGAAATTGACTGGCAAGGCGGTTTGACTCATCTTTAGAGCCACAAGATGACGCCAAAAATGGCGCATATAACGACGTCCAAAAGGGCGCGATATTGAGGCAGAAGATGACAACAACAACCCGCTCGAGCGCGGCAACAATCCCGCTCAACCAAATTTTGGCTGGCGATTGCATTGAGGCGATGAATGCTCTTCCCGAGAATTCCGTTGACCTCATTTTCGCCGATCCTCCTTACAATCTGCAATTGCGTGGTGATCTGCATCGCCCGGACAATTCCAAGGTCGACGCTGTTGACGATGAATGGGACCAGTTTGCCAGTTTCAAGATCTATGACGATTTCACCCGCGAATGGCTGGCCGCCGCGCGCCGGGTGCTGAAGCCCAATGGCGCGATCTGGGTGATCGGCTCCTATCACAATGTGTTCCGGCTTGGCGCTGAACTGCAAAACCAAGGCTATTGGATTCTCAACGACGTGGTGTGGCGCAAGTCCAACCCGATGCCCAATTTCCGTGGCAAACGTCTGACAAACGCCCACGAAACGCTCATCTGGGCGTCGAAGTCTGAGAACTCGAAATATACCTTCAACTACGAAGCCCTGAAGGCGCTGAATGAAGGTATCCAGATGCGGTCCGACTGGGTTCTGCCGATCTGCAACGGTGGTGAACGCCTGAAAGACGAAAACGGTGACAAGGCGCATCCGACACAGAAGCCGGAAAGCCTCTTGCATCGCGTGTTGATCGGCACGACCAACCCCGGGGATGTGGTGCTCGATCCGTTCTTTGGCACAGGCACCACCGGGGCTGTCGCCAAGATGCTGGGGCGCAATTTCATCGGCATCGAACGCGAAGAGAAATACCGCAATGTCGCAGCGCGCCGGATTGCTTCCGTGCGGAAGCTGGACAAGGACGCGCTGACCGTGACCGCCTCCAAGCGGGCGCAGCCGCGGGTGCCGTTCGGGCAGCTTGTGGAGCGTGGCATGCTGCGCCCCGGCGAAGAGCTGTATTCGCTGAACGGTCGCAAGACTGCCAAGGTGCGCGCAGATGGCACGCTGGTCTCTGACAAGGTGATGGGATCGATCCATCAGGTCGGAGCGCAGCTTGAAGGCGCGCCGTCGTGCAATGGCTGGACTTACTGGACGTTCAAACGCGACGGAAAAACGGTTCCGATCGACGTGCTGCGTCAGCAAATTCGCGCTGAGATGCAATGACCTTCTGGGCATCGGACTTGTCTCCGATGCTCCTTCTTTCCAACAGATATAGATCGCTTGGCCCGGTTCGGGTCGGAAATCGCCTGGTGCTTGCGGCCTGACATCGCGGCACCACCTTGGCCCCGCCTGTCCAGGTGGGGCCCTTTTTATGTCGGGATCACACTGGCGGCAGCGGGTTGCGGCCGAACTTATAAGGGTCCCAATCTTCGATGTCGGGATAGTATTTGCGCCGCCAGGCTTTGACGCGGGGATTCATGATCCGGCGCCAGAGCGGTGGGATCATCGCGGCAAAGCCCATCACCGGATAGCCATAAGGCAGCTGCGGCGCCTCGTCTTCGTCATAGGTTTGCAGCAGCGGAAACCTGCGATCGGGTTTGTAATGATGATCGGAATGACGTTGCAGGTTGATCAGCAACCAGTTGGTTGCCATATGCGCTGCGTTCCAGCTGTGCCGGGGCAGGACATGTTCGTATTTCCCACCGCCCAGATGGCGCCGTGTCAGCCCGTAGTGTTCCACGTAATTGGTCAGCTCCAATTGCCAGACGGCGACAAGCGCCTGCCAGAGGAACAGGAAAAATCCCGGCACCCCGCCCAAGAGTGTGGCGCCGATCAGCATGAGCAACTGCAGCGTCCAGTAGCGGAAATGCGGGTTTCGCGGATGCCACGGGGACAGGCCGCGCCGCGCCAAGAGTGCCTTCTCCGCAGCCCAGGCCGAGCGCGGGCATTCGTGCAGCACGCGGAAGAAATATTTGTGAAAGCCTTCGTTGTAGAGCGCCGTCACAGCGTCGCGCCGGGTGCCGACGTGTTTGTGGTGCACCAGCAGATGTTCCGTGCGGAAATGGGAATACAGAACTGAGGCCAGCAACAGATCCCCGAGCCAGCGTTCTGTTTTGTTGCGTTGGTGCAAAAGCTCATGCGCATAGACGATGCCAATCGTACCCGAAGACACGCCCAGTCCGAAAAACAGTACGCAGATTTCCAATGTGGACAGGTGGGTGCTGTGAGTGACGTACCAGATCAGCCCAAAGATGTTGAAGGCCTGCACCGGAAACCAGATCAGGGTGATCAGCCGATACCAGTAAAGTTCATTTTCCGCCGTGTTCGGGTCTGGATTATCTATGTTCAGACCCAGAACCGCATCGAGTGCTGCAAACAGATACCAAGCGTAGAGCGGCACAAGAACGGTGGTCCAGCCGCCGACAAAAGCGCCGAGCCATAACAGGGGGACAACGCCCAGAGACAGCCAGAACGGCAGGGCATTGCGGGGGCTGATCTGGGCCACATCCATGGCAGCTATCTCCTGATACGGACCACTTGTTTTGGGCGCGCGGGACCGGCGGGTTTTTCAGCTTGCTTGAGCGCGCTCAAAGGCCTTGCGCATCACGGTCGGCAGATCCGAAGCCCGAAAGGCATTCGCTCCGCGCAGTGTAAGCGCTTCGGGAGCCTCTGTCACCTCGCGGGCGACATGGACGGTGAGGATCAGGTGGAAATGGGTAAAGGTATGTTTGACCTCCCCGGCCTCGACCCATCTGGCGGGATAGGGAGGCGCCGGTGTGTGCGGATCCTGCCAGTCGGTGCCGGGCCAGCCCAGCATCCCGCCCAGCAGGCCCTTCTCCGGGCGTTTTTCCAGAATCCATTCGCCACGGTCGGTTTGGCCGACATAGGCGTGGCCATGGCGTGTTGGCTTGGGCTTTTTGGGTGTTTTCAGCGGGAATCGAGCCTGATCACCTGCTTTGAGGGCGGCACAATGATCTTGTAGCGGACATGGCTCGCAGCTTGGCGAACGCGGTGTGCAGACTGTTGCGCCAAGATCCATCATCGCTTGTGCATAGTCTCCGGCGCGGGTCTCGGGCGTCAATGTGTCGGCCAGTTCCGTCAATGTCGGTTTGGCATCGGGCAGGGGTGTTTCGACCCGAAACAGGCGGGAAACGACCCGTTCGACATTGCCGTCCACCACGGTTTCTGCCTGGTCGAATGCGATGGACGCAATCGCAGCAGAGGTATAGGGGCCGATCCCCGGCAGGGCCTGCAAGGCGCTGCGCGTCTCGGGAAATGTGCCGCCGTGATCGTCGCGAATGGTGCGGGCACATTTCAACAGGTTGCGGGCGCGGGCGTAATACCCGAGCCCTGCCCATTCTCCCATGACGGTTTCATCGTCGGCATCGGCCAGTTCGGTGACAGTCGGCCAGAGCGTTGTAAAACGTTCGAAATAGGATCTGACGGCAGCGACGGTGGTTTGCTGCAGCATGATTTCCGACATCCAGACGCGATAGGGGTCTGGCCGGATGCCAAGCTGCCGATCCTGCGGTGACACGCGCCACGGCAGGCTGCGTGCGTGGCGATCATACCAGGTCAGCAGGTCTTTGGAGACCTCGCTCTGTTTCAGTCCGTCACGCATAGTTTAGCTTTCGTCATCCGGTTTCTTCTGGTGTGTGTCGCATGTCTGCCTACAATAGTCCTCATCCAGAGAGAGACCAGTCGAGAAACCATGATGGATGCCAAAACACGAGAGAAACGCCGCAAGCGCGGGTTCGAAAGAACCTCGGGGCTTTTGCAGGCGCGGATTCGTGAGGTCGCGGAGGCACGCGGATTTTCCGAAAGCCGTCTGCTGACGCATTGGGAAGACATCGTGGGGGAGCAAGCTGCGGCCATGTCGCGCCCCGTGAAAGTGTCCTATGCCAAGGGCGGTTTCGGTGCGACGCTGACGCTTCTGACCACCGGGGCCTATGCGCCGATGGTACAGGCCGATTTGCCGAAGATTCATGACCGGGTGAACGCGGTCTATGGGTACAATGCCATCAGCCGCATCCATGTGACCCAGACCGCGCCGACCGGTTTCTCCGAAGGTCGGGTTGTCTTTACACGTCCCGAAAAACCAGCCCCTGTCCAGATCAGCGCAGATGTGAGGGCAGAGGCGAAACGAATGTCGCAAGGCGTGCAGGACGAGGGCCTGCGCAAAGCCTTGGAGCAGCTCGTGAGCACCTACATGAGCCGACAGCCTCATCAATCGAAGGAACAGAAATGAATCGACGTAATTTTATGCTGACGACCGCTTTGGCCGCCATCGGGACCGCTGGTGCGCTGACGCTTTCCCCCGCCGCGCTTCTGGCGCAGGAGACGGACGATGCGGGAAGCTCCGCGATCGCGGAACTCGTTCTGGGCGATCCGGATGCGCCGGTTGAGCTGATTGAATACGCCTCATACACCTGTCCGCATTGCGCAAACTTCCATAGCGCTGTCTTTGAGCCGTTGAAAAAGGACTATATCGACACGGGCAAGGTGCGCTTTGTCTACCGCGAGGTCTATTTCGATAAATTTGGCCTCTGGGCCGCGATGGTGGCGCGTTGCGCTGGGGACATGCGCTATTTCGGGGTTCAGAAGATGCTCTATGACGAGCAGCGGGACTGGATCGCGGGCGGCAAGGACACGATGCAGATCGTTGAAAACCTGCGCAAGATCGGCAAGCGTGCCGGGCTGACGGACGACAATCTTGATGCTTGTCTCAACGATGGCGAAATGGCCGAAAAGCTTTACGGTCAGTATGTTGAAAACATGGACGAATATGGCATTGATGCAACGCCGACGCTGGTCATCAACGGCGAAAAATTCGCCAATATGGACTATGCGAAACTGCAGGAAGTGCTTGACGCGAAACTTGAAGGCACGGCGGTGCCTGAGGACGCGCCGAGCCCGGAATAGGCCTCGATCAAAGCCATGGGCGAAGCGATCAAGCAGCTGGCTGACGAGTAACCTACGCCAGCCCGAGCCGGGCGAGGTGGCGGTCGATTTCGGCCCAATCCGGAACGTCAAGGCGCACGGGCAGCGTGATGACCTTCATGCGAAAGGCGCGGGGCAAACGCACCGCGTCTTTTTCTGTGGTCACCATCTGCGCACCAAGGGCCATGGCTTCGACCTCCAACCGTTTCATGAGCGGAATGGACAGCGGTTGGTGATCCTTGAGCGCCTCCGTGCGCAGCAGGTTGGCTCCGAGATCGCGCAGGGTCTGAAAGAACTTTTCGGGGTGTCCGATCCCGGCAAAGGCCAGAACCCCTTGTCCCTCCCAGTCGAGGCCGGTCCGAAGCGGCTTCACCTGCGCTTTGACCCGTGGAACAGAGACCAATCCAGCCCAGGTCGCATCAAACCGGGCCTGTGCTTTGTCATTGCCCAGAGACAGTAGAACGTCCCCGCGGGCCAGCCCTGCGCGGACGGGTTCGCGCAGTGGGCCTGCGGGAATGACGCGTCCATTGCCAAATCCCCGCCATGCATCGACGACCACAATGGTCAGATCCTTCTGCACGGACGGGTTTTGCATACCGTCGTCCAACAGGATGACATCCGCCCCCGCCGCTTCGGCGGCTTTCACGCCCTCGGCGCGGTCCTTGGAGACCCAAACCGGCGTGAAAGCAGACAGCAGAAGCGGTTCATCCCCGACCTGATCCGCCCCATGGGCGCGTTCGTCGACACGGACCGGCCCGGTAAGACTGCCTCCATAGCCACGCGAGACGACATGCGGGACATGGCCTAGAGCGATCAGATGCTGGACGAGGGCAATGGTCGTCGGGGTCTTGCCCGTGCCCCCGGCGTTGATGTTGCCGATACAGATCACGGGCACTTTGGACTGATACCCGTCCTTGCGCGCGACGCGTTTGGCGGTGGCGCGTGCATAAAGAGCGGACAGGGGCCGCAGCAGATGCGCCTGCCAGCCGGGGGCTGAAGCCGGATTGGACCAGAAAAGTGGTTCTTTCACATGCCCCCCCTTTCACTGAGATCAAGGATGTCATGGGCGAGAGCTGCGACCCTGTCGGTCACTTCGGCGCCCGAGGTTGTGACCTCCCAGGCGGCCTGCGCCATGCGGGCAGCTTGATCCGGGGACAAAAGCCGGTCCAGTTCTTCGCCCAGCTCGAATCCATCGCGGACCCTTTGGGTGGCATGTCCGATCTCTAGGCGACCATAGGCGGATTTGAACGTGTCGACATGGGGGCCGTGCAAGATGGCCGACCCCATCGCGGCCGCCGGATAGGGGTCTATGCCGCCGTGTTGCGACAGGGATTGTCCCAGATAGGACACGGGTGCCAAACGATGCCAGAGGGGCTCTTTCGCCTGATCGGTAGCGATGAGCACCTGAACCGCTTCGGAAATTTCCAGCCCTTGCCGGTCTTCTGCCACCATCAGACCAGCAGTTTCTAACCGGGTGACGGCGGCGGCAAGGCTGTCAGGGTCGGCCAGTGTGATCACCATCAACAAACGGTGCGCACGGCGCAGCGCGCGTTTATGGGCGCGGGTGATTTCGGTGAACTCCTGCGGTGCGACGCGGGTTGCAAACCAGAGCGGTCGGGTGCCGATTTCACCGGTCAGCCGGGTCAATTCCTGATCGTCCAGCGGGGCAGCCATGCCGCCTTCTTCCAGATAGCCAAGGGCCTCGATACACTCTGATTCGACGCCGGCACGTCGCCAGGGCGTCGTGGCGTCGTGGCTGGCGGTAATGACGTGATCAAAGCTCTGTAGAACAGCCGCGCGCAGGCCAGGCACCGGAACGCTTGGGGCGAGTGTAATCGTGCTTTTGGGTGCGTCCACAGAGAGGCTTTTCAACCCGTCTTTGCGGGCACGCCACAGCAGATGCGGTTGAAAGCGCCCCCCAACCCAGATCAGGCAATCGGGCTGCCAATGCGCCAGAAACCGCTGGGCAATCACCAGATTGTCATCGGGAACGCAGCAAAAGCTGCAGCCTTTTGCCTGCGGCAGCGGGTCGGGCCGGTCGTCGGGCGGAAAGGTGATCAGCCCGTGCAAATCGGGCCGGTCCTCTGCAATCCTGGCGAAAAGTTCGATGATGGGACGCAGGGCATAGGGCGTTGCCGCGTGAAGCCATAGCAGCTCGCCGGGCGGACGTGCGGGCAGGCTCAGCGCCAGCCGTTCGTTGCGGTCTTTCTCACTGATGCCACCTGATTGTGAGGCGTCAGTCAGTTTGGCGGTGCGGCGCCGGTCGGACCGCCCCGTCAAGCTTGTGTAGATCAGGAAAGGCAGGGTAGGGGCCATGTGGCCGGGACCCTAGGCTCAGAATTCCTCAGTGGACGAAGCCACCTGTTCTTCGTCCCGCAGGCGATGCAGGTGGGCAATGAAGTAGCGCATATGGGCGTTGTCCACGGTGCGCTGGGCTTCGGACTTCCATGCGGCATGGGCGCTTTCGTAGTTCGGGAAAATCCCGACGATGTGGATTTCATCCACATTGCGAAATACCGTTTTGGACGGGTCAACCAGTTCGCCGCCGAACACGAGATGAAGTCTTTGGACCATGAGAGCCTCCGGAGTTGAGATGGGCGCACCCTAATCCAATCCGGGGGGAGTTCAAGGGGCGGAAAACCTGCCTAATTATTGGGCAGATCGTCGCAGAAGGCGGCAAACTGCATGACGGCGGTTCCCCTCGCAGATCGGGAAGGGCATCATGTCTGTATGACGACTGATCCGAAGACTGCCCCCCGCCTGATTGTATTTTCAGATCTCGATGGCACCTTGCTGGATCATGATAGCTATTCATGGGCCCCGGCGGAGCCTGCGTTGTCGCGGATGCGGGATCTGGGTGTGCCTCTGGTTCTGGCCAGTTCCAAAACCGCTTCCGAGATCGCCGTGCTGCGGGACCAGATGGGGTTTTCTGAGACGTCCGCCATCGTGGAAAACGGGGCGGGCATTTTGCCGCCCGGAACGGGGTGCGAGCCGACGGGCAAGGATCATCAGGCCATTCGCGATGCGCTGGACACCCTGCCAGACAACCTGCGCCGTTTTTACCGGGGCTTTTCCGACTGGAGTGTCGCAGAGGTCGCGCATCAGACCGGACTGCCGCCGGATCAGGCAGCCCTGGCCGCACAGCGCCAGTTTTCAGAGCCGGGTCTGTGGAGCGGGTCGCCCGAAGACAGGGTGGTCTTCGAGGCCGCACTTGCGGAGTTGGGCATTTCGGCCCGTCAGGGCGGGCGCTATCTGACGCTGTCTTTCGGGTCGACCAAAGCGGACCGCATGGCCGAGATCGCCGCCCTCTACGCGCCGCAGGGCACCGGGACAGCGCCTGTGACCATGGCCTTGGGTGATGCGCCCAATGATGTCGAAATGATCGAGGCGGCCGATTACGGTGTTATCATACGAAATTCACATGGGCCGGGTATCCCGACCCTGACCGGGGAGGCCTCTGGCCGGATCACGCGCACAACGGCGCCCGGTCCCGAAGGCTGGAACATCGCGGTGCTGTTCCGCATCGCGCACCAATACGAAGAGAGAGGCTGAAAATGGCTGACTTCCATCAGGGCGGATATGTCGCGACCCTTCACAACCTGCGACTGAACTCCGAGGAGGATCTAGCCAGAGAGCTCAACGTCTTTGCCGGGTCTCGCAAAATCACCCTGATTCTGCCCTCGCTGTTTTCCGAGCTTGAAGGCGAGGCCCTGCCCAATATCCTCGATGAACTTAACAAGGTGGATTTCATTCATCGTATCGTTATCGGGCTGGATCGCGCGACCGAGGAGCAATACCGCTACGCGCGCAAGTTCTTTTCCAAACTCAAGGCCGAGCACGTCGTGCTCTGGAACGATGGCCCCCGTCTGCAGGCCGTAGATGCGCGGTTGAAAGAACTGGATCTGTCGCCGTCGGAACCCGGCAAGGGGCGCAATGTCTGGTTCTGCATGGGCTATACCATCGCACGCGCGGACAGTGCGGTGGTGGCGGTGCATGATTGCGATGTGCTGACCTATTCGTCGGACATGCTGGCGCGGCTGGTCTACCCGGTGGCGAACCCGACATTCCCCTATCAGATGTCCAAAGGGTTCTACCCGCGTGTGGCGGACGGAAAGTTGAACGGACGTGTGTCTCGGCTGTTGGTGACACCGATGATCCACGCTCTTGCCAAGGTGCTTGGCCCGCGTGAATACCTCGATTTCCTCGACGACTTCCGCTATCCGCTGGCGGGGGAATTTGCGATGCGCACCTCGATCCTGCCGGATATGCGCATCCCGTCGGATTGGGGGCTGGAAATCGGCCTGCTGTCCGAAGCCTGGCGCAATCTCAGCCCGCGTGCGGTCTGTCAGGTCGAAGTGTCTGACCGCTACGACCACAAGCACCAGGATCTGTCACAGGAGGATGCCAACAAGGGGCTGTCGCGCATGTCGGTGGACATCTGCAAGGCGCTCTATCGCAAGCTGGCAGCCGACGGTACGGTTTTCTCCGAAGAGATTTTCCGCTCGATCAAGGCCACGTATTATCGCGGCGCGCTGGATCTGATTGAAACCTATTTCAATGATGCGCGGATGAATGGCCTGCATGTGGATCGCCATGTCGAAGAAAAGACGGTCGAACTGTTCGCCAACAACATCATCCGTGCGGGCAATGTGTTCCTTGAAAATCCGATGGAAACGCCGTTCATTCCGAACTGGTCCCGCGTGCACGCCGCCGATCCGGATATCATCGCGGCGATGACCCGTGCAGTGTCAGAAGATATGGACGAATATTGCTGAGCTGGCAGCTCAGTGCAGGCGGTCCAGAATGCCATTGGCCAGTTTTGGACAGCCTGCGACAATGCCGTTCAGCTGCGGTTTGGCCTGGTTGAAAAGCGGGCGCTTGCCCTGCCGGTCGCTGACTTGCCCCCCGGCCTCTGACACGATCAGCGTGCCGGCGGCCACGTCCCATTCCCAGGTGTCGCGCAGGGAAAACATGGCGTCATAGCGCCCCTGCGCCACCAGTGAGAGGCGGTAGGCCAGAGAGGGGCGGAATTTGTGAATGAATTTCGGGGCTCCGCCGCGCCAGTGTTCGTCTTTCAGATGCTGCCGGGTCGCCAGAACCGTGGCCCCTTCAAGATCGCAACGCTGTGAGGCCTGCAGGGCGCTTCCGTTTAACTCCGCCCCGCCGCCCAGCGTGGCGGTGAACAGGCGGTCGCGCAGCGGCAGGTAAACAACCGCGGCTATGACTTCCCCGGCTTCGGCAATTGCCAGGGAATGCGCCCAGTTGTGATCGCCGTGGATAAAACTGCGGGTGCCATCAATCGGGTCGACGATAAACACGCGGTCCTTGCCAAGACGTTCCGACGTCGTGTCGACGGTTTCTTCGGACAGCCAGCCATACTCCGGTCGTTCTGACAGAAGATATTCATGCAGCATCCGGTCAACGGCGAGATCCGCCTCGGTCACGGGGCCTTGCCCGCCGCCCTTGTCCCAGACCTCCGGGTCTGCGCGCCAATAGGGGCGGGCAATTTCGCCTGCATTGCGCGCGGCTTCGATCAAGAGGTCCAGATCGTCAGTCGCCTGCAAGTGTCATCCCTTCCACCAGCAGTGACGGCACGACGCGGCTCAGGTGCTGGCGCGCGTCATTGGCCGGGATCAGCGTGCCGAGCATGTCGCGCAGATTGCCTGCAATGGTGCATTCGTTCACTGGATAGGCGATTTCGCCGTTTTCTACCCAGAACCCGCTGGCCCCACGGGAATAGTCGCCTGTGGTCGGGTTGATCGACGCGCCAATCATTGAAGTCACCAGAAGGCCGGTGCCCATGTCGCGCATCAAGTCTTCGCGGCTTTTGTCACCCTGTGTGAGCGCAATATTGGTGACAGAGGGCGACGGCGGGGCGGAGACGCTCCGCGCCGCGTTCGCGGTGCTTTTCAGGTTGAGCTGACGCGCCGTGGCCAAATCCAGTGTCCAGCTGCGCAGCCGACCGTTTTCGACGATGGTGCGCGGCGCGGTCTGTAGCCCTTCGGCATCGAACAGCCGGGACCCGCTGGTGCGCTTGCGGCGCGGATCTTCGAGAAGCGACAGCTCCTCGGGCAGAACCATGTCGTCCATGGCATCACGCAGCCAGCTCGACCCGCGGGCGATGGCTGTGCCATTGATCGCAGACAGAAGATGCCCGATCAGCGAAGCGGCGACGCGTTCGTCGTAGAGCACCGGATAGGCGCCGGTTTTGGGTTTGCGCGCGCCGAGCCGGGCGACAGTGCGCTCTGCGGCCAGACGTCCGATGTCTTCGGCGCTGGGCAGGTCGGCGCCGTAAATGCGGCTTTCGCCACAGTAATCGCGCTCCATAGCCGTGCCCTCACCGGCAATGGCCACGCAGGACAACATGCGGTCGGTGCGGCTGTAGCCGCCACTGAAGCCGCCGGTCGTGGCCAGATGAATGTCGCGCTTGCCATAGGCTGCGGCAGAGCTGTCGATCTGGGAAATGCCGTCGACTGCACGGGCGGCAGCTTCGGCACGCAGGGCGTCGTCCTGCAGCTCTTCGGGCGACGGTTCGGCAGACGGGTCACAAAGATCGAGCACCGAGACATTCCGGTCGTCGGCCAGTTGCGCCGGTGTTGCCAGCCCGGCATAGGGGTCTTCAGGCGCAAGCTTGGCCATGGTCACGGCACGTTCCGCCATGGTCTGCAGCGTCTCCGGACGGGTGTCCGAAGCCGACACACAGGCTTGTCGCCGTCCGATCAGAACCCGCAATCCGATGTCGATCCCTTCTGAACGTTCTGCGTGTTCCAGCGCGCCCTGCCGCACGTCAATGGACAGCGAGGTGCCGGACACGGCGATGGCATCGGCGGAATTGGCCCCGGCCGCAAGGGCGGCATTCAACAGGGACTGGGTCAGGGCGGAAAGGTCTTGGGGCATGGGGATCCTGTTCGGTCGTGTCCTTTGCAACATGGGTGCAGTTAGGCCGCCCAAACGCAAAGCGCAAGCGGCCTAACAGAGGGGTAGATCAGAAGGGCAGCGGTTGACCGTTGGCAATGATCTGACCGTCTTCGGTCATTTCCAGATCCGAAACCATTTCGTCCTCGCCATCGCCGGGGCGGGCAAAGAGGCTCAGCATCATGCGGAAGGACATGGCCTGTTCCTGCTGAACCAGACCCGAGGCCGTCAGATTATCGAGCAAACCAAGAAGCCCCTTCATGTTCAGCGACAGCGTGCCGGCAAAGGGCGGCATGCCGCCGGGGATTGCCGGTTCTGCCTCAAGGAAGTGGCCCTGGCCTTGGCCTTTGATCTCGGCACCTGCAAGCGACAGGAACAGTTCGGACAGGTCCACCGTTTTCATCGCGACGGGCATTTCGCCATCCGCTTCGGCGGCCGCCAGTGCTGCGGTGTCGAACAGGTCGATGCCGTTTTCCATCGTGCCGCCAAGGTCGAGGCGCAGCGTGGCCGGGTCATGTGACATGGTGTTCTGCGGATCGGCAATCATCCAGGCCAGGTCAGGCAAAACGACGCTCTCAAGCCCGAGGGACAGCTTGTAAGGTTGCGCCTCGTCAGAAGCGGCCAGCGGGAACAGGACGCTGACCGCGCTGCTGTCCATGGAGAAGGCAAGAGGGTCGCCCGGCAGCTGGCTGGCGGCAACGGTCGCCGTGATGTTTTCGCCGGTCGCCTCATAGCCGATCGCCCCGTCGTTCAGCGTAAAACCAAGTTGGGAGGGGCCGGTATTGCTGAGCACTTCAACGGTGTTGCCGTCTTCGTCGAGCAGTCGGAAGGTCGAACTGCTGCGTTCGGAACGCATGGTGACGTTCATGTTGCTGTTGCCAAGGATATTGGCGATGTAATCATTTTCGGACTGGGTCTGCAGAACGAAGTCACCGCCCATTTTCAGGTCCGATGCGGTGAAAGCCGCTTCGAGTTCCGCACCCTCAGCGGTGAAAGGCTCGATCCCGTAGGTCACGGTGTCTGCCACCATATCCATATCGGACGTGAGCGTTTCGCCGTCACGTTCGATGGTGTACGTGCCGCTGATCTGGTCCACAGCCACTTTGAAGCCGGGCTGGATCATCATGCCGTCGATCATGGCGGGCTCAGATGTCATGACGAAAGCCGCGCCATCCATCGTATAGAGCATGTCGTTCGCCGTGCCAGAGATCACCGTCAGGCCTTCGATGGTTGTGGTCGATTCCGTTTTGAATTCCGGCGTTTCCAGATCCGTGTCTTCCGGGACAACGGTGACGCTGGAAATGGGTGCATTGTAGCGCATGCTCACCTTGCCACCCTTGATCGGCTCGAAGCGGATCTCCGGCGCGATTGTGGTCGAGGTGACGTCGCCTTCCGGCGTTTCGACAACCATTTCATAGGTCATGTCGCGGATCACCAGAGTGTCCCCGTCATGAACCTCATCGGCGGTAACCGCCATGCCCATCGAGGCGATCATGTCCTTATAGCTTGTCCAGACCTCGTCCGGGGTGACATCGGCCAGGGCGGGCAGCGTCGACAGGCAGGTGGTGGACAGGGCGGCGGCAAGCAAGCGTAAACGCATGGGGTACTCCTCAACAAATTTGGCCACACAGTTTCTTGCTTTTCCGGGAGGGTCAAGACTGGAACCCCCTGTTTTCGCCGCTTACAGTCGCGCTGGACAACAGGAGAAAGCCAGATGATCGACTTGAATGGCAAAACCGCCTTCATCACAGGGGCTAGCCGGGGCATCGGCGAGGCCACAGCGCGCCTTTTTGCACAGGCTGGGGCTCAGGTTGCGCTGGTTGCGCGCAGCACGGCGGAGATCGAGCGGATCGCGTCTGAAATCGGGCCCAAAGCCATCGCTGTGCCCTGTGATGTCGCCTCGGAAACCGCATTGGATCGGGCGGTGTCGACCGTCGAAGAGGCGCTGGGTCCGGTCGATATTCTGCTGAACAACGCTGGCGTGATCGATCCCATCGCTCGGCTTTGCGAGGCCGACCCCGCCGATTGGGGGCGGGCGCTGGATATCAATGTGAAAGGCGTGTTCTACGCGATGCGGCGGATCGTGCCGGGGATGATCGCCCGCGGCGGTGGCACGGTTCTGACGATTTCCTCCGGTGCGGCGTCGCGTCCGATCGAAGGCTGGAGCGCCTATTGCAGCTCCAAAGCGGGGGCCGCGATGCTGACCGCCATGCTGGATCATGAAGAACGGGCCAATGGTATTCGCGCGCTGGGGCTGTCGCCGGGCACTGTGGCGACGCAGATGCAACGCGAGATCAAAGCCTCGGGTGTGAATCCTGTCAGCCAGTTGGAGTGGTCCGACCACATCCCGCCGGAATGGCCGGCCAAAGCGCTGTTGTGGATGTGCGGTCCGGAGGCGGACGCCCATCTGGGAACCGATCTGAGCCTGCGCGATGAGGATTTGCGGCGTAAGGTGGGGGTGATCGCATGATTTCTCTGCGCAAGGACGATTCTCTCTGGGTTGTGACCCTGAACCGGCCTGAAAAGGCCAATTCTCTGACCGCAGACATGCTGACGCGGCTGTCGCAGATTGCCGATGAGGCGGCTGATCAGGCGCGGGTACTGGTGCTGACCGGTGCAGGCAAGGTGTTTTCCGCCGGGGCCGATCTGGATGAGGCCCGTGCCGGGCTGGCGACGTCGCCGATTTGGGAAGAGGTTTCGGGCAAAATCGCGGCGCTGCCCTGTCTGACCATGGCTGCCCTCAACGGCACATTGGCTGGCGGGGCCTTTGGCATGGCGCTGGCCTGTGATCTGCGGATCGCGGATCCGGGCGCGCGATTCTTCTACCCGGTGATGAAGCTCGGCTTTCTGCCACAGCCCTCTGATCCGGTGCGCATGGCGGGGCTGATCGGCCCGGCCCGCGCCAAGATGATCCTGATGGCGGGCCAGAAAATCGATGCACAAGAGGCACTGAACTGGGGGCTTGTCGACCGGTTGGTCGCTGCGGTCGATCAGCCGGCGGCGGTGGAGGCACTGGCCACGGATGCGCTGGCCGCCACCGCCGATCACCTGTCCGGGATCAAAGGGCTGATACCGTCTTGAACACATCCGCAAAGACGTTCGATGCGCTGGTGGTTGGTGCGGGGCCTGCCGGGCTGATGGCCGCGGATGTGCTCAGCGCCGCCGGGCAGCGCGTTCTGGTGACCGAGGCCAAGCCCTCGCCCGCGCGCAAGTTTCTGATGGCGGGCAAATCCGGGCTGAACCTGACCAAATCAGAGCCGATTCCAGCGTTTTTGTCTCACTATCACTCAAGCTCCGAAGTGCTGACACAGGCGGTCACTGCCTTTGGCCCGCAGGCGGTGACCGCTTGGGCCGAAGGGTTGGGACAGGAGATGTTCACGGGCTCTACAGGGCGGGTGTTTCCCAAGGGCATGAAGGCGTCTCCTCTGCTACGGGCATGGCTGCGGCGGTTGGAGGCGCAGGGCGTCACCTTGCAGCGCAACTGGCGGTTGACAGGTCTTTCCGATACCGCCCATTTTGCGACCCCCGACGGGGAGCAGCAGATGGCTGCAAGGGCCATTGTTCTGGCGCTCGGCGGGGCGAGTTGGGCCAGATTGGGATCGAATGGTGCCTGGGTCGATCTGGTCGCACCCTATGTCGATCTGGCCCCTTTTGCCCCGTCGAATGTGGGGGTGGACGTCGCCTGGACAGCCCATATGACACGGTATTTCGGCACCCCGGTAAAAGGCGTGCAGATGCAGGCCGGGGCAGAAGAAACCCGTGGAGAATGCGTCATTTCGCAACGCGGCCTGGAAGGCGGCGGGATCTACATGCTGACGCGGGGGCTGCGGACCGGGGCGCCTTTGATGATGCATCTTTTGCCGGATTGGACTGAGACGCGGATAAAAGAGACACTAACCCGGCGTAAACCAAAGGAAACTCTGACAAATTTCCTGAAACGCGCTTTTCGGCTGCCGCCGGAAAAGGTCGCTTTGGTGATGGAATTCGCCGGGCCTCAGCCCTCTGATCTGGTCGGAGCGCTAAAACATCTGACGGTGACAACGGGTCGATTGCGGCCGATGGACGAAGCCATTTCCACGGCGGGCGGCGTGCGCTTTGACAGCCTGACCGAGGATCTGGCTGCCAAGGCGCGGCCCGGCCTGTTCTTTGCGGGTGAAATGCTGGATTGGGATGCGCCGACCGGTGGCTATTTGCTGACGGCCTGCCTTGCGACAGGCCGCTGGGCCGGGCTGGGCGCGCTTAAAGCGCTTTCATGACCTCGGCGGCGATTTCAAAAGACCGCAGCCGCGCATCATGGCTGTGAATGTTGCCGGCCAGAATGATTTCGTCGGGTTCGTAGCGTGCGATCATAGCGCTGAGCTGATCGCGCACCATCTGTTTCGTGCCAGTGGCAGAGACCGCGAAAATCGCTTCGAGTTGAGGGAGGAACTGGCGCGGGACGACTTTGGTGACATCCTCGACCGGGACCGGGAGCTTTCCGGGCTTGCCCAGCCGCAGATTGGCAAAGGTCTGCATCATTGACGAGCGGATGAAAACGGCGTCTTCGGTCGTGTCGGCGGCAAAGACATTCGCGGCCAGCATGAAATGGGGTTTGTCGAGGTGTTCGGACGGGCGGAACAGGCGCCGGTAGATGTCGATGGCCTGTTCCAGCGCCGCCGGGGCGAAATGCGATGCAAAGGCATAGGGCAGGCCCAGAATCGCGGCCAGTTCCGCCCCATAGGTGGAGGACCCCAGCATCCAGACCGGCACATGGGTGCCCGTCCCCGGAAAGGCGCGCACGCTGGCACTGTCGGGCATATCGCCGAGATAGGCGATCAGTTCCTGCACATCCTGCGGAAAGGTTTCGCCATTGGCATGGTCGGGGCTGAGGTTGCGGCGCAGGGCGCGCGCGGTTGCCATATCCGTGCCAGGTGCCCGGCCAAGCCCCAGATCGATGCGATCGCCATAGAGTTCACGCAGGGTGCCAAAGGCCTCGGCGACCTGCAGCGGGGCATGGTTGGGCAGCATGATGCCCCCGGCCCCGATCCGCATGCTTTGTGTTTGGGCGGCGATATGACCGATGACCACGGCAGTTGCCGCAGAGGCGATGCCGGGCATGTTGTGATGTTCGGCCAGCCAATAGCGGTTGTAGCCCCAGCCCTCGGCATGCTGGGCCAGATCGACGCTGTGTTGCAGCGCCTGTGCCGTCGACACACCTTCGGGGACCGGTGCAAGATCAAGCAGGGAATAGGGGATCATGGCTGTGCTCCTTTTCGTCCCAATGTGGGGCTTTGGAGCGCGGCGTCAAAGCCTTCGCGCTGACCGAATACGCTCAACGCCGTTGCGCAAGCATGGCAAGCCGGATCAAGGCGCGTTCGATCACCGCCATGGTCGGCGCCTTGGACGAGGAGCGCAGCGTTAGATCGGTGTCGGTCAGGATATGCAGGGCGGTTTCCAGTTTGTGCATGCCCCAGTTCTGTGCCTGACGCGTCATGCGGTCGCGGCGCGGTCCGAAAATGGGCGGCCGTGCGCGGCCAATTCCCGAGGCCGCGCCACCGGGGTCGGAGGCTGCTGCATGGAGCGTGCGAAAATGGCGCATGGTAAAGATCGACAGGGCAACGGGATCGACCCCCTGTCCGGCCATTTTGAGCATCAACGGGCCCAGATCGCCCACGCGGCCCTCGGCCACGACATTCAGCACGTCGTCCACCTCTGCCTCGGATGTCACAGGCGCACAGTTTTGCACGTCCTCGCTGCTGACCGGGGCGCTGTCACCGACCTTGTAGAGCGACAGTTTTTCCAGCGTCTGACGAAAGTCCCCGGGATCGAGCGTGCGCGATAGCGCCTCAATATCGGTCATCGCATCGCGGGAGATATCTTTTAACCCGGACTTGGACAGCGTGGCCTCGATTTCCGCGCGCGATGGCGGGTCGGCATAGATTGCGATCGCATAGGCGCCGGGATGGCTTTCAAACAGCTTGCGCAGTTTTGAGGAGGCCTTCAGGGAACCCGCGGTGACCACCAGCTGCGCATCGCCCTCGCGCCAGTCGAACAGGGCGTCCTTGACGGTCTCAGAAATCTGGTCTGTGGCCTCTTCGACAAAGGCGACGCGCGGTCCGGGAAAGAACCCCTGAGCCTTGATCGCATCCATCAGCATGGCTTTGTCTTTGCGCAGTTCGGCGCCGGTCATGCGGGTCAGGCGCATTTCCTCTTCGCCCTGCGGGCCGATCAGCGCCGCGATGACTTCCTGACGGCGCAAGGCAATGCGCATGCTGTCGGGACCGTACATCAGAACCCCGGCCTTCTTCGGGTCGGGCTTGGCGAAATAGCCGATCGCGTCCCGGGCCGAAAGTTTCATGGGCGGGATCCGAATTCCGCAAGGATCTGATTGACCATCTGATCGCCCAGAATGGTCATCAGCCGTTCAGACGCATCGCGCGGGGCGGTGATGGCCGACACGCTGGACCCGGTCGTGGAATAGGCCGTGAAGGAGGACGCCTTGCCGCTGACAATCTCTGCGTCGGTGGCAATGTCACGCAACCGATAGGTGACCGTGCCGACGACATGGCGTCGGGTGATTTCCTGGTCGCGGGTGATGCCGATGGCTTCAAGTCGGGTCGAGATGCTGTAGCTCAGGCGATAGGCCGGGGTGTCAGGCGTGCCAAAAGCCAACCGCAAATGCTTGGTCAGATTGTAGCTGTCGCGCGCGTCGGGGGCGTCCACAACGACCTTGCCGCGCAGGGCGTTGCCCGCGCCGCCGGGGGCATAGGTCGGGGTGAAGCCGCAGGCGCTGAGCGCCCCGAAAGAGGCGCCCAGTGCGATCAGAAAGGTTCTGCGATCAGATGACGACATTGACGATGCGGCCCGGCACAACGATGAGTTTCTTGGGCGACCCGCCAGCGAGCGCCTTTTTCACAGCATCGTTCTCCAACACGAGCTTTTCAACCTCTTCCTTTGGCATATCCTTGGGAACAGTGATTTCATCGCGGCGTTTGCCGTTGACCTGAATTGGCAGGGTGACCTGATCTTCGACCAGCATGGTATCATCCGGCGTCGGCCACGGGGCCTGTGCGAGCAGACCTTCGCCGCCCAGCATGGACCAGATTTCTTCGGCCAGGTGTGGCGTCATCGGCGACATGAGCTGTGCCATGGTTTTCAGGGCAAACCGTTTCGTTTCGCGCCCGGCCTTGGATTTGGCGATGGTATTGGTGAAGCCATAAAGCTTGGCGATTGAGGTGTTGAAGCCAAAGCTCTCCACGCCCTGTGTGACCTCGAACATCGCCTTGTGGGTGGCGCGCAGCAGGTCTTCGTCGCCGGAACCGCTTTCCGGAGCACTTTCCATATCATTGGCCAGGCGCCAGACACGGGCGAGGTGTTTGTTCGCGGCTTCCGCCCCCGAGGCGGTCCATTCCACATCGCGCTCGGGCGGGCTGTCAGACAGCACGAACCAGCGCGCCGTGTCGGCACCGTATTGCTGGATGATGGCGACGGGATCGACCACGTTGTTCTTGGATTTGGACATTTTGGCCGAAGGAATCACTTTAATCCGCTCGCCGGTTTCCTTGACGAAAACACCGCCATCGCGTTCCTCGACCTCGTCGGGATAGTGATAGATCGGGCGTCCGTTTTCCGTCTTGCGTTCGGCGTTCTCGAAAATCGCGTGGGTCACCATGCCTTGGGTGAACAGCGCGTTGAAGGGTTCGCGGGCGCTGTCGGGCAGATGGCCGGTTTCGTTCATCGCACGGGCAAAGAAGCGCGAATAGAGCAGGTGAAGAATCGCATGTTCGATGCCTCCGATATACTGGTCGACATTCATCCAGTAGTCGGCATCTTCCTTGACGGTCGGCGTGGTCGCACGGGGTGCGGTAAAGCGCGCATAATACCACGAGCTGTCGACAAACGTGTCCATTGTGTCGGTTTCGCGCTGCGCGGCACCGCCGCATTTCGGACAGCTACAATCACGCCATGTCGGGTGGCGGTCCAGCGGATTGCCCGGTTTGTCAAAACTGACGTCTTCGGGCAGTTTGACCGGCAGGTTTTCTTTCTTCTCGGGGACCACGCCGCAGCTTTCGCAATGCACGACGGGGATCGGACAGCCCCAGTAGCGCTGGCGGCTGAGACCCCAGTCCCGCAGGCGGTATTTGGTCACGCCGTGGCCGACGCCATTGGCTTCGCAGAAATCCACGGCGGCTTCGACAGCCTGCTCGCCGGTTTGCACCTCATCGCCTGCAAAGCCGCGGATATAGCGGATCGTGTCCGACTTCAGCGGCGTGTAGGCTTCTGCGGTGTTCAGCTCGCCCTCGGTCGGCTCAAATACATAGGTGATCGGCAGGCTGTATTTTGTGGCGAAATCAAAGTCGCGCTGGTCATGCGCCGGGCAGCCGAAAATCGCACCGGTGCCGTAGTCCATGAGGATGAAGTTGGCGATATAGACCGGCAGTTCGACAGAGGTGTCAAACGGATGGCGGACTTTCAGCCCGGTGTTCAGGCCCAGCTTTTCGGCCTTTTCAATTGCTTCCTCGGTGGTGCCGCCCTTGCGGCAGTCCTCGCAGAAGGCGGCAATCTCGGGCTTTTCCGCCGCCAGATCGCGTGCCAGCGGGTGGTCGGCGGAAATCCCGACGAAGGACGCCCCCAGCAGCGTGTCGGGACGCGTGGTGTAGACTTCGATTCGGTCGTGACCCGCCGGGGCATCGACCACGGAGAAGGCGAATTGCAGGCCGCGCGATTTACCAATCCAGTTGCGCTGCATGGTTTTGACCTTGTCGGGCCAGTTGTCCAAACCGTCGATGGCGGACAGCAGATCTTCGGAGAAGTCGGAAATCTTGAAGAACCACTGCGTCAGTTCACGCCGTTCCACCGGTGCGCCGGAGCGCCAGCCGCAGCCGTCGATCACCTGCTCGTTGGCCAGCACGGTCATGTCGACCGGGTCCCAGTTCACCGTGGCGTTCTTGCGATAGACCAGTCCCTTCTCGAGCATGTCGATGAACATGGCCTGTTGCTGGCCGTAATATTCCGGATCGCAGGTGGCGAATTCGCGGGTCCAGTCGATCGACAGCCCCAGCGGCTTCATCTGATCGCGCATGGTGTCGATGTTCTGATAGGTCCATGTGCCGGGATGTCCGCCCGATGCCATGGCGGCGTTTTCCGCCGGCATGCCGAAAGCGTCCCAGCCCATCGGGTGCAGCACATTGTGCCCGGTTGAGGATTTGTAGCGCGCGACCACATCGCCCATGGTGTAGTTGCGGACGTGCCCGATGTGGATGCGGCCCGACGGGTAGGGGAACATCTCAAGCACATAATATTTGGGCTTGGTTTCATCGCGCTCCGCGAGGAAGACCTCCGCCTCGTTCCAGGCGGTTTGCCATTTCGGTTCGATCTCACTAGGCGCGTAGCGGCTCATGTGTTCGTCCTTTGGGATGTTCAGTAAAACGCCGGGCGACAAGGCCCGGCGTGGTCATAAAACGTTGCATGCCAAGGGTCCAGAGAGAACCCGTTGTTCTGCGGCTCAGTTACCGCTGCGCAGCTGCCGTGCGCGGGTCAGGATGGCATCTTCGACCGCATGCAGGGTTTCTTGGCTGACCGGACCGCTGCGGGTATAAAGCGCAAGGTTCAGCGTGCGCGCGTCCAGCGCCGGATCGGTCACATTGATCACCGCGCGATAGGCGCGACCGCCACCCGGCGGGGTGCCATATCCGGTGATGATCACGCCGGTAAAGGGATCGGCTTCCTGAACCGGCAGGAAGGACAGAACATCCAGCGCCGCGTTCCAGATGTATTTGTTGACCTGAACCGTGTCGGTCACAGAGCCACGTCCGCCACCGAAAATGGTGCGGCGTTTCTTCTGTTCGATCACGATGGTTTCCCCATTGGGGATTTCGACGATCTGACCGGTGGTCTTGGTGTCGATGACGTCACCCTCTTCGGTGGTGGACACTTTCGAGCCGCCGGAAAACGGGCCGGAGCCGATGGAATCTCCGACAGAGCCGAGGCTGTCAAAGGCCCCGCAGCCGGATAGGGCCAAAGTGGCGGCCAAAGCGGTGGTCAGAACATAGGTGCGGCGAAACATCCGGGGGCTCCCTCTCGTCAACTTGCGGCAACCGTATCGTCCAGCGCGTCAGGGGACAAGACACAAGACGGGTTTTGCCAAAGGAAAGGGCCGCCCCGAAGGACGGCCCAAACTGTTCGTTCCTATGATCTTCTAAACTTAGAAGGAGAAGGACAGGGACAGAGTTGCACCGGAGTACAGCTCGTAACCGCCGAGACCGGTGTCGATGTCGTCGGTGGACTCAGCTGCGGTCGAGTTCGCATCAGCGTAGGATGCGAGGAAGGACGCGCCGCCGCCGAGGTCGTATTCAGCCACGATGTAGGAAGCGAAGTCGTCGTCGGTGTTGTCGTCGCCGTCGATGTAACCAGCGGTCACAACCAGACCCATGCCGAAATCGTACTGACCTTCGAGGTTGTATTCTTCTTCACCGCCGTAGGACTCGTAGTGAGCCAGAACGGAGAGCGGGCCGTCTGCGTACGCAGCGGTCAGGCCGTAGGTGTAGTCGTCACCCCAGCTGCGCGCCTCGCTTTCGGAGACGTAGTAGCCGGTGAGGGTGACCGGACCGACCGGGTAGGAAACTTGGATCCCGATGGAGTCGAGGTCAGCGGTCTCGTTGGAGACATAGGCAACACGGATGTCTGCGCCCCCCACCATGGTGCCAACTGCAAGCGCGTAGATTTCGCTGCCGTCGAGGTCGCCACCGTTCTGGTCGAGGTTGGCATCCACGTCAGCGTCGACGACGTTGCCGGACAGGAGATCATCGTCTTCTTCTTGGTAGGCGAAGGACGCATAGAACATGTCGAAGTCAGCTTGGACGCCGAAGTTCAGGCCGTAGAGATCGCCGGTATCGTTGTCGACGGTCGCGGAGATACCACCTTTGTACATGCCGTAGTCAGCGTCGAAGCGCAGCACGGATTCGTCATCGTACTCGGAGAAGTCGTTCGCTTCCATGTCGGACACGCCTTTCCAGTAGGAAACGGCGGCGTATTCGATATCACCATAGGTGAAGGTGAAGATATCGTTGTAGACGCTGACGGTCAGGTTGTCGTCAGAATTGAAGAGGTCTTCTGCATCGTCATCGTTGTTGGTGTCGTTCAGCTCAAACCCAAAGGTCAGGGCTGCGGTCCAGCCGTTGTTCAGCTCGGTCGACGCGGTGATGTCGATGTCGGAGTCGACGTAGAAACCGTCTTCGAAATCGTCGTTGTAGCCGAGTTCTGCGGAACCGGTCCAGCTGATGTCAGCGGAAGCGGCGCCGGCGAATGCGACGATCGCTGCGGAAGAAAGAAGGATCTTTTTCATTTTTTCCCTCGTGGAATTTTTGAATATCAGGCATGCCGGCTTACCCGACACATGGCGAGACAAATGCGCCCAGATGCGGTTTGGGTCAAGCAAACCGGCCCCTCCTGTCGCAGCTCTGTCGAAAATGATGCAACAAGGTCACACACCTGTTGCACCGCCCTCATGGCTGGTCGTATGAGACTAGGACTGCCATGGAACACGCCAAAAGGAGGCAAATATGGGCCTTTTAGAGATAAAGACGCGGATTTCCAGCGAATTGGAGCGGGTCGGACGGGCCGAAGACAGCCTGTGTCTGATCGCCGTCTCCAAGGTGCAGCCGAATGCGCGCGTTGAGGCGGTTTTGGCAGAAGGCCATCGCGTTTTCGGGGAAAACAAGGTGCAAGAAGCCGCCGGGAAATGGCCGGACTTCAAGGCGCGCTATACTGGCGTGGAACTGCATCTGATCGGCCCGTTGCAGACCAACAAGGCGCGGCAGGCGATGGAATTGTTCGATGTGATTCACACGCTGGACCGTCCGAAACTGGCCAAAACCATTGCCCGGCTGGCCGGGGAGCTGGGCCATTGCCCGCGGCTGTTCATTCAGGTGAACACCGGCGAAGAGCCGCAGAAAGCCGGGGTCATGCCCGCCGAAGCGGACGCGTTTATTGCGGAATGCCGTGACCTCGGGCTGACGATCGAGGGGCTGATGTGCATCCCCCCCGCCGAAGAAGAACCGTCGCTGCATTTCGCGCTTTTGGCGAAGATCGCCAAGCGCAACGGGCTGGCGGGGCTTTCGATGGGCATGTCTGGCGATTTCGAAACCGCCATTGCGCAGGGGGCGACTCATGTGCGAGTCGGCTCGGCCATTTTCGGCGAACGCGACTATTCTGGTCTTTGATTGGGTGCTGATTCTGTGCAGGGCGCGGGTTAACCGCGGATGATCAGCCGGGTGTGCGGAGTCACATGCTGGGCGATCCAACGCAGATGATCGGCACGGAAGGCGACGCAGCCTTCGGTGGGGTGGCGGGGTTTGCGCCAGCGATGCACGAAGATGGCCGATCCCTTGCCGGACGTGGCCACGGGCCAGTTCCAGTCGGTGATCATCACCAGATCATACAGGCGATCTGGCCGGCGCATGCGTTCGTGTGAGGCGGCATAGGGCGCGCGGACAAGCTGGTTGTACTGCGCATCCTCTGCAGCATCCGACCACAGGTCCCTTGGGCTGATCTGATGGCGTGGGGTCTGGTGGCGTTCGGCGGTTCCAGGCCGAATCCCCCTGTCGGCGCGGTAATACATGACAAGCAGGCGGAGGGTGGTGATCGGTGTGGCCCCGTCGCCCTCGCGTTTTTGCGCGGCCTCGATCAGCCCGCCTTTGCCGATGGAACAGGGAAACCGGCGCCCCATGAAACGCGCGCCCCAGCGGGTGACAACTATGTCCTGCGGACCGATCATAGCAAATGTCCCGATTTGCGGGCCTTGGTGGCGAGATAGGCGGTGTTGAACCGATTCTCGCCGACCTTGAGCGGTACGCGTTCGGTTACGGTGATCCCCTGATCTTCCATCCGGGCGATCTTGTTGGGGTTGTTGGTCAGCAGGCGGACCGCCGAAAAGCCCATTTCCTTGAGAATCGCCGCCCCGATCCGGAAGTCGCGTTCATCGTCCTCGAAACCCAGCCGATGATTGGCCTCCACCGTGTCGAAGCCCTGATCCTGCAGGCTGTAGGCGCGCATCTTATTGGCATGGCCGATGCCGCGCCCTTCCTGATTGAGATAGAGCAGTACCCCAGCGCCTTCTTCGCCCATCTGTGCCAGCGCCGCATGCAACTGCGGGCCGCAATCGCATTTGAGAGACCCCATGAGGTCGCCGGTGAAACAGGCTGAGTGCAGCCGTGTCAGAACTGGTTTCGTGCGGTCCGGCCGTCCGATTTCCACGACGAAATGTTCTTCGCCCCCATCGTCCGGGCGAAACACATGTACCCGTCCCTGTTCTGAGGCCGCCAGTGGCACCCGGGCATGGATAACGTCCTGCAGTGGCGCAAGATCGGCCATCAGCGGCATCGCGCTTTCCACCGGAACTGTTGTCAGGCCGTTTGTGGCAGCCAAAGTGACGGCATCTGTCACATCGACCAGCAAGGCCGCAGGCAGCAGCCGCGCGGATTTGGTCAGGGCGATGGCGGCCCGGGCGCAGAGCGCAGAGCCGCCTCGCACCGATTGGAAGGGACCTTTCATCGGATGGGTGAGGTCATCGGCAGGATCTGCGACGGCCTCAATCCATGTCACATCGGCATCCCCGGGCAGATGCAGGCGTGCGAGCGTGTCGTCATAGGCGCGCGCACTGAGCGTTTCGGCGCGTCGTGCGGTGATCGCAAGATATGCCTGCCCCAGATCGCGCATGTCCTGCAACCGTTCGGATTGCAGACCCTCGGCCGCCACGGCCACGGCACTGCCCTGTTCTGAGCGCAGCACGATCGGGACGCCCATGCGCAAATCCGCGCGGGCACGGGCGATGAGTTCGGCAAGACTGGGCGCAAGGCTCATAACAGGGTCCGTTGTTGATCAGGCCCCTGATGTAGCGAGCTTTGTCACAAAGTGAAACAATCTTGGCGATATTCACACGCTTGCGTGAAAGGAATGTTGCAAATCTTGTCAGCTGCCCACTGCGGGCGCACATCACGTACAAGACACAAACAACGGAGGTCGGTGTGATGGCCACATTGAAAAAAATCCTGCTGGTAGATGATGACGACGATCTGCGCGAGGCTTTGAGCGAACAACTGGTGATGACCGAAGATTTCGACGTCTTCGAAGCGGACAGCGGCGCAAGCGCCATTGAACGCGCCAAAGATGGACACTACGATCTTTTGATTCTCGACGTGGGTCTGCCGGACACCGATGGCCGTGAGCTGTGCAAACGGTTGCGCAAATCCGGGGTCAAGGCGCCGATCCTGATGCTGACCGGTCACGATACCGATGCAGACACCATTCTGGGGCTCGACAGCGGGGCGAATGACTATGTGACCAAACCGTTCAAGTTCCCGGTGCTCCTGGCACGTATTCGCGCCCAGCTGCGCACGCATGAACAATCGGAGGCGGCTGTGTTCCAGCTCGGCCCGTATACGTTCAAGCCGGCTCAAAAGATGTTGGTCACCGAAGACGACAAGAAAATTCGTCTGACCGAGAAAGAGACCAATATTCTGAAGTTCCTCTATCGTGCCACCGAAGGCGTCGTGCCGCGCGATGTGCTGTTGCATGAGGTCTGGGGCTATAATGCGGGCGTGACCACCCACACGCTTGAAACCCACATCTATCGCTTGCGTCAAAAGATCGAACCCGATCCTTCGAATGCTCGTCTGTTGCTGACCGAATCCGGCGGCTATCGGTTGGCATCGTAAAGCCTGACGAAAAAAAGTCCCTCGCGGGAACCTTTGTCGGTCTCGCGGGTTGGGACACCGAAGCCCCAGCGCGTCGGGGGTAAGATGCGCAAGTCCCTCGTTCTAGACTTTTGGCCCGGCTGGTTCAGCCGGGCCTTTTTTCTGCCTGACGCTTTGATCATTCCGGGGGTCGGAACCGGTGCGCCATTGGGAAGCTGGTCATTGCAACGATTTGACCCGACCACATGCGAAACAAGGAAAAGCTATGTCTCAATAACTTTGGGCATTCCTGATGGGGTTTGGCTGGCGGCGCTGAACGAAAATCGGTAGGCTCCGCACAAATCTGACTTAAGGATCCGTCTATGTCTTTTACACTGGCCACCTGGAACATCAATTCCGTGCGCTTGCGCGAGCCGATCGTTTGTAAACTGCTGCAAGAGGAGGGCCCGGATGTGCTCTGTCTTCAGGAATGCAAATCGCCGGTGGAAAAGATCCCGGTGGAAGGCTTTCGGGCACTGGGCTACGAGCACATCGTGGCACGGGGTCAGAAGGGCTATAATGGCGTTGCGATCCTGTCGAAATTGCCGATCCAAGATGCGGGCAGTGCGGACTATGCCTCTTTGGGGCATGCCCGGCATGTGGCGGCGCGACTGGAAAACGGCGTCACGATCCACAATTTCTACGTGCCCGCGGGCGGCGATGTGCCTGATCGCGCGGTGAATGAGAAATTCGGTCAGAAGCTGGATTACCTGACTGAAATGCGCGACGCTTTCCACGCTGAGGCGCCGCAGAAATCCATTCTGGTGGGGGATCTGAACATCGCGCCGCGCGAAGACGATGTCTGGGATCACAAGAAGCTTTTGAAGATCGTTTCGCACACGCCCATTGAGGTCGAACATCTGGCGCAGGTGCAGGAGGCCGGGAACTGGGTCGATGTCACCCGTCAGGACATTCCAGAGGGGCTGTTGTATTCTTGGTGGTCCTATCGGGCGCGCGACTGGGATGCTGCTGACAAGGGGCGGCGTCTGGATCACGTCTGGGCCACTTCGGACATTTCGGCATCCGGCCATTCCAGCCGGGTGCTGCGGGCCGCGCGTGGTTGGGAAAAACCGTCGGACCACGCGCCGGTCTTTGCGACATTCGACCTTTAAAACTCATGCCTGAAATCGCATATAAGGCGCAAGCAAGCAGATAAAGGAGACCAGACCATGGACCTTGGTCTATCAAACGCCAATGCCGCTCCGAGCGGCTCCTATGTCACGGATGTGTCCGAAGCCAATTTCATGGCGGAGGTGATCGACGCCTCGCAAGAGGTGCCGGTGATCGTCGATTTCTGGGCGCCCTGGTGCGGCCCCTGCAAACAGCTTGGCCCGGCGCTTGAGGCCGAGGTGAACGCGGCCGGCGGCAAAGTCCGCATGGCCAAGGTCAATGTCGATGAAAACCAGATGATTGCGGGCCAGATGCGGGTGCAGTCGATCCCGACTGTCTATGCGTTTTTTAAAGGTCAGCCGGTGGACGGATTCCAAGGCGCGCTGCCGCCGTCTCAGGTGAAAGAATTTGTCACCAAGATTGCCGCGCTCGCGGGCGATGACGGGCTGTCTGAAGCCGTGGCCGCAGCAGATGAGATGTTCGAAGCCGGTGAAATCGACGACGCCGCGCAGACCTATGCGGCGATTCTGGAGGAAGATCCGGATCTGGCTGCAGCCTTTGCCGGGCTGGCGCGCTGCCATTTGGCCAAGGGCGAGGTGGATGAAGCCGAAGCCGTGGTCAACGGTGTGCCTGCCGATGTGGCCAAAGACGCGCTGATCGAAGGTATCCATGCGCAGATCGCTCTGGCGCGCGAAGCGGCAAATGCCGGTCCTGTGGCCGAACTGACCGCCAAGGTCGAGGCCGATCCGACCGACATGCAGGCACGTCTGGATTTGGCCGTGGCGCTTCATGCCGAAGGTAAAGTCGAAGAAGCTGTCGACGTTCTGCTGGCCGCCTTCAAGGTGGATCGCGACTGGAACGATGGCGCTGTGAAAGATCAGCTTTTCAAAATCTTTGACAGCCTCAAGGCCAATGATCCGATCGTTTTGAATGGTCGTCGCAAATTGTCCTCGATGATATTTGCCTGATTGCGGAGACGGCCTAAATGAAAGCCATGTTTTCAGAGGCTGAACTTCCCGAGACGATACCCGTCTTTCCCTTGCCCGGAGCGCTTTTGCTGCCCCGGGCAAGGCTGCCCTTGCACATCTTCGAGCCACGCTATCTGCAAATGCTCGAAGACTGCATGAAGACCCCAACCCGGCTGATTGGCATGGTGCAGCCCCGCAGTGGCGCTGGTGAAGGTAAGTTGAACGCCATCGGCTGTGCCGGGCGGCTGACCGCCTTTTCCGAGACCGAAGACGGGCGCTACATGATCACGCTGACCGGCGTGTCCCGGTTTCGTCTGCTTGAAGAGACGACTGGGTTTTCGCCCTATCGCAAATTCAGGGTGAGCTGGCGCGATTTCACCAGCGATCTTGGCAGTGCAGAACATGATGCAGGGCTGGATCGCGGGGCCTTTATGGGGCTGCTGCGCCGCTATTTTCAGGAAGAAGAGCTGAGCACCGACTGGCAGAGCCTTGGCGAGGCCGATGACGAGTTGCTGATCAATTCGCTGTCGATGCTCTGTCCTTTCGGGGCCGAAGACAAACAGGCACTTCTTGAGGCGCCGTCTCTTTCCACCCGGCGGGAAACTCTGGTAACACTCATGGAGTTCGCCCTGCGTGGCGGAACCAACGAGGAGATGATGTGATGGACACCCCTGCCGCCGACGCGCCGCAACCTCAATCCCTGTTCGACCGCCGGATGCTTGAGGCGCTGGTCTGTCCGCAGACCCGCACGGTGCTCAGCTATGATGCAGATGCGCAGGAACTCATCTCGAAAGCGGCGGGACTTGCCTATCCGATCCGCAACGGCATTCCGATCATGCTGATCAGCGAAGCGCGCAGCCTCGACGGCTGAGCGGACGCATCAGTTTGCGCCCGGGCTCAGAGCACGCGCCCTTGAAGCAGCTTTGGCAGGTCTCCGTTGACCCCGGCCGCCTCGCGGATCGCGGCGCGGCGCACGCCAGCCATCGAATTGACCATGCCCATGCCCAGATCCCTAGCCACACGCAGCAATGGGTTGTCGTTTGAAAACAGCTTGTTGAAGCTGTCCGTCATCAGCGCCATGGACGCAATGTCAAAACGGCGCCATTGCTGGTAGCGTTTCAGAACATCGGCGCGGCCGATGTCTTCTCCGCGTCGGCGGGCATCTGTCAGAACCTCGGCCAGGGCGCCGACGTCCTTCAGTCCCGCATTCAACCCCTGTCCTGCAATCGGGTGCATGCCATGGGCTGCGTCCCCCACCAGCGCCACCCGTGGCGCGATGAAGCTGTTGGCCAGCGTGATGTTCAGCGGATAGGTGAAACGTTTCCCGGCGAGGCGGATGTCGCCCAGAAAATCGCCAAAACGGGGCTTGAGAACGGCGAGATATTCCTCGTCGGACAGCGCCTGAATGTCTTGTGCGACCTTGTCTTTTTCGGTCCAGACGATCGAACTTTGATTGCCCGGCAGCGGTAGGATGGCCAGCGGGCCGGGGGGCAGGAAGAACTGATGCGCACAGCCGTTGTGGGGCTTCTCATGGGCGATGGCGCAGACCAGCGCCGTTTGCCCATAGCCCCAGCCTGTCCGGCCCACGCCAGCCCGTTCGGCGGTGCCGGAGGCGCGCCCATCACAGCCCGCGATCAGCGCAGCGGCAAAGCTGCGCCCGTCGTCGAGCGTCACGGTTGCCCTCTGATCGTCACAGGTCTGCGCGGCAACCGTGCCCTCGATTTGCTGAATGCCGGGGTGGGCTTCCAGCGCTTTCAAAAGCGCTGGACGCAGGTGGCGGTCTTCGACCATGTAGCCCATCGGGCTTTCGTCGATTTCGCCGTCGCGGAACTCCAGCATAAACGGCGCTGGGCCTTCGCCGGGTTTTCCGTCTGTCACTTTGACGTCCAGAATGGGTTGCGACTGTGCCGCGACGCTGTCCCAGGCGCCGATAGCCTTGAGCAGACGGTAAGACGCCAGCGACAGCGCATAGCCGCGCCCGTCAAAGCTGTCGGCGGCGCGTGCGGCCCCGGGCAGGCTGTCGATGACGGTGACCGAGAGGCCCGTATTGGCGCAGGCCAGCGCCAGCGCGGGGCCATTCAGGCCGCCGCCAACAATCAAGAGGTCGCTTGTCGGGGTCGCATTTTCTGTCATGGCTGTCTCCTTGCGGCTCAATATGACGCTGGCGCCGGGTTTGTCCATGCGTTGTTCGGTCTCAACCGGGGTCAGGGATCTGTCTCTGATCTGTCGGTTGCGCTGGCGCAAATGCCACAGCCAACTGCCATGCTCCTGATCTTGGGGCGTCTTTTGCTGGACCCGAAGCGGTCCTGTCGTTATCTTGTCTGCAAACACCCGGGCGAAAAGATCCGGTAAGACGAGGCAGTAGCAGCAATCATGACGTTCCCTGAGCGGTTTTCAAACCTGCCGGAATATGCCTTTCCGCGTTTGCGGAGCCTTCTCGACGCCCATGCGCCGGGGGGTGAAGTCATGCATATGACCATCGGCGAACCCCGGCACGCGATGCCCGATTTTGTCGGGCCGGTTCTGGCCGAGAATATCGCGGGTTTTGCCAAATATCCCAACAACAACGGCAGTGAAGAGCTGCTGGGGTCGATCGCCGGCTGGCTGCGGCGTCGGTTCGGGGTGGCTGTCGATCCCGCGACCGAGATCATGGCGCTCAACGGCACGCGCGAAGGGTTGATGAACGCCTGTCTGGCGCTTAGCCCGGAACGCAAAGCGGGCAAGGCGCCTGTCGTTCTGACCCCGAACCCCTTCTATCAGGTCTATGCCGTGGCGGCTGTGACCGCCGGTGCTGAGCCGGTGTTTGTGCCTGCCAGCCGCGAAACCGGGTTCTTGCCGGACTATGCCAGCCTGCCCGCCGAGGTTCTCGACCGCGCGACCGTGGCCTATATCTGCAGCCCGTCGAACCCGCAGGGGGCCGTGGCCTCGCGCGCCTATCTGCAGGATCTGATCGCGCTGGCCGAAAAGCACGATTTCAAAGTTTTCGCCGATGAATGCTATTCCGAGATCTATCGCTATGATGCGCCCGTCGGTGCGCGGCAGGTCGCCCGTGACATGGGCGCGGATCCGGAGCGTGTGGTGATTTTCCATTCGCTCTCCAAGCGGTCGAACCTGCCGGGGTTGCGGTCGGGTTTTGTGGCCTCCGGACCGGAAAACATGCTGCGCATCCGGCGCCTGCGGTCCTATTCCGGTGCGCCGCTGCCGGGGCCGATCCAGGCCGTCTCTGCGCGCGTCTGGGCGGATGAGGCGCATGTGGTGGCTTCCCGTGCGCTCTACGTGGAAAAATTCGACATGGCCGATGAGGTCTTTTCCGGCATCGACGGGGCGCAGGCGCCCGAGGCCGGATTTTTTCTGTGGCTGCCGGTTGAAGACGGCGAAGCTGCGGCGATGAAACTGTGGACGCAGACGGGAATCCGGGTTCTGCCCGGGGCCTATCTGTCACGCGATGTGAACGGGGAAAACCCCGGCACGGGATATATCCGGGTCGCTCTGGTGGCCCCAAAAGAAGAAACGCAACGCGGGCTGATCCGGCTGCGCGATTGTTTGTACGGTTAAGTTAAGAGGCAGGTAATGGCATCCTATCAGGCACGTGGTCGCGATCCGCTTTTCGATAAGAATACGCAGGCCGTTCTGGAACGACGCGGTCAGGAACTGATCGGGCTGGGACTGATCGTGGTTGGGGTGCTGTTTGCCCTGATGCTGGGATCCTATGTGCCCGAAGACCCAAGCTGGCTTTCGGCGACGGATGCGCCTGTGCACAATGTGCTGGGGCGGTTCGGGGCCTCGATTGCCTCGCCTCTGATGATCATTGTCGGCGCGGCCTCTTGGGGATTCGCGCTGGTCTTTCTGGTCTGGGGCGTGCGGTTCGTGCTGCATCGCGGGTCGGAACGTGTGCTGACCCGCGCGGTCTTTGCGCCGATTGCCATCGCCATCGCGGCGATCTATGCCTCGACCCATGCCACCAGCGCCCCGCAAAGCTTTGGAGGTCTGTTTGGTGACACCGTTCTGGCGGCCCTGATCCAGATCCTGCCTCTGGGTGCGGCTCTGAGCCTCAAGGTTCTGGCGGTCGTCGCCTTCTTCGGGGCGATTGCGATGTCGCTGTTCACCTGGGGTTTCACGCGCGGAGAACTCCTGTCTGCCGGGCGCTTCCTGATGGTCGGTCTGGTGTCGCTTTATGCTTTGGTCTTACAGGCTCTGGGGCAGGGCGCGCGCGGGTCCGTTCTGGCCGGGCAAAAGCTGGCACAGTCTGCGGCGCAGCGTCGCGAAGACCGTCGTCAGGCCGAGGCCCAGATGGCCGAGCTGTCTGCGCAATCTGCGCCGCAAGCGGCCCATACTGCGCGAGTCGTACGGGCGCCAATGCCAGATCCGGATCCCTACATCGCGCCGCATGCGCCGGAACCGGCCATGGGAGATAGCAAACCGTCGCTGTTCGCCAAAATGCCGGGCCTGTTGAAGCGCACGCCGGCAGAGGAACCCGAACCAGAGCTGATCGAACCCGATTATGGACCTGATGTGACCGTGGCTGAAGGACAGACGGATCGGATCACCTCGAAAATCACCAATGTGATCAACGCCCGTGCACGCAACCGTGCCGCGGCCCGCCCCCAGACGCCGGGTGCAGGCGAACGCATGGAACCGCCTCTGAGCGCGGCGCAGCAAGCCGTGGCGAAATACAAAAAAGGCCCGAAGCCGATGGTGTTCAATCCGGCGCCTGCGCCGGAGCAGGGGCTGGGGTCTCATGATGCCTACGCCCAGCCTGAATACCATCAGCCGGAAACTGCGATGCAATACGCTGCGCCGGTTGAGCCGCAGGTTGCGCCGCACCCCGTGTCGGACCCATATGAAAACATGGCTCCCGAGTATGCCGGGCATAACGATGAGCAGAACGGCTATGCGTCCTACGATGAGATGGCGGGTTATGATGCAGGCTCCGACGAAGTCGCGCCGCTGGAAGAACCCGAATACATCTCTACTCAGAGCGAACGTTTCACCCCGTCTCAGCCAACAACGCCCGAGGCCAAGCGCGTCGTGCAGCATCCGGTGCGCAAACCTGTCGCCACCTCTAAACAGGCGCAGGCTGAGGCGCAGCCCAGCCTGAAATTTGACCCGAAAGAGGCCGAGTACGAAGTGCCGCCGCTGTCGCTGTTGGAAAACCCGGTGAACATCGTGCGGCATCAGCTGTCCGATGAGGCGTTGGAAGAGAATGCGCGGATGTTGGAAAACGTGCTGGACGATTATGGGGTGAAGGGCGAAATCGTCTCGGTTCGTCCAGGTCCGGTCGTGACCATGTATGAACTTGAACCGGCTCCGGGCCTGAAAGCCAGCCGGGTGATCGGCTTGGCCGACGATATTGCGCGCTCCATGTCGGCACTTTCTGCGCGGGTGTCCACGGTTCCCGGGCGTTCCGTGATCGGGATCGAACTGCCGAACGAGCATCGCGAAATGGTGTCGTTCCGCGAAATCCTGTCGACGCGCGATTATGGCGATGGCAAGTACTCGCTGCCTTTGGCGCTGGGCAAGGACATCGGCGGCGACCCGGTTGTAACCAACCTTGCCAAAATGCCCCACCTTCTGATCGCAGGGACCACCGGGTCCGGTAAATCCGTGGCGATCAACACCATGATCCTGTCGTTGCTTTACCGCCTGACACCCGACGAGTGCCGGTTGATTATGATCGACCCGAAGATGCTCGAACTGTCGGTCTATGACGGCATTCCACATCTGCTCAGCCCGGTTGTGACGGACCCGAAAAAAGCCGTAGTGGCGCTGAAATGGGTCGTTGCGGAGATGGAAGACCGATACCGCAAGATGTCCAAGATGGGCGTGCGCAACATCGACGGCTACAACGGCCGCGTGAAAGAGGCGCTGTCCAAAGGCGAGATGTTCTCGCGCACGGTGCAGACCGGTTTTGACGATGAAACCGGCGATCCGATTTTCGAGACCGAGGAATTCCAGCCGGAAACTCTGCCCTATATCGTCGTGATCGTCGACGAGATGGCCGATCTGATGATGGTGGCGGGCAAAGAGATCGAAGCCTGTATCCAGCGTTTGGCGCAGATGGCGCGGGCCTCGGGGATCCACCTGATCATGGCCACGCAGCGTCCCTCGGTGGATGTGATCACCGGCACGATCAAGGCGAACTTCCCGACCCGGATTTCCTTCCAGGTGACCTCGAAAATCGACAGCCGGACCATTCTGGGCGAACAGGGGGCCGAACAGCTTTTGGGCATGGGCGACATGCTTTACATGGCTGGTGGCGGCAAAATCCAGCGCTGCCATGCGCCGTTTGTCGCAGACGAGGAAGTCGAAAAGATTGTGTCCTATCTCAAGGCCTATGGCCCGCCGGACTATGTCGGCGGCGTGGTCGAAGGTCCCGATTCCGAGAAGGAAAGCGATATTGATGCGGTGCTGGGGCTGTCGACAGGCGGCAACACCAACGGCGAAGATGCGCTCTATGATCAGGCCGTGGCCATCGTGATCAAGGACCGCAAATGTTCGACATCTTACATCCAGCGCAAGCTGGCCATCGGCTACAACAAGGCGGCGCGTCTGGTGGAGCAGATGGAAGACGAAGGGATCGTTTCTTCGGCCAACCATGTCGGCAAACGCGAAATCCTCGTGCCGGAGCAATAAGCCCGGCACGGTTCAGGTGCCTCACGCGGAAATCCGCCTGATGTGATCTAAAGAGAGATGAAAGGCGGCGGGTAGCGTATTATATCTGGGGCATGAAACGATTTATGTCCGCACTCGCGCCCGCCGCCCTCATCGCTTTGACCGCTGTCGCGCCTGCGTCGGCTGAAAAGCTGTCTCTCAACACGCTGTCGAGCTACCTCAACAGTCTTGGAACGGTCACAGCCCAGTTCAGCCAGACCAATGACGACGGGTCCACCTCGACCGGTACAGTGACGCTGAAACGTCCGGGTCGGATGCGTCTGGAATACGATCCGCCCAACAATGCGCTCGTCATGGGCGCGGGCGGCCAGGTTGCGATCTTCGATCCCGGTTCGAATGAATCGCCGCAGCGTTTCCCGATGTCGAAAACTCCGCTGTCTCTGATCCTTGCAAAGGATGTCGATCTGTCGCGGGCCAAGATGGTTGTGTCTCATAAAGAGGTCAACGGCGACACTGTGGTGCGCGCGCAGGATCCCGAGCACCCGGAATACGGGTCGATTGATCTGATCTTCAGCGATACGCCTGTGCTCAAGGCCTGGGTGATTCACGACGAGAACGGCGGCGACACCACCGTGCGCCTGACCCGGATGCAGTTGGGTGGGAATGTGCCCTCCGGCGCCTTCAGCATCCGCGGAGAGGCGCGCAAACGGGGCACGCCTCTGGATTGATTGAAACGGCCAATGCCACCTGTCGCCTCAGAGTTTGCGGCAGGCCGCCAGTTGCGCCCGATAGGTGGCGGAGCGGGCACCGACCTGATTGGCGACACGCATCAGCCAAGCTTTCGATTTATAGCTGCCCCGGGCATAACCGGTGCGCCCCTCGTGATAGGCGAGGTATTGCGACGTCGCATCCGATTTTGAAATCCCGAGGTCTTCATAGGTTTGGTTCATGTACCAGCCCATGAAATCGGTGGCATCCGTGATCCGGTGCCGTCTTGCGCCGGAGCGGCGCTGATCCTTGCGATATTCGTCCCAGGTGGCATCCAGAGCCTGTGCATAGCCATAGGCCGAGCTCTGGCGCCCCATCGGAATCACTCCCAGAACGAACTGATAGGGCGTGCGCGCGTCACCGATGAACTTGCTCTCCTGATAGAGCGTGGCCATCTGCACGTTGATAGGAATGCCCCACTTGCGTTCTGTTTTTTGCATCGCCCGCAGGTAGGCGGGGCGTTGGGATACGATGGCGCAAGCGTCATCCAGATTGCGGGGCGCGGAAAAGTTGCCGCTTCCGCAAGCCGAAACCATAAGGAACAATGCCACTGCGCGAAGACGTCTGCTCATGTCTGCCTCTCGCTTTGTATTTTTTGGCAGAATAGCGAAATTGCATCTGCTGTGAAATGGATTTCCTGTGATCTGCGTCGCATTGCGCCGGTCTGCGCCGAGGTTTCAGAACTATGTGTCGCGCGACAGGTCTACAGCACCAGGGCCAGCAGGATCGGCAGATAGGCCACGGACAACAGGGTCGAGGCCACGACGAGGGCGGCTACCGCATCCGAATCCGCACCGTATTTCGCCGCCAGCATGTAGGACGTCACCGCGATGGGCGTGGTGGCCTGAACGATCAAAACGGCGTTGGGGATGGCATCCAGACCGATGGCATAGCCGACCGTTGCCGCGATGGCGGCACAGGCTACGGCTTTGCCGAGGGCGATGAAGGTGGCCCGTTTCAGCCCGTGGGGATGCAGCCGGGCGACGGCCACACCGAGGGTGATCAGCATCATCGGAATGGCAACCTGTCCGAGAAGCTCCAGAGTGTTCAGAGCAAAGCGCGGCAGGGTCCATCCCTGCCACAGAAAGATCGTGCCCAGAATGGCGGCCCAGAGCAGCGGTTCCTTGAAGGCCTTGGTGGGCGAGCCGCCGCCTGCGGTGACATAGACGCCGAAGGTGAAGGACCAGATCGCCATGACGGCAAAGACAACGACCGCGTAGCTCAGCCCGGTTTCGCCAAAGGCGAAAAGCGCCAGCGGAAGGCCCAGATTGCCGGTGTTGCCAAAGATCAGCGGGGCCAGATAGGTCGGGCTGTTCAGTTTCAGTCCCCGGACCGCGACCAGCGCCACAAGTGTGATGATGCCATAGGTGATGGCTGTCGCGAGAAACAGAGAGGCGAGCGCCGAAGGGTCGATTTCGGCTTTCAGAAGTGCGGTGAAGATCAGCGCGGGAACAGAGAGGGTCATCGTCAGCTTGGTGACGAATTCCAGACGGTATTCATGGCCGCTTTTGACCCAGACATAGCCAATCAGCGCCAGCAGAAAGACCGGTGCGACGATTTGTAGAACTGTCAGAACAAGGTTCACAGACTGTTTCCCGTTTCCGTGTGGTCCGCAGTGGACAGGCCAGTCTCTCCGGTCTACTTACCTCAGAGAAGGGTTGCAATGTGATGATGACAACGCGCGCCAAATACCATCTGGGTCAGGTGGTCTGCCACCGCCAGCACCGGTTCCGCGGTGTGGTGTTTGACGTCGATGCGAGTTTTGCCAGCACCGAGGAATGGTATATGGCCATTCCCGAAGATTCGCGCCCGGCGAAGGATCAGCCCTTCTATCACCTGCTCGCAGAAAACGATCAAAGCTATTACGTGGCCTATGTTTCCGAACAGAATCTCGTGGCGGATTGGTCCGGCGAGCCCGTGGATCACCCGGATCTGCCGGATTTGTTCGGCCCCTTCGAAGGCGGGGCCTATCCGCTGGATTTTCAACTGAACTGAGGATAGCTCCCGCAGCATGTGGTCTTACGGCGCGCTACCCTGCCTGCTCCGAGGACCCGAGCGCGCTGGTCAGATCGCTGTGAATGTGAAAGGTCCGGTCGAGCCCCGTCAGCTGAAATACCTGCAGGACGTGGGGGGTCACGGACGCCAACTCCATCGTCTGGCTGGGTCGCAACGCGCGATCGGCTGAGGCAATCGCTGCAATGCCGGTGCTGTCGATGAAATTTACGCGTGATAAATCCAGAATGATACGGGTCGCGCTGCTTTGGGCCAGTTCGCGGATGCTGTCTTTGAAGGGGATCGCGCTTTGGACGTCAATGCGATCGCTGTCGACGCGCGCCACATGCAGGGTGCCATCCGGCAGGCTGTGCAGGATCATGGGGTGCTCCTGTTTTTCTGGGATCATCTCGCTCAAAACCTTGTGGGCGGCGCGCAGGAACTGCGTGGCCTTGCTGTACTGTCCAGAGGAGGATATGGGCTGAACCTTACCAAGTGGTTGCACGAATTCCGGAGGATTCCATGCTCGATTATGACGCCTTGGCGCAGCGTATTGACAGCCTCTGCGCGGGGGAAACCGACGCTGTCGCCCTGATGGCGACGGTGGTCTGCGAGGTGCATCACAGCGACGATCGATTCGACTGGACGGGTTTCTACCGTGTCGTAGCCAAAGATCTGCTGAAGATCGGCCCGTATCAGGGCGGACACGGCTGTCTGGTGATCCCCTTTTCGCGTGGGGTCTGTGGCGCTTGCGCACGCAACCGCTCGGTGCAGCGGGTTGCAGATGTCGACAGTTTCGAAGGGCATATTGCCTGTGCGTCCTCGACACGGTCAGAACTGGTGTTGCCGGTGATCAATGCACAGGGCGATTTGTTGGCGGTGTTCGATATCGACAGCAATCAGCCCGCCGCGTTCACCGAGACGGATGCAACAGCGCTGAGCGCGATTCTGTCCCGCGTCTTTGCGGCTGTCGGGCTGGCGTGATAGGCCCGCGTCATGAGTGACACCTATGACCCGCCGCAAGATCCGCTGAATGTTCTGCATCTCGATCACGAGTTGATCGTGGTCGACAAACCGTCGGGGCTTTTGTCCGTGCCGGGCAAGGGAGACCATCTGTCGGATTGTCTTCTGGCGCGGGTGCAGGCGGCCTTTCCCGAAGCGCTGTTGGTGCACCGGCTGGACCGGGACACCAGCGGGGTGATGGTTTTTGCGATGACGCCGCATGCGCAGCGCCACCTCGGGCTCCAGTTTGAGAAACGTCAGACCAAGAAAACCTATGTGGCCTGGGTGCACGGGCATATCTCTGACAAGACCGGCACCGTGGATTTGCCGCTGATCGTGGACTGGCTCAACCGGCCCAAGCAGATGGTCGATCATGAAAATGGTAAGCCTGCGATCACGGGTTGGCGGGTGGTGCGCATTCAAGGGGATCAGACCCGGGTGCGTCTCTATCCCAAAACCGGCCGCTCGCATCAGTTGCGGGTGCATATGCTGGCGATCGGCCATCCGATCATGGGGGACCCGTTCTATGCCGAAGGCCCGGCCCGTGAGGCCCCACGCTTGATGCTGCACGCCGAACAGTTGCGGCTGCGGCATCCGGATGGCGGTGCGGGGATGTCCTTTACCGCGAAATGTCCGTTCTGATCTTTCGGCGTCTGCCAAAAAATGCGTCTTTTGGTATACGTTCTACCTTTTAACGCCGATGGTTTCTCTTATGTTATGGGGGAAACACATTTGGCTCCAAAGGAGAGAAAATATGGCACTGCGTATCAACGATATTGTTCCGGACTTGACCGTCACCACCGATCAGGGTGAGATTTCCCTGCATGACTGGATTGGCGACAGCTGGGCTGTGATTTTCTCGCACCCGAAAGATTTCACCCCGGTGTGCACCACCGAGTTCGGCGCTGTGGCTCAGCTCGCTGACGAATGGACTAAGCGCAACACCAAGGTGCTGGGCGTCTCCGTGGATGGGGTCGAAGAGCACAAGGAATGGAAAGGCGACATCGAAAGCTTCGCCGGTGCGAAAGCTGGCTTCCCGATTGTGGCCGACACCGATCTGGCGCTTTCCAAAGCCTTCGACATGCTTCCGGCAGAAGCCTATCTGCCCGATGGCCGCACGCCGGCGGACACCGCCACCGTGCGCTCGGTGTTTATCATCTCGCCGGACAAGAAAGTTCAGCTGATGATGACCTATCCGATGTCGGTGGGCCGGAACTTTGCGGAAATCCTGCGTGCGCTTGACGGCCTGCAGAAAACTTTTGGTGCGCCGCTGGCAACACCGGCCAACTGGACGACCGGTCAGGACGTCATCGTTGCGCTGTCGCTGGACGATGCTGCGGCAGAGGGAAAATTCGGTGCTCTCGACAAGAAGCTGCCTTACCTGCGCTTTGCCAAAGACCCGAAATAACGCTGGGTTGGCGATTAAGACAAAGCCCCGCCATCGGCGGGGCTTTTTTATGAGGGTTGGTGCGGCGGCAGGCCGTAGACACGGATCAGCGCGGCGATGGCGCGATCATTGCCATTCTCAGCCTCTGTGCTGACGTTGGTGGCTCGCAGGCTGACCTCTTGGGTGCCGGGCCATTCGACCAGACGGGTCTTGTGTCCGGTATGGCGCACCAATGTGCCGTTCAGCCGGGCCATCCAGTAGAACCAGATATCATCGGCGCTGGGACAGAGGGTCATGAAGCGTTCGGCACGGGTCACATCCGGATGCAGCGTGCGCGGGGGGTAGAGCACCCCGCCAACGCCCGTGGCACAGAGATTTGGCCCGACCCCGGCGACATCGAGGTTTTTGGGCCAGTTCACATAGGGCTGTGGGGTGCCATCTGGTTGATAGAGGATCTTGTGGACACGGTACGCGATCACCTGCCGGGGGTGGGCTCGGGACGTCTCGACCAGCCTTTCCAGCCAATTGGCAGGATAGAACAGATCGTCATCTGCGGTCGCCACATAACGGTCCGCATCTTCGAGCAGTGCCGGAACCAGTTTCTTGTAGGATTTCACATCCTCACAGGCCGAAATGGTCAGCCCTTGTGCCTGCAGCGCCAGAATGTCGGGTGTGAGCGCCGCCATGTCTGCTTTTGCGCACCACAACACCACGGCGTCGGGCGCAACCGTCTGGGTCAGCAGACAGCGCAATGTGTGAACCAGTTGCGGGAACCGTGGCGGAAAGCTGGTGAGCGACACCACCAGAGGGGCGTCCAGCCCGTGCGGTTTTGGGGTGACTGCACGACTGTCGATCTCGCGCAGATGTGCCCGAACCCGGCGTTTGTATTTGGTGTTGCGCCACCAGTCTGACAGTCCCATCCGGATCACCCGTTGTTGCCGTGGCGACCCGTCCAGGCGTCCATGAGCCAGCTCACATCGCCGATGCGCCGATACCATGTCCCGCCCCGTCCGTTCAGCGCGTCATCCATTTTCGGCGCTCCGGCAAAGACAACGATCCTTGCGCCCTCGGGCAGGCTGGGGTCCTGAAGATAGCTGCGCAGACCACGGCGGACGCAATGGTTCTTAAAGCTGACGCACCATTCCTTGGGCCAGTAGTTAAGATGCCCATGCTGTGCCAGTTGCGCCGATTGAAACTGTTGGCTGATTTCATACGATCCGATTGCAGCAGCCGGATCGGCTACGAAGGCGTCCAGAATGTAGCTGTGCGCGCCGATTTCGAAGCGGAACACAGAGCTGTTGCCAACCGAATGTAAGAAGGCGTCCCGCGCAGGATTGATCTTGCGCAGCGGCTTCGGGCGAAACAGATCGTCATCGCGAATGATAAAGAAGGAGCCGGGCAGATCAAATAGGGCATCGAGATTGCCCACGATGACCAGATCCAGATCCAGAAACAGAGCGGTGCCCGATAATCCGGCCAGATCCTTGCGAAACAGGGCCAGTTTGCGCCAGCGCGTATCACGATGCCCTTCCGGCAGGCCCAGATCGGGCAGCGGCAGCGCTTCAATCTCTGGGTCGAGGCCGATCGCGTCATCGGTGAAGCAAATGAAACGGTGTGGACGGTTCAGATGCCTCTTCACGCCCTGCGCGAGGTTGTTGACGTAATGCGGCCCGTAAAGCGTGCCCCATTTCATCGTCAGGATCAGGACTGGCTCTGTCATCTTGCGCCCCTATCGCGCCCGACGCGTCTGGAGAGACGGCGGTGGAGCTGTGCGGTTAGGCCCGATGTCCCTGCGATCCGGGGCCGATCAAACGCGGTTTCACTTTGCAGCTTGCTGCGTTCTGCGTCGAGATGTGACATTCGTTTCGGATTGGGCGGCTCATGTGTGGCCAGGCGCGGTGTCATAATCCAGGCGCCCAGATGATAGAGGCTGGCGGGCCAATCCGCTGGGGTCTGCACGGGTGTCGTTGACACCAGCAGCTTTTCCGCCGCGGAGGCGGAAACGCAATAAGCGGTGGCCATTGTCGGCTGGTTGGCGCATCTGTGCAATGTCCCTGAGGCCACTTTGCGCGACCGAAAGCGCATCACGCGCGGATAGGCGCAATCGATCAGGATCATGGGGGCCTTAAGGTAGTCCTTTTCCAGGACGAAGGCCGCGAAGCCGTCTTTCAGAATGGCATCGTCTTCCAGCACAATGGCGCCGGGCAACCCTTCGTCAAGAATACGTTTGTAGATGCTGCGATGGGATAGAGCGCAGGCGAATTCCCCATCGGTCATCGGGCGCCCCATGTGATAGATCGTGCGCTCACGGTCGATGAGCGTTTCGGCCTCTGTGGGCAGTCCGTCGCGCCCGTCGATCCCGAAGACGAGCTCATAGGGCAAGCCTATATCCTGCAACTGTTTGACGAGCGGCGCGCGCCTGTCGTCATCTCCGACGAGGGTCAGAACGAATATGGTAAATGTATCGATCAATGAAATACCCTTGTTGTTGGCGCGCCACACGACACACCACCACCCCTTAAAATGCGAACTCCCTGCGTTTCTTTAAGGCCCTATAAGACAAAAGGCCCCGAAACAAGTTCGGGGCCTTTTGCGTTTGAAAATCGGCGGTTTTATTCCGCGTCGTCTTTCTTGATCTCTTCGCCAGTTTCCTGATCGACCATTTTCATGCCGAGGCGGACTTTGCCACGGTCGTCGAAGCCGAGGAGTTTCACGAAGACTTCCTGACCTTCTTTCAGAACATCCGACGGGTGGTTCAGGCGGCGGTTTTCGATCTGCGAGACGTGCACAAGGCCGTCGCGCTTGCCGAAGAAGTTCACGAAGGCGCCGAAATCGACGAGCTTCACAACCTTGCCTTTGTAGACCACACCTTCTTCCGGCTCGGCCACGATCGAATGGATCATGTCGTAGGCCTTCTGGATCGCTTCGCCGTTGGCGGAGGCGATTTTGATGATGCCGTCGTCGTTGATGTCGACTTTTGCACCGGAGGTTTCCACGATTTCGCGGATGACCTTACCGCCGGAGCCGATCACTTCACGGATCTTGTCAGTCGGGATCTGCATGGTTTCGATGCGCGGCGCGTGGGCTGAGAATTCGCCGGCACCGGACAGCGCTTTGTTCATCTCGCCGAGGATGTGAAGACGGCCTTGTTTCGCCTGTGCGAGGGCTTTCTTCATGATCTCGGGGGTGATGCCCTGAACTTTGATGTCCATCTGCAGGGAGGTGATCCCTGCTTCGGTCCCGGCCACTTTGAAGTCCATGTCGCCGAGGTGGTCTTCGTCGCCGAGAATGTCGGTCAGAACCGCAAACTCGCCGTCGTCTTCCAGCACCAGACCCATGGCCACGCCGGCCACAGCGGATTTGAGCGGCACACCGGCGTCCATCATCGACAGGGAGCCGCCGCAGACGGAAGCCATCGAAGAAGAACCGTTCGATTCGGTGATCTCAGAGACCACGCGGATCGTGTAGGGGAAATCGGTGGCAGCAGGCAGAACGGCCTGAAGGGCGCGCCATGCCAGTTTGCCGTGGCCGATTTCGCGACGCCCCGGAGAGCCGACACGACCGACTTCACCGACCGAGTAGGGCGGGAAGTTGTAGTGCAGCAGGAAGTTGGAGCGGAAGTTGCCATGCAGCGCGTCGATGATCTGTTCATCGTCGCCGGTGCCCAGCGTGGTGACCACGAGACCCTGGGTTTCGCCACGGGTGAACAGGGCGGAACCATGGGTGCGGGGCAGAAGGCCGGTTTCGGCAACAATCGGGCGCACTTCGTCAAGGGCACGACCGTCGATGCGTTTGCCTTCTTTCACGACCGTGCCGCGCAGGACAGCGGATTCGAGTTTTTTGAGAGCCGAACCGAGGTTGGCATCTTCAAGCTGCTCTTCGGTCAGACCGGCTTTGATCTCTTCCTTGGCGGCAGCCACAGCGGCAACGCGCTCTTGCTTGTCGGTGATGGCATAGGCGCTGCGCATCTTGTCTTCACCGGCGGCTTTCACGACCTCATAGAGGGCGCTGTAATCCGGCGGGGTGAATTCAAACGGCTCTTTTGCGCTTTCTTCAGCCAGATCGATGATCAGGTCGATCACCGGCTGGATCTGTTCATGGGCAAAGGTTACGGCGCCGAGCATTTCGTCTTCGGTCAGCTCATAGGCTTCCGATTCCACCATCATGACGGCATCTTTGGTGCCTGCGACAACCAGATCAAGGCGTTGATCGGGGTTGTTGCGCAGGTCCTGCATGTCGTCGACTTCAGGGTTCAGGATGTATTCGCCATCCTCGAAGCCCACGCGACAGCCAGCGATCGGACCCATGAAGGGCGCGCCGGAAATGGTCAGAGCAGCAGAGGCGGCGATCATGGCCACAACGTCCGGGTCGTTGACCAGGTCGTGGGACAGCACGGTGCACATCACCAGAACTTCGTTTTTGAAGCCCGGTACGAACAGCGGACGGATCGGACGGTCGATCAGGCGTGCAGTCAGCGTCTCTTTTTCGGTCGGACGTGCTTCACGCTTGAAGAAGCCGCCCGGGATTTTCCCGGCGGCGTAGTATTTTTCCTGGTAGTGGACGGTCAGGGGGAAGAAATCCTGGCCCTCTTTCTGTTGTTTGGCGAAGGTGACGTTGGCCATCACGGAGGTTTCGCCAAGGGTGGCGATGACGGTGCCATCAGCCTGACGGGCCACTTTGCCCGTTTCGAGCGTGAGGGTTTCTTCGCCCCACTGGATCGATTTTTTCACTTCTTTGAACATCAAGTGTATCCTGTTTGGGAGCTCTCCCAGGCCCTCCCGGGTCTCCCGATTGATTGGCGGCCCCATTGCCGCCGACCCCTCTTATCTTTCACTCACAACGCTGGGGTCTCGCGTTACGTCTCAGATGGCAAGGGCCATACAGGAAATTGGTGCTTTTGGGAAGCGAGGAGTTCCGTGTGTCGCCCGGGGCGCGGATTCGTTTTCTGTCAGGTCAACAGAGCAGGGGAAGCTGCGAGAGGGTCTGTTAAATTCTTCGGTGTAATGTGAGGTCTATATGCAAATCCGGGTTGTGCAATGGCGCCGGACTTGGCACCGATAGCGGTGCGGTCAAGCCAGATGACACCGGACAGAGCGCAGGGGGGGCGCAGCACCATGGCATTCAGACGACAGGCAGGGCGGATTGCGGCGATCATAAGTCTGGTCGTGGCGGTCACGCAGGCCGGTTGCGTACAGTCCGCATCGGAGACGGAGGCTGTAACGGTCTCGGTCGCCGCGGCTGAACCGATGTCGGAGCCCGGCCCGGGCACCGGCAAAGACGCCGCTGTGCCCGCAGCCCGTATTCTGGCGATGGGAGATTCCATGGTGGCCTGGCATTCCGTTTCAGGGCGCTCTCTGGCGGACGTTCTGGCCGACGATCTGGGAGAACCCGTGGTCAACCGGGCGGTCGGGGCCGCGCGGATTGTCTATCCGCTGCCGATCACTGGCGCGTTGGGGCTGAATATCGCCAAACAATACCGTGGCGGGACTTGGGATTGGGTGGTCATGAACGGCGGCGGCAATGACATCTTTCTGGGCTGTGGCTGTAAGGCCTGCGAACACAAGGTTGACCGGATGGTGTCCGAGACGGGGGCTGAGGGCATGATCCCGGATCTGATGCGCGACATCCGTGCCTCGGGCGCGCGCGTCATCTACCTTGGGTATCTGCGCAGCCCGGGTGTCGGGTCGATCATCGACAGCTGCCTGCCGGCGGGCAATCGCTTCGAGGAGCGTCTGGCCCGCATGGCCGAGGCTGACCCGGGAATCTATTTTCTGTCGCTCGCTGATCTTGTGCCGGAAGGGGACCGCAGTTTCCACGGCATCGACATGATCCACCCGTCGGTGAAAGGATCGCAGGCCATCGCTCACCGTGTGGCTGCGCTGATCAAGAAAGCTGACGCGACGCGCTGACCGGCGTCCGAAAGGATCGCAGGTTTTGTGAGGTGGGGCTCAAAGAAAAACGCCCGCTCCGGTTGGAGCAGGCGTTTCCCGAAATTCTTGCTGTGACGCGCTTAGCGACGCAGGCCCAGACGCTGGATAAGGGACTGGTAACGTGCTTCGTCTTTGCCCTTCACATAGTCGAGCAGCTTACGGCGCTGAGCGACCATTTTGAGCAGACCGCGACGACCGTGGTTGTCTTTTTTGTGGGTCTTGAAGTGCTCGGTGAGCGTGGAGATGCGCGAAGACAGGATGGCGACCTGAACCTCAGGCGAACCGGTGTCGCCCTCTTTGGTCGCGAATTCTTTCATCAGGCGTGCTTTTTCTTCAGCAGTGATCGACATCGGGGTCTCCTTTCGAAAACAAAGGGTTATGGCGCAAGCCGGGATGTCGTCCAGCAGGGCCCTTGGAGAATTTTCCTGCCCATTGCAGGCAAGATTGGCCGCATTTAGTCGGATTCTTCCCAAAAGGAAAGGAAAATTCCTGTTTCGGCGGCCTTTGGGTGGAGGCGGAGTGCTTACTGTCCGGTTTCGACGCGCTGGGTCTGGCTCATGATCTCGCCCGCCAGATCCTTGGCCCATTCGCCAATAATCGGCACGACCTGCATCTGGTTGAGCACATAGCCCACGATGGACACGACGATGGTCGCCCCCGCCACAGAGCCAAAGCCGAACGCCAGCCCGCGCAGGAACTGGAACCACATCAGTTGCAGCGTCGAGTTGTGAATGCGTACAAACCGGTGACTGTTTAGCTGGGCGACCTCGTCTTTGAGATCTTTGATGTTGGCGTTCAAGCGCTCGTCTTGCGGATCCATCGCTGCCTCTTTGAAATTCTTACTTCAGTCGTGTTAGCGAAAATGTGTGAACTTTAGAATGCGGCCACGGCGTTCAGCGCGGTTGCCAGAGTTCGGGTTGCTGTGTGTAAGCGATATAGAGCGGATGTTTGGGGTGGCCAGCCTTGGACAGGCCCAGATGATAAAGGTCGCGTCCGGTGTCGCGCAGCACGCGTTCGACCGCCGGTCCGCGGCTCAGATGCGCACCATGGGTGCCCCAGGCGCAGACGATCTGGTCGGCCCAAAGTGCGTATTCGGCAATCGTGGCGTCGTTTTCGGGACCGATCGGATCTTCGGCGCGGCGCATTTCCTTGGGATCGGTGTTGCGCCAGGCAAAGATGTTTGTCACGCAAAAGGACCCAAAGCCAAGCGCGCGGGCACGGCGTTCACAGCGCTCCACGGTGGGGTCGTTTTGCACCTCTGTCGCGGTGGAGGGGTTGAGCATCACGAACAGGGCCTTGCGCCCGGCGGTGTCCCATGTGCGCACCAGCGAATATCTATAGCGCTCGCAATCGGAATAAACGGCGGTGGAGGGCGCGTCGCCCTTGGTGTGTGTCCGGGTAATCATGGCTCTTCAATGGCCTGTCCGGAAAAGACTGGCAAGGGAAAGCTGGCCGATCAGCTTGCGATCTCGGTATCGACCGCGTCGATCTGGCATCGGTGGGCCTGTCGGGCTGTTGCTGCCGTCACCAGAGCCTTGAAAATGGCACGTTGTCGGCGGGCGTAAAAAAGGTGCTCGGGGTGCCATTGCACGCCAAGGGCAAAAGGGGCCTGCAGGCGCTCGATGGCCTGCACCATGCCGCCGGGATCACGGGCGGCAATGCGCAACCCGTCGCCCAGCTTCCAGACAGACTGGGAATGCAGGGCATTCACCTCCATAGGCGCGGCGCCAGAAATCTCTGCCAGTCGCGTGCCGGGGGTGGGGCAAATGGTTTTGCGGGGCAGAATGGTCCAGACTTTCTGCGAGCTCAGGTAGGTGCCATAGGCATCCTGATAAAGGGTGCCCCCTAGAGCGACATTCAGCATCTGCGCCCCGCGGCAGATCCCCAACACGGGAATGTCGCGGGCGAAGGCCTCTTTGACAAGCTGTGCTTCCAGCGCGTCACGGGCGGGATCGACGCGGGCGGAGGTTACAAGCTTGCCCTTGTACAAGTCGGGCGATATGTCATCGCCGCCGCCGATAATCACGCCGGAGACGCGCGACAGATCGTTGTTGTAGCCCGTGCCAAATCGTACAGCGCGCCCGCCCGCCAGCCAGATGTTGAGCGCAACGAGCGGGAAAATGCGCCAGCCGGAGCGGCGCGAGGTTGTGACCCCGATCAGGGGACGTTCACGCCATGCCATCGAGCACCTCCCCTGCGAGATCGCCCAGAATGTCACTGACCTTCCGCCGCCAGGCGGGACGGCCTTCAAGCAGCGTGTTGCGATAGGCCTGCCAGGCGTCTTCGAGCGCCGAAAGCCGCGTGGCATCTTCGGCCACCCGTTCGACCAGCACCCAACGCTGCCATTCCTGGGTGAGGCTCCAGTCAGGCTCGTCGATGCGGCAGTCTGGCAGGCGGAAATGATAGGTCGGGCGGGCCGAGACCGAAGGTTTTTCTCCTGCCTGCGCCATGAACGCATCGGCGTCAAAGCTGCGCAGGAGCGGCAGCAGATCAAGTCCACGATTCCGATTCGGTGTTTCAGCCAGGTAGACCCGCATGAAGTCATGCAGACTGTTGAAGTCGCGCCCGCAAATCGCATCCAGATAGCTGCGCGGGTAAGGGTCGGTAAAGGGCAGCAACCTCCGCGAAGGATCGATCGGGCGAACGTCGCGCAGATAGTCTTCGAGCAGGGCATAGGATTTGGCAATTGGCACGACATGTGCGGCGGTCAGCGCCACGACCTCGGGGTTGAAATGAACACCAAAACCATAGACCCAGTCGTCGCCACTGCCTTCGGCGCCAGCGGTACGCAGGCGGTTGGTCAAGGCAGTGAGCAGGGACAGATCGGTCAGTGGTTCGGTGACGATCTCGACAGGCACGACGGCACGGCTGAGATTAAGACCGAGCTTGGCCAGTTCACCCTCCGCTTTGGCGCGCAGCGTTGTATCGAGATAGATTTTGACTTCGCCAATCCGGCTGTCCTTGACGCGAAACCCATGGGGGCCATCGCCCTGGAGCGTGCCCCCGAATTCCTGCTGGACCAGTTCTGCGGCCTTGTGTTCCTCAAGGCCGCCAAATTCGATCTCTACGCCGGTGCGACGCGGGCGACCCTCTGCCGTCAGCGGGGACGGAAGTGGCAAAAATGTGGTGTCGGCCAGAGTATCCATGCTGGATCAACGGGCGAGCGCCTAGAAAAGTTCCGCATTCTGCAGCGGAAAGACCTTTTACAGGTTGAAGACCCGGTTGGGATGCAATTCGCCGCTTTTGTACACGCCGACAGCAATGGGTTTGCCCTCAAAGCTGGCCCAGACCTCATCGCCATATTCGACGCCATCCGCCGGGTAGACCATGCCCGGGTTACCATTGTGCAGCCGGGTCGCGCCCTCGGGGGTGCAGAGCACCATATCGAGATCGGCCAGCCCCTCTTCGACGGGGCGCAGATAGGTGTCGAGTTCTTCGCTTTTGGCAAGTTCGTCGATCAGGGCGACCGAGACTCCCTCGTCGGCATCCCAGGGCCCGGACCATTCGCGCCGCAGCCATTCGACATGGCCGTAACAGCCCAGAGCGTCGCCAAGATCGCGGGCAATGGCGCGCACATAGCCGCCCTTGCCACAGACCATTTCCAGAATGACGTGATCGGAGTCGGGGCGCTCGATCAGGGTCAGCTCATCGACGTAAAGCGGCCGGGCGGCGATTTCGAAGTCTTCATCGTCGCGGGCCAGTTTATAGGCGCGTTCTCCGTCGATCTTGACCGCCGAAAACTTCGGCGGGACCTGCATGATGTCGCCGGTGAAGTCGGGCAGTGCGGCCAGAATATCTGCGTCAGAGGGGCGCAGATCGCTTTCGGCGATAATTTCGCCCTCGGCATCGTCAGTGTTGGTGGCAGCCCCAAGTCTGACGCTGAAGCGGTAGCACTTCAAAGCATCTGTGATGAAGGGAACGGTTTTGGTTGCTTCGCCCAGCGCCACGGCCAAAACGCCGGTGGCTTCGGGATCAAGCGTACCTGCGTGTCCAGCCTTCTGGGCGTTCAGCGCCCAGCGGACTTTGTTCACAACGGAGGTGGAGGTCATACCGGCGGGTTTGTCCACGACCAGCCAGCCGTGAACTGCGCGCCCCTTCTTGCGTCGGGCCATTACTCTTCCTCGTCACTGTCCTTGTGGAGATCGCGCTGCACGCGTTCGTCAGCGAACATGCGCCGGGTCGCGTCCATCCGGTCAAAGGTATCATCCAGCGCAAACCGGATCTCCGGCGTGTGTTTGATGCCGAGCGTTTTGCCGATCTGGTGGCGGATTTCACCCTTGTTGCGCCGCAGCGCTGCGAGGGCCTCGTCTGCATCCTTGCCCATCAGAGGCAGGATGAAGGCAGTCGCAACCCGCAGGTCCGGGTTTACCCGCACCTCGCCCACCGTGATTGACATCATGGTGAGATCGGGGTCGTGGATTTCGCCACGCGCGAACATTTCCGACAGGCGACGCCGAATGGCTTCGCCGACGCGGAGGGTGCGGTGCGACCCGCTTGGGCCGCCGGAGTGAGAACGTTTTGCCATGGGTGCGAGATAGTCCCGATCTACTGTTGTTGCAAGCGGGCTTTGCCAAAGCGGTCAGGTCGCGCTAAACCTCGCGGGGATTGAGACAGGAGAACACCAGATGAGCGAGCTTCCCGGAATTGTTGTCACCGGTGCATCGGGCCGGATGGGCCAGATGCTGATCAAGACGATCGTGGCTTCGGACAAATGCACGCTGGTGGGTGCTGTGGAGCGGGCCGGGCACGACTGGGTCGGTCAGGATGTCGGCACGGCCATGGGCGGCACGCCGCTTGGTGTCACGGTGAGCGACGATGCGTTGGAGAGTTTTTCAAAAGCGCAGGCGGTGATTGACTTTACTGCGCCTGCGGCGACCATCGCCTTTGCCGAAATCACGGCACAGGCGCGCTGCGTTCATGTCATCGGCACCACGGGTTTCGAAGAGGCCGATCTGGAAAAGCTCGCCGCAGCGGGTCGCCACGCGACCATCGTGCGGGCGGGGAACATGTCGCTGGGCGTGAACCTTCTGGTGAAAATGACCCGTATGGTCGCAGAGGCTCTGGACGCGGATTACGACATCGAGATCGTCGAGGCGCATCACAACAAAAAGGTCGATGCGCCGTCTGGCACGGCTTTGATGCTGGGCGAAGCCGCGGCCGAAGGGCGCGGTGTGACGCTGGCAGATGTGCGTGATTCGGGGCGGGATGGTATCACCGGCGCGCGCAGCCGTGGCGACATCGGGTTTTCGGCCATTCGCGGCGGCGACATCGTGGGCGAACATGACGTGATTTTCGCCGGCGAAGGGGAGCGCATCACCCTGCGCCATGTGGCCTCCGACCGCGCGCTGTTCGCCAAGGGCGCGCTCAAGGCGGCGCTTTGGGGGCAGGGCAAGAAACCGGGCGAATACGATATGCTCGACGTTCTGGGGCTGTAAGCGCCGGTCGCCGCGGCCCTTCGGCAAAACAAAACCCCGCTTTGTGAGGCGGGGTTTTTCGTGTCTGTGGCAGTCTTTAAAGGCTTTTGCCCGCAGGGCTCAGAAATCGATGGCGAGGCCTTTTTTCTCCCAGTCGCCGTAGCGCACCGGTTCGGGCCCGTCACGACCGCCCAGTTCCGTGGGCATCGCCTTGAGCTGGGCGTCGCGGGCGGTACGGCGTTCTTCGGCCTCGGCCAGCGCGCGCTGGGCCGCAGGGGGCAGATCGGAGATGTCGCGGTTGGAGGGGGTCTGGCTGTCGTCGCTCATCGGGAAATCCTTGTCCGGCTTGCCTATGTGATATACGGGACCAGACCATGAAAACAAGATCATCCAAGTCTCACGCGACATCTCATGCGCCTGTGGCCGGGCTTGACGCCCGCCGCGCGGCATTGGCTTTGCTCGATGCGGTTCTGGTGGAAAAGCGGCTCTTGTCCGAAGTTCTGCTGCAGCGCACCAAGGATCTGCCACCGGACGAACGCGCCCGGGCCCAGCGTCTGGTGACCGAAGCATTGCGGGTGATCGACCGCTGCGATCGCATGTTGGGACCGCATCTGGCGAAACGACCGGCGCCGCATGTGATGAACGCCCTGCGGCTTGGCGTGTTCGAAATCTGCGCATTGGATGCTGCGGCGCATGGTGTGGTGAACGGCTATGTCACCCTGATGCAGGAACGCCCCAAATCGAGCCACTTCAAAGGTCTGGTGAATGCGGTTCTGCGCAAGGTGGATGCGGAGAAGGCCAAATGGGCCGATCTGCCGCCTGCGATGCTGCCGAAATGGCTGCGCAAACCCCTGATCGCCGATTTCGGCAAAGCCACGGTGGCGGCCATGGAGGCGGTTCAGGCGCAGGGCGCGCCGCTGGATGTGACCGTTAAATCCGATCCTGAGATCTGGGCGGAGAAACTCGGCGCAGAGGTTTTGCCAACGGGGAGCCTGCGGCTGGACGCCGCGGTGCAGGTGACCCGGCTTGATGGGTTCGCGCAAGGGGCGTGGTGGGTGCAGGATGCGGCAGCGGCCCTGCCGGCTCGAATCCTCAGGCCCCAATCAGGGGAACGCGTTCTCGACATGTGTGCGGCGCCGGGCGGCAAGACCATGCAGCTTGCAGCGGCGGGGGCCAAGGTCACCGCGCTGGACATTTCGCCGTCGCGTATGGCGCGGGTCGAGGAAAACCTTGCCCGCTGTGGCCTGTCGGCTCAGATCGCAATCGGGGATGCGCTGGAATATGAGGGCGGGCCGTTCGATGCGATTCTGCTTGATGCGCCCTGTACCGCCACGGGCACGCTGCGGCGTCACCCGGATTTGCCGCATGTCAAAGATGGCTCCGAATTTCCCGGGCTTTTTGAACTGCAGGAACATCTGATCGACCGCGCTCTGGGGCTTTTGAAGCCCGGTGGTCGGCTGGTCTATTGCACCTGTTCGCTCTTGATCGATGAGGGGGAAGAACAGGTGCGGGACGCCATGTTGCGCCATCCGTCCCTGCAGGTCGATCTTGAGGCGCTGCAGGTGGCCGGGGTTGAGGCTGACTGGATCGGACCGGAAGGTCTGCGGACGCGGCCTGACTATTGGGCGGCGCGCGGCGGCATGGATGGATTCTTCATCACGGTGCTGCGCCGGGGGTGAACTGGGCGGGGTTTCCCCCATTTCGCCCATTTGGCGATGACATCCGGCGGCGCGCCCGCTATCTTTCGGGCAAATCACAAGAACCGGATCAGGGTGAGGCAGGCCCGCAATGTCGCAAAGCGAGGATTGGCGCGCAAAACACGTTCGCCGCATGAACAGGTATCATGCGTGGCGCGCGGCGCGTGCAAAGCCCGCATTGGGATTCGTGTCGCAGCCGGAACCCAAATCCATCGGTTCCTTTGCGCGCGGTCGGCAGCTTATCGCCGGGAACTTCATGTTCGCAGGTTATCTGGTGGAAGCTCCCAACAGTTCGATCTGGGATCTGGAGGCGCCAAGCACTGAGTTTCAGGAAGAAATCCAAGGCTTTGCCTGGCTCGATGATCTGGCCGCCGTGGGTGATTACAATGCGCGCAAGCGGGCGCAGGACTGGATCAGCGGCTGGATCGACCGCTTTGCGCGGGGTGCCGGGCCGGGATGGACGCCGGATCTGACGGGGCGGCGGCTGATCCGCGCCATCAATCACGCGCTGTTGTTTCTGTCCGGGCAGGATGCCGAGGCCTCGGCCGCTTTTTATCGCACCCTCGGTCAGCAAACCCTGTTTCTGTCGCGGCGCTGGCATACCGCCAGCTCCGGCCTGCCGCGGTTCGAGGCGCTGACCGGGCTGATCTATGCAGGCCTGTCGCTGGTCGGCATGGAGGAACATGTCGACAGTGCGATCAAGGCGCTTTCTGCAGAATGCGAAAGCCAGATCGACAGCGAAGGCGGCATTCCCACCCGCAATCCCGAAGAGCTTCTGGAAGTCTTCACCCTACTGACATGGGCGGCCTCTGCGCTGTCTGAGGCGGGGCGGATTGCCGAGGGGGCACATCTGGATGCGATCAACCGCATTGCGCCGGCGCTGCGGGCGCTGCGTCATGCAGACGGTGGGCTCGCACGGTTTCATGGCGGCGGGCGCGGGGCCGAGGGTCGGCTGGATCAGGCGCTTGCGGCCTCGGGCAACAAGGTGGCTCCGGGGCAGGAATTGCACATGGGCTATCTGCGTCTGGCGGCCGGGCGCACCACGATCGTGGTCGATGCCGCGCCGCCGCCGGGTCTCGATAGTTCTTATAATGCACATGCCTCGACCCTCGCGTTTGAACTGACCTCGGGCCGCAGGCCGTTGATTGTCAACTGTGGTGCAGGGGGCAGTTTCGGAGCCGACTGGCGCCGCGCCGGGCGAGCCACCCCGTCCCATTCGACCTTGGGGATCGAAGGGTTTTCCTCCTCGCGTTTGGGGCCGAAAAAGATGATTGGCGGGCATTTGCGGGAATATCTCGTGGATGTGCCGAGCGATGTGCGTCTGGAGCTGCGCACGACCGAAGACGGCGGCGGTTTTGTCGCCGGGCACAACGGCTATATGCGCACCCACGGGCTGACCCATATCCGGCAGATCGAACTGTCCAAGGATGGGCGCGGGATCGCGGGCGAAGACACGCTGGCCACGATCACCGCCAAGGACGAACAGCGGTTCGATCAGATGATGGACAAGCTCAAGTTGCAGGGGATCCCGTTTCAGGTGCGCTTCCATTTGCATCCCGATGTCGACGCGGAGCTGGACATGGGGGGTGCGGCGGTGTCCATGGCGCTCAAATCCGGTGAAATCTGGGTACTGCGGCACGACGGTCGCGCAAAATTGAGCCTTGAGCGGTCGGTTTATCTCGAAAAAGGGCGATTAAAGCCCCGTGCAGCGAAACAAGTGGTTCTCACCGCCGCCGCAATGGATTATGCGACGCGCGTCCGTTGGACTCTCGCAAAAGCGCAGGAGACGCCTACGACCCTGCGCGACCTTGAGATGGACGACGAGCTTTTGAGTTGATCGAGGACCTGATCTGACCCGCCCATTGTGACTCTGGGGATAGCCAAATGACTGACCTTTCACCCGTGAAGCGCGCGCTTCTTTCCGTTTCTGACAAAACCGGCCTTGTTGAGCTTGGCAAGGCTCTGGCCGCGAAAGGGGTCGAGCTTCTGTCCACCGGCGGATCGGCGAAAACGCTGCGCGAAGCCGGTCTGACGGTCAAGGATGTGGCCGAGGTCACCGGGTTCCCCGAAATGATGGACGGACGCGTCAAGACGCTGCACCCGCGTGTACACGGCGGGCTGCTGGCGCTGCGCGACAACGCCGATCACGTCAAGGCCATGGACGAACATGACATCGGCGGGATCGACCTGCTGGTCGTCAACCTCTACCCCTTTGAGGCGGCGTTGGCCCGCGGGGCGGACTATGCCGAGATGATTGAGAACATCGACATCGGCGGTCCGGCGATGATCCGTGCGGCGGCGAAGAACCATGGGTTTGTGACCACCATCGTGGACGTCGAGGATTATGACGCGCTGATCGCCGAGCTTGATGCCAACGATGGCCAGACCAGCTATGCCTTCCGTCAGAAAATGGCGCAGATCGCCTATGCCCGGACCGGCGCCTATGATGCGGCCGTATCGAGCTGGATGGCCGATGCCATTGGCGAAACCACACCGCGCCGTCGTGTCGTGGCCGGGCAGATCAAGCAAACCCTGCGTTACGGCGAGAATCCGCACCAGTCCGCGGCGTTCTACACCGATGGTTCCGAACGTTCCGGCGTGTCGACCGCTGTGCAGCATCAGGGCAAAGAACTGTCCTACAACAACATCAACGACACCGATGCGGCATTCGAACTGGTGGCGGAATTCGATCCGGCGGAAACCCCGGCCGTGGCGATCATCAAGCACGCCAACCCCTGCGGCGTTGCCAAAGGCGCGACCCTGATCGACGCCTATAAGAAAGCCTTCGATTGCGACCGCACCTCGGCCTTCGGCGGCATTGTGGCGCTGAACCAGGCGCTGGATGCGGACACGGCCGCCGCAATCACCGAGATCTTCACCGAGGTGGTCATCGCTCCGGGAGCCTCCGATGAGGCCAAAGAGATTTTTGCCCGCAAAAAGAACCTGCGCCTGCTGACCACCGACGGTCTGCCGGATGTTCTGGCGAAACCGAGCACCATTCGTCAGGTCGCCGGAGGCTATCTGTTCCAGGACAAGGATGCCGGGTTCATCGGCATGGACGATTTGAAAGTGGTGACCGAAAAAGCGCCGACGCCTGAGCAGATGAAAGACCTTCTGTTCGCGTGGAAAGTCGGCAAGCATGTGAAATCCAACGCCATCGTCTACGTCAAGGATCAGGCCACTGTTGGTGTCGGTGCGGGTCAGATGTCGCGTCTCGATTCGGCGCTGATTGCGGCAAAGAAAGCCGAACGCATGGCCGAGGCGATGGGGCTGGCGGAACCGCTGACCAAAGGCTCGGCTGTGGCCTCTGACGCCTTCTTCCCCTTTGCCGACGGGCTGTTGGAGGCTGCGGCTGCGGGCGCGACCTGCGTCATTCAGCCGGGTGGGTCTATGCGTGACAGCGAAGTGATCGATGCCGCGAACGAAGCCGGGCTGGCCATGGTCTTCACCGGCATGCGCCACTTCCGGCACTAAGGGGGCACCATGCGAACCACGGCACTGACGGCCTGCGTCATCTTTCTTCTCGATCAGCTGTCGAAATGGGTCGTGGTCCACGCGCTCAATCTGCGGTCGGTGGGGCTTTACGAAGTTCTGCCGCCCTATCTGGAATTCCGCATGGCCTGGAACGAGGGTGCGAATTTCGGCCTTCTGTCCGGTCATGGCGATCTTTTGCGCTGGGGCTGGGTGGTGCTGGCGCTGGTCATTTCTGGCTGGGTTCTGACCTGGGTGAAGCGCGAAAACTTTTCTCGCCTCGGGCTGATCAGCGCGGGCTGTCTGGTGGGTGGGGCGCTTGGCAATGCGCTCGATCGCGTGCTCTACGGTGCGGTGGCGGACTTTTTGAACATGTCCTGCTGTGGCTTCCAGAACCCCTATTCCTTCAATGTCGCTGACATTGCGATTTTCGCAGGGGCCTTCGGGTTGGTGCTTTTCACAGGCGAGCGCAAAAACCGGGCGTGACCTTATGCGCGCCATCGTCTAAACATGGCCTGACGCGATTTGCGAAGGGAAGGTTTCATGGTCTCGAAAATGCTCCGGACGGGATTTAGCCTGATGGCTCTGACGGCCCTTGTGGCCTGTGGTCATACAGCCGACGTGCGTCCGAATGAAAAGCTGACGGGTCCGGATGAATTCAGCGTCGTGCCCAGTAAACCCCTGCAGCAGCCGACTGATCTCTCCGCTTTGCCGGCCCCGACACCGGGTGGCAGCAACCTGACCGATCCGACCCCTGAAGCTGACGCAATCATCGCCTTGGGCGGGCGTCCGCCGGTTGCTGGCGGCGTCGACGGCGGCATCGTCAACTATGCTTCGCGCTATGGTGTCGATCCGGCGATTCGGGCGGATCTGGCCAAGTCGGATGCGCGTCGCAGCGATGGCCGCCGCAGTTTTATCCTCTTTGGCAAGAAAACCTACGAGGGCGCCTATAAAGGCTACGCTCTGGACGCGCAGGACGAATGGGAACGCCTGCGCGCTGCCGGTGTGATCGTGCCGGCGGCTCCCCCGCAGTAACTTCCTTTAGGGCAACTTCACATCCACGTCAGGGCAGCTTGTTCCTCGCGATTTTTCCGCGCAACTATGTGCGCGTCGTTGCGACAGGAAAGGGAACCGGATGAAATATGGCGTGTTGGCTGCTTTTATAAGCTTGGCAGCCCCGGCGATGGCTGCGGATGTGACCGACTTCACATTGGACAATGGTATGGAGATCGTGGTGCTCGAAGATCACCGCGCGCCGGTGGTGGCCCATACCGTGTGGTACAAGGTGGGGGCGGCAGATGAGCCGCTGGGCAAAAGCGGGATTGCGCATTTCCTGGAACATCTGATGTTCAAAGGCACCGACGAGATGGCCGCCGGTGAATTGTCGGAGACGGTCACGCGTAATGGCGGGTCGGACAATGCGTTCACCTCATGGGATTACACGGCTTATTATCAACGGGTTGCTGCGGATCGTCTGGGTCTGATGATGAAGATGGAAGCGGATCGGATGCGCAATCTGCAGATGACCGAAGAGGATGTGACGACTGAGCGCAACGTGGTGCTGGAAGAGCGCAATCAGCGTACCGACAATGATCCGGGGGCGCTTTTCGGCGAACAACGCCGCGCTGCGCAATATCTGAACCACCCCTATGGCATTCCGGTGATCGGCTGGCGTCATGAGATGGAACAGTTGAACCGGGACGATGCCTATGCGTTCTATCACCGCTATTACGCTCCCAATAATGCCATCCTCGTGGTGGCGGGCGATGTCGATCCCGACGAGGTTTATGAGCTGGCCAAAACCTATTACGGCCCGGTGGAGCCGACCCCGGATCTGGCCCCGCGCATGCGCCCGCAAGAGCCGCCACAGCTCGCTGAACGGCGTTTGACCATGCGCGATCCGCGGGTCGCCCAGCCCTATATCTCGCGCAGCTATCTGGCACAGGAACGTGACCCCGGTGCGCAGGAAGAGGCCGCAGCTCTGCGGTTTCTCGCCGCGCTTTTGGGCGGGAATGCCACGACGTCTTTTCTGGCGCGCGAACTGACCTTTGACAATCCCAAGGCGATCTATGTCGGGGCGTCCTACAGCGGAACCTCGATCGATGATGCGCGCTTCAGCCTTGTCATGATGCCGACGCCGGGCGTGTCTATGGATGAGGCCGAACAGGCGCTTGATGATGCCGTGGCGAAATTCATGGAAGAAGGTGTCGATCTGGAGGCTTTCGAGCGTCTGAAAACTCAGCTTCGGGCTGGTCAGATCTATGCCGAAGACAATGTCGAAGGGCTGGCACGCAAATATGGCGCGGAGCTGGCCATCGGTCTATCGCTGGAAGATATCGAGGCGTGGCCGGATATTCTGCAGGCCGTGACACCCGAAGATGTGATGGAGGCCGCCGCCAAAGTGTTTGATCGCCGCAACGCGGTTACAGGCTGGTTGATGCCCGAACAGGAGAACGCAGAAGGATGACCCGTTTCTTTGCCACACTGATTGCCCTTTTCTGCCTGTCGCTGCCGGTGCAGGCCGCTGTCGATGTGCAGGACATCACCACGCCCGGCGGCATCAAGGCCTGGTTGGTCGAGGAGCACAGCATCCCTTTCACCGCGCTGGAAATCCGGTTTCGCGGGGGTTCGTCTCTGGATCGTCCGGGAAAGCGGGGGGAAACCGAGCTTATGATGGCGTTGCTCGAAGAGGGGTCTGGTGATCTCGATTCGCAGGGCTTTGCCGAAGCGCGGGACGATCTGGCGGCCAGCTTCAGCTTTAACGCGAGCAAGGACACGGTTTCGATCTCGGCGCGGTTCCTGACGGAAAACCGGGATCAGGCCATGGCGTTGTTGCGTCAGGCGCTGATGGATCCCCGGTTCGATCAGGACGCAGTGGACCGTGTGCGCGGTCAGGTTCTGTCGATCTTGCGCGATCAGGAAAATGATCCCAGCGACATTGCAGGCCGACAGTTCTATTCGGATACCTTCGGGGACCACCCCTATGGCACCAATGACAATGGCACTGTCGACAGCGTCAATGCGCTGACCCGCGAAGACATGTTCACGGCCAAGGAACGTGTGATGACCCGGGACCGGATTTATGTCGGGGCCGTGGGCGATATTTCGGCCGAAGAGTTGTCCGCCCTTTTGGACGATCTGCTGGGCGAGTTGCCTGTCGAAGGCCCGGCGCTGCCCGACCGGATTGAACCCGATTTGCCCGGCGATATGACGGTTGTGCCTTATGACACGCCGCAGTCCGTGGTGCTGTTCGGGCAGAAGGGCATCAGCCGCGACGATCCGGATTTCATCCCTGCCTATATCGCCAATGAGGTGCTCAGCGGCAGCCGCGATTCGCGGTTGATGACCGAGGTGCGCGAAAAACGCGGCCTGACCTATGGCATCGGCACATATCTGGTGTCGATGGATCATTCGGAGCTGATCATGGGGCAGTTTTCTTCGGGCAACGGTGCTGTGGCCGAAGCCATTGATGTGGTCAAACAGGAATGGGCAAAATTCGTATCTGATGGCATCACCGAAGACGAACTGGACATGACCAAGACCTATCTTACCGGAGCCTATCCGCTGCGGTTTGATGGCAATGGCACGATTGCGAAGATCATGGTGGGCATGCAGATGGACGGGCTGTCGCCCGATTACATCGCTAAGCGCAACGATCTGGTGAATGCAGTGACACTCGATGAGGTGAATCGTGTGATCAGTGAGCTGTACGATCCCGAACATCTGACCTTCGTCGTGGTTGGCACCCCCGAAGGGCTTGAGACCAACTGATTGCGCCGGGGCTGGCCCTGAGGTCGGCCCCGGATTCCGTCGAATTCGACGTGGTCGAATCGGCGGTGTTCGTGCTAGTTCTGGTGGCATGAATTCATCGATCCCCAACATAAGCCAAGAAAACCTGCGTCCCGTCATCCGGCAACTGGATGAGGGGGCGATCAACCGCATCGCTGCGGGCGAGGTCGTCGAACGTCCGGCCTCGGCCGTCAAGGAACTGGTGGAAAACGCCATTGATGCTGGCGCGCGCCGGATCGAAGTGGCCTATGGCGACGGCGGCAAAACCCTGATCCGGGTCACGGACGACGGGTGCGGGATGACGGCGGAGGATTTGCCGCTGGCGCTGTCGCGTCATGCCACCTCCAAGATCGACGGCTCGGATCTTCTGGACATTCACACCTTCGGGTTCCGTGGTGAGGCGCTGCCTTCACTGGGTGCGGTGGGTCGGCTGACGATCACCTCACGGGTCGAGGGCGGCGAAGGCGTGTCGCTTTCGGTGTCGGGGGGTAAGATGGGGCCGGTGAAACCGGCGGCCCTGAACCGTGGCACGGTGGTCGAGCTGCGTGACCTGTTTTATGCCACGCCCGCGCGGCTGAAATTCCTGCGCACGGATCGGGCCGAGGCACAGGCCATCGGCGATGTCGTCAAGCGTTTGGCCATGGCAGAACCCTATATCGGCTTCACGCTTCGGGATGTGTCCGGCGGGGGCGAAGGCCGTGTGACCTTTCGGGCCGAGCCGGAAAGCGGTGATATGTTCGATGCGTTGCACGGGCGTCTGGCCACCGTGCTGGGCAAGGAATTCGCGGAAAACGCGCTGGCCATTGATGCCGAACGTGAGGGGCTGACCCTGACCGGCTATGCCGCCTTGCCGACCTATTCGCGCGGGTCTGCCGTGGCGCAGTTTCTGTTCGTCAATGGTCGCCCGGTGCGCGACAAGCTGTTGGTGGGGGCGTTGCGTGGGGCCTATTTCGATTTCCTGTCGCGCGATCGTCATCCGGCCGCCTGCCTGTTCATCGAATGCGACCCGCATCTGGTGGACGTCAACGTACATCCCGCGAAATCCGAAGTGCGCTTTCGCGAGCCCGGTATCGCGCGCGGGCTGATCGTTTCGGCCTTGCGTCATGCCTTGTCGGATGCGGGGCACCGCGCCTCGACCACTGTGGCCAATGCAACGCTTGGTGCGATGCGTCCTGAGCCGAGCGAACCGCGGGTTTATCAGATGGATCGGCCATCTTTGGGCCACCACACGCCACCGCCGCGCCCCTCTGCCCAGGGGGTGCAAAACAGCTATGACTGGCAGGCCCCCGCACATCCCCCGGCATCCGCGCAGACGCCGGGATTTGCCGAAATGGCGGCGCCCTCGGGACGTCTGGAAAAGGTCGAGGCACAGCCGGATGTCGAAGCTCTGCCACTTGGCGCAGCCCGGGCGCAGGTGCATGAAAATTACATCATCGCCCAGACTGAACGCGGTATCGTGATCGTGGATCAACACGCCGCCCATGAGCGTCTGGTCTATGAAAAGTTGAAACATCAGATGGCGGAACACGGTGTCCGCTCGCAGGCGCTCCTGATCCCCGAGGTGGTGGAGCTGTCGGCAAATGACGCGCAGACGCTTCTGGAGCTGTCCGAAGATCTGGCCCGTTTGGGGCTTGGCATCGAGCCTTTTGGCGGCGCCGCGATCGCCGTACGGGAAACCCCGGCGATTTTGGGCCGTGTCGATGCCAAGGCGATGATCGAAGACATTCTGGATGAGTTGGCCGATCTGGGCGACAGCTATACGGTGCAGGCCCGGATCGAGGCAGTTCTGTCCCGTGTGGCCTGCCATGGATCGATTCGCTCCGGACGCCGGATGCATGCCGAGGAAATGAATGCGCTCTTGCGTGAAATGGAAGCCACCCCGCATTCCGGGCAGTGCAACCACGGGCGCCCGACTTATGTGGAGTTGAAATTGTCCGACATCGAACGTTTGTTTGGCCGCACATGACGCTGGATTTCAATGATCCCCTGACGCTCGTCGCGGTTTGCGCCGCTGTTGCGCTGCTGATTCTCGTGGTGTTGCTACTCGTCGTGCTCAAACGCTCTGGCGATGTCTCCCGCATGGCGCTGCCGATTGCGCAACAGATGAACCAGCTCGGCCAGCGAGTGCAGATGTTGTCGGACGGGCAGCAGCAACTGGCGGGCGGTCTCACCCATGTGTCCGAGGCGCAGGTGGCGTCGCAGACCAGACTGCTGGAGCTGATGGAAAAACGTCTGACATCGGTTACGGAGGCGATGAACGTCAATTTGCAAGGCTCGGCTCAACGCACGGCCAAAAGCTTGGGGGCGCTGCAGGAGCGGCTGGAGACCATCGACAAGGCGCAGGCCAACATCGAAAAGCTGTCGGGAAATGTTCTGTCCCTGCAGGACATTCTGTCGAACAAACAGACCCGTGGGGCGTTCGGGGAAATTCAGCTCAACGACATCGTGGGCAAGGCGCTGCCGCGCGACAGCTATACGCTGCAGGCAACCCTGTCGAACGGGCGGCGGGCAGATTGTCTGATTCACCTGCCCAATCCGCCGGGGCCGATCGCCATCGACAGTAAATTCCCGCTCGAAGCCTATGAGGCGCTGCGCCGTGCGGACACGCAATGGGAACTGAACGAAGCGGCGAAGATGATGCGGGTGGCCGTGAAAAAGCATATCGCCGACATTTCGGACAAATACATTCTGGAGGGAGAAACCGCCGATGGCGCGCTGATGTTCCTGCCGTCCGAGGCGGTCTATGCGGAACTGCACGCGAATTTTCCTGAGCTGGTGCGCGAAGGGTTCGAAAAGCGGGTCTGGATCGTCTCGCCGACCACCTGCATGGCCACGCTGAACACCATGCGCGCGATTCTCAAGGATGCGCGAATGCGGGAACAGGCGGGGGCCATCCGCAAGGAGTTGTCCCTGTTGCATGCCGATGTGGAACGTTTGGGAAGCCGGGTCGGCAATCTCGACCGGCATTTCGGTCAGGCGGCGAAGGATCTTGAAGACATCAAGATTTCCGCTGAAAAGGCCGGAAAACGGGCGCATCGCTTGGATAATTTCGACTTTGAGGAACTGGCAGCTGATGCTGCGCCGGGTCCAGAGGCGCTTGTGCAAAAAAGCGACCGCTGAGCGCATCGCACATATAGTAAAACGGAAATATTTGACCTAAGTCATGTGCCGGTGGCAACCTAAGTTGCACACTCGATCGGCGAACAAATGGAGGACCCCGCCATGGACATCAGCCCGAGCAAAGTTGCATTCGTGATTCTGCGTGCCCGCGAACTTGGCGTGAAAGTTGGTCGTTGGGATCGCTCCAATGATGATGCAGATGCCGATACGATTCTGGAGGCGCGCGGGTCGGACGAAACCGGTCGAGAGCTTTCCAGCTTCATCCGCAACCTCAATGACGATGAAAAGGCCGCTCTGGTCGCGATCATGTGGATCGGCCGTGACACCTTTGACGATTATGATGAGGCGTTCGAGACCGCCAAAGCCGAGGCCGTTGGCCCCACGGAGCGCTACCTCATGGGGATCCCGCTTTTGGGGGATTATCTGGAGGACGGGTTGGAAACGCTCGGCGTCGACACATCGGAAATCGAAGACGAACTGTATCGCAAGGTCTGAGCGCGATGCGTGAAGATCCTGTGTCAGGCTCGCGCGGCAACCGGCTGGGGGCCGCACGGGCCGGGGCAACAGGGTGATCTTCTGGCAGGACAGGCCGCAATATCATACAAAAAGACCGCTTAGGATGTCCCAAGCGGTCTTTTTAATTCAGTGATCGCTGCTGATCTTAGCCCTGACGGGCTTTGAAACGGCGCTGCGTCTTGTTGATCACGTACACGCGGCCTTTACGGCGCACGACGCGGCAGTCGCGGTGCCGGTTCTTCAGCGAGCGGAGCGAGTTGCGAACTTTCATGTTCTTCTCCTTTTCGCGGCGCCTGCGTGCGCCAGTTAAACCAATCCGACGATGAAGGATGGTGGGCGTAACAAGGTTCGAACTTGTGACCCCTTCGATGTCAACGAAGTGCTCTACCACTGAGCTATACGCCCGTCCTTCCTTGGGAAATTCACGCCTTGTCCGATCCGGTGCCTTGCGGCGGAAAGTACAAGACGCGGGCATTTCCCGCGTCAGTCCGCGTGCGTATAAAAGGAGTCGAAGCATTGTTCAAGGGCTTTTGGACGAGAAAAACGGTCGTTATAGTTTTTGCTGAAAGGACCGTCGGATGCGCAAAGCCCCATATCTGCTGCACAGACCCAATGAAAGAACCTCCTGCGTGGTTTTTTCATCGCCGCACAGTGGCCGACGCTATCCCGAAATTATGTTGGAGCGCACCGAACTGGATCCGCTGTTTCTGCGATCCTCCGAGGATGCCTTCGTGGATCGGCTCTATTCCGATGCGCCACGATTCGGCGCAGTCTTGATGACGGCGGTCTATCCGCGCGCTTGGGTGGATCTGAACCGGCATTCCGATGAACTGGACCCGGCCTTGATTCAAGGGGTGCCGCGGGTTGGGATGAATCCCCGTGTTGCGTCTGGACTTGGGGTGATTCCCCGTGTGGTCGCGGCAGGGCGCTGCATCTCTCGGGGCAAGATTTCCCGGGAAGAGGCGCAGGATCGGCTGAAGACGGTTTGGGAACCCTATCACCGTGTGTTGCGGGCGGTTTTGGACGAATCGCGCCAGCTGTTCGGACAGGCGATTCTGATCGACTGTCATTCCATGCCGCGCGAAGCTCTGTCGAGCGTGCGCTCCGGGCGCGGATCGCGTCCCGAGATTGTTGTGGGGGACCGCTACGGCGCCTCTGCGGCTCCGGGCATCGTGGCCGAGGTCGAACTCGCGTTTCGGGCGCAGGGTTTTGAGGTGGCGCGCAATGTGCCCTTTGCCGGGGCCTATATCACCCAGCACTACGGGCGGCCCGGTCAGGATTGCCATGCGATTCAGGTCGAGATCGACCGGTCTCTCTATATGAATGAACGCAAACTGGAGCCTTATCCGGAGTTTCCCGCATTTCAGGCACGGATCGCGGCGGCGATTGCACAGATCTCGCGGATTGGGGCGGGGCAACTTCCGCTTGCGGCGGAGTGATCAGCGCAGCGACCGGCCTTTGAGAATGGCATCCTTGCCGAACTTGCGGCGGATTTCGTCGCTGGCGGCTTCGGCTCGGGCGCGTTTGATCGCATCCGGATCTAGCAGGTCCGGCGACAGATCGGCCTGATCGGCGGATGTCAGATCGGACAGGCCGACACCAATCAGTCGAAACGGCCCTTTGTCGAGCACGCTGTCCATCAGGCTCCGTGCCGTGCGATACAGGCGATCGGCCATATGGGTTGGTTCATGCAATGTGACCCGTCGCGTCAGCGTGGCATGGTTGGCCCGTTTCAGCTTTAGCGTGACGACCCGGCCGGCGATGTCTTTGGCTTTGGCGCGATCAGAGACCTGTTCCGCAAGGCGCCACAGGTGACCTTCCAGCACATCGCTAGCACCGATATCTTCGCTAAAGGTTGTTTCGTTGGAAATGGATTTGATCGGGCGCGATGCAGATATCCGTCGGGCATCCTCTCCGCGCGCCAGATGCCAGAGCCGGTCCCCCATCGATCCGAATCGTGTGTGCAGGTCCTGAATGTCCCAACGGCGCAGATCGCTGAAACTGCGAATCCCGGATTTTTCCAGCGCGGCGCGTGTCGCCTGCCCGACACCCCAGATCAGGCTGACGGGTTTCGGGGCGAGAAAGTCCATGGTCTCGGCCACACCGATGACGGAAAAGCCGCGTGGCTTGTCGAGGTCCGAGGCGATCTTGGCGAGAAACTTGTTGTGAGACAGCCCGATCGAACCGGTCAGCCCCAGTTCGTCCTGCATCCGCTTGACCAGCCGTGCCAGCATCACCGCCGGCGGATGGCCGTGCAGACGGGCGGTGCCGCGCAGATCCATGAAGGCCTCGTCCAGTGACAGGGGTTCCACATCCGGTGTCAGCTCATTCATCATGTCGCGGATCTCCCGCGATGCGGCGGCATAGGCTTCCATGCGGGGTTTGAGCACCACCGCCTCGGGGCAGAGTTGCAGGGCTTTGAACATTGGCATGGCCGAGCGGACGCCCTTGATGCGCGCAATATAGCAGGCGGTGGACACGACGCCGCGTTTGCCGCCACCGATGATGACCGGTTTGTCGCGCAAGTCGGGGTTGTCGCGTTTTTCGACCGAGGCATAGAAGGCATCGCAATCCATATGGGCGATAGCGAGGCTGAACAGCTCGGGATGTGAAATCACCCGTGGGCGACCACAGGCCGGGCAGCGCGGCCCGGCGTCAAAGGGGGTCAGACAATCGCGACAAAGGGCGGGCATTGGGGGTTTCCTTTCCGTCGCCTCAGTCTATACCGGACCGTCAGCATGGGCTATCCTCGCCCTGAAATTTCGGTCAAAAGGACGCCTTTTATGAACCAGTTCGATCCCATTTCATTCCTGACTGGCGGCAATATCGTGACGCTTGCGATTGCCCTGTTCATCATTCTTCTGGTGCTCAAGGGGGTGCGAATCGTCCCGCAATCGGAAAAATACGTGGTCGAACGCTTTGGGCGGTTGCGCACGGTTCTGGGGCCTGGGATCAACCTGATCGTGCCGCTCATCGACGTGGTCGCCCATAAGATTTCCATCCTTGAGCGTCAGTTGCCCAATGCGATGCAGGATGCGATCACTTCTGACAACGTGCTGGTCAAGGTCGAGACCTCGGTTTTCTACCGCATCACCGAGCCGGAAAAGACCGTGTACCGCATCCGCGACGTCGATGCGGCGATTGCCACGACAGTGGCCGGGATCGTGCGCTCCGAGATCGGCAAGATGGAGCTGGACGAGGTGCAGTCGAACCGGTCCGCCCTGATCACCACCATCAAGGCGCTGGTCGAAGATGCGGTCGACAATTGGGGGATTGAAGTGACGCGGGCCGAGATTCTCGACGTCAATCTGGATGACGCGACACGCGCAGCCATGTTGCAGCAGTTGAATGCAGAGCGGGCGCGCCGTGCGGCCGTGACCGAGGCAGAAGGTGAAAAACGCTCTGTCGAACTGGCCGCCGATGCAGAGCTTTATGCGGCGGAACAAAAGGCCAAAGCCCGTCGGATTCAGGCCGATGCAGAAGCCTATGCCACGGGTGTCGTGGCCGAGGCCATCGCGCAAAACGGTCTTGAAGCGGCCCAGTATCAGGTCGCGTTGAAACAGGTCGAAGCCCTGACGGCCTTGGGCGAAGGCACGGGCAAGCAGACCGTGGTTCTGCCCGCCGCCGCACTTGAGGCCTTTGGCGATGCCTTCAAGCTGTTCAAAGGGAAAGTCTGATGGAACATGTCATTCTGGTGCTGGAATGGTGGGTCTGGGGGCTGTTCGCCGTGGTGCTCTTTGCTCTTGAGGTCCTTGTCGCGGGCTTTGTGTTTCTGGGGTTTGCACTGGGCGCGGCTCTGGTGGCGATCCTGCTGCTGTTGGGCTGGGTCGGGGGCAACATCGCGGCCCTGATTCTGGTCTTTGCGCTGGCGTCGCTGGCGGCGTGGTATGTGATGCGGCGGGCATTTGGTTTGCGCAAGTCGCAGGTCAAGGTATGGGACAAGGACATCAACGATGATGTCTGAGCCTGAAGCGGGCGAAGATTCTTTCGATGGTGCTAAAATCGCCATTCTGCGTGGCGATCAGGTGCTGTGTCTGCAACGCGACGATCGCCCTGACATCCCCTTTCCGGGGGCGTGGGATTTGCCGGGGGGCGGTCGCGAAGGGCGGGAAACGCCTCTGGAAACCGTGACCCGGGAGCTTCACGAAGAACTTGGACTGTATCTGGATCCTGCGCGGATCATTTACCAGCGCTGCGAGGCCGGCGGGCGTGCCCCGCAGGATCGGGTGCATTTCTTTGTCGCGCGTTGGGAAGACCTGTCGGATTGTCTTATCCGGCTTGGGGATGAAGGGCAGGGCTGGGCCTGGTTCGATCTGGCCGATTTCCTGCACTGTGCAGAGGCTGTACCGCCGCTGCGAGATCGGCTTGCGCGGTTTGTGGCGTCAGAGGAAGGCTTTCAGGCCAGAGTTCGATAAAGCTTGGCGATAGGGAACCCGTTTGCGGCGCGTTGCGTTAACCCTGCAACGACAACGACGCAAATGGAGAAGACAATGACTCAGCAAGAGACATATCATGAGACCTCCAGCGGCAACGGTGGTCTCTTTTTTGCATTGGGCGCCATCATGGTGGCTTTGGGTGTGATAATTTATCTGGTGATCGGTGGTGTGCCCCACCAAGAGACGCAAAGCGGTGAAACCGCGACGATCACCATTCAGAACGAAGCTCCGGAAGGTGGCGCCAGTCTGAGTGTGACAACGGATGAAGCGCCTGCGGAAACGTCTGGTTCAGCGGCTGAGGCCCCTGCCGAGTAATCTATCCGGGGTCTGTTCTGTGTATGACAGCATGAAAAACGGCGCCTTTGACAGGCGCCGTTTGTGCTGTATTGACCGGTGTTGTGCCGGTCTGCCCCTCAGGCGCTGGCCGCCGCGATTTCTTTCTGAATCTCCAAAGCCGCCGCGCGCGGATCGGCGTTTTGCCAGATCGGACGACCCACGACGATGTGGTCGACCCCATCGTGAATGGCCTGTGCAGGGGTAGCGACACGTTTTTGATCGCCCAGAGCCGCACCGGCCGGGCGCACGCCGGGCGTCACGATCAGGCGTCCTTCGGCCTCGGGCAGGGCGCGGATCATTGCGGCTTCCTGTGGCGAGGCGATGACACCGTCGGCGCCTGCCAGAAAGGCCTTGCCTGCGCGTTCCTGTACCAGATCACGAATGTCGCCATCCTTGATCAGAGCGCCGTCCAGATCGTCACGGTCCAGCGACGTCAGGATGGTGACCGCGAGGATTTTCGTGTCCGAGCCAGACGCCCCCTCTTTGGCGGCTTTGACGACATAGGGGTCGCCGTGGACGGTCAGGAAATCCAGATTGTATTGCGCCACGCCGCGCACCGCATTTTCCACGGTGGCGCCGATGTCGAAAAATTTCATGTCCAGGAAGATGCGTTTGCCCTGTTCCTGTTTCAGCTCATTGGCCAGCGCCAGCCCGCCACCGGTCAGCATGCCCAGACCGATTTTATAGAAAGAGGCCGCATCGCCGATCTTGGTGGCAAGCTCCATCCCCATCACGACGTTGGGCACGTCGAGGGCTACAATCAAACGGTCGTCGGTCTGCGGCGTGGCGGTCATGGCGCGTTCTCCTGAAGAAAAGTCGCCTTTCCATGCGCGCTCAGGGCTGCCACGTCAAGTGTGCCGCATGCGCTCCAGACGTCCGTGTTGGGCGGCCTGCGTGGCTGTCAGTTTCAGATGCGCCAGATTTGCGCCGCGATCCTGCGCCCGCATCGCGCGTGCTCGCAGCACCAAGCCGCGCGACACGGCCGCAAAATCTGCGGTGATCGGGACGTTGAGGTCCACCGGATAGGTGACGCGGTCGGCACCTTCGTGAAAGATGACGCGGGCCTCATAGCTTTGCTCTGCCGCGTTGTAATGCAGGCCCTGAATGTCGGCTCCGTAGGAAGTCATATCTGTGTCCTTTGCCTGTTTGACCCTCAACGCACAGCGCATAAAAATGTTCCCATTTGGCAACACTCCCTCTTGCAGGGGGTGGGTGCAGATCCCATTTAAAGATCAAGGTCCCGACCCACGGCGTGCCGCACAGCGGGCGCTTTATGAACCGGGACGCTTGTTGAAAGGAGAGACGGTATGAACATGGAGAAGTTCACCGAACGTGCGCGCGGATTTATTCAGGCGGCACAGACCATTGCGATGCGTGAACAGCATCAACGGCTGGTCCCCGAACATCTTTTGAAAGCTCTGATGGACGACGAAGAAGGCTTTGCGTCCAACCTGATTGCCAAGGCGGGTGGCGACCCGAAACTGGTGCGCGCGGCGGTCGATGCTGCGCTGGGCAAAATCGCCAAGGTTAGCGGCGACGCGGGGCAGGTCTATCTGGATCGCAGCCTTGCCGAGGTGCTGGACGAGGCAGAAAAGCTCGCCAAGAAAGCCGGGGACAGCTTTGTGCCGGTCGAGCGGGTATTGACAGCTTTGGCCGTTGTGAAATCCAAAGCCAAAGAGGCGCTGGACGCCGGTGGCGTGGACGCTAAAAAACTCAACGCTGCGATCAACGACATTCGCAAGGGGCGCACGGCTGACAGTGCCTCTGCGGAAGACGGCTATGAGGCGCTGAAAAAATATGCGCGTGACCTCACCGAGGCCGCTGAAGAAGGCAAAATCGATCCGATCATCGGGCGGGACGAAGAAATTCGCCGCTCCATGCAGGTTCTGTCGCGGCGCACGAAAAACAACCCGATTCTGATTGGGGAGCCGGGCGTCGGGAAAACCGCGATTGCAGAAGGGCTTGCCCTGCGGATCATCAATGGCGACGTGCCGGAAAGTCTGCGCAACAAGAAACTTCTTGCGCTCGATATGGGCGCGCTTATTGCGGGTGCAAAATACCGTGGTGAATTCGAAGAGCGGCTGAAATCCATTCTGAAGGAAATCGAGGCTGCGGCTGGCGAGATCATTCTGTTCATTGATGAAATCCACACCCTTGTGGGGGCGGGGAAAACCGATGGCGCGATGGATGCGGCCAACCTGATCAAACCGGCGCTGGCGCGCGGTGAGCTGCACTGTATCGGTGCGACCACTCTGGACGAGTATCGCAAATACGTCGAAAAAGACGCGGCGCTGGCCCGCCGGTTCCAACCCGTCGTGGTCGAGGAACCGACGGTCGAAGATACGGTGTCGATCCTGCGTGGGATTAAGGAGAAATACGAACTCCACCACGGCGTGCGGATTTCCGACAGCGCGCTGGTGGCGGCAGCAACCCTCAGCCATCGCTACATCACAGACCGTTTCCTTCCGGATAAGGCCATCGACCTTGTGGATGAGGCGGCCAGCCGTCTGCGCATGGAGGTCGACAGCAAGCCCGAAGAGCTTGACCAACTCGACCGTCAGATCCTGCAGCTTCAGATCGAAGCCGAAGCGCTGAAGAAAGAGGATGATGCGGCCTCGCAAAGCCGTTTGGAGAAACTGGAAGAGGAACTGTCTGCCTTGCAGGAACAGTCGTCTTCGATGACCGCCAAATGGGAGGCCGAGCGTCAGAAACTGGAAGGCGCACGGGATCTGAAAGAGAAACTCGACCGGGCGCGGGCGGATCTGGAGATCGCCAAACGCGAAGGCAATCTGGCGAAAGCCGGGGAGTTGAGCTACGGCGTGATCCCGCAGCTGGAAAAACAGCTGGCCGAAGCAGAAGCTGCCGAGGCAGATATGGACGGGGAGCTCATGGTCGAAGAGGCCGTGCGCCCCGAACAGATCGCCGAAGTGGTCGAACGCTGGACCGGTATTCCGACGTCGAAAATGCTCGAAGGCGAGCGGGAGAAACTCCTGCGGATGGAAGATGGCCTGCACAAACGGGTCATCGGTCAGGAAGCCGCTGTGCATGCGGTCGCCAATGCGGTGCGCCGTGCGCGGGCAGGGCTCAATGACGAAAACCGTCCGCTGGGGTCGTTCCTCTTCCTCGGGCCGACCGGGGTCGGGAAGACCGAGCTGACGAAAGCCGTGGCCGAGTTCCTGTTTGACGACGACAATGCGATGGTCCGCATCGACATGTCGGAGTTCATGGAGAAACACGCGGTCGCGCGTCTGATCGGGGCGCCGCCGGGCTATGTCGGGTATGACGAAGGCGGTGTGCTGACCGAAGCCGTGCGGCGTCGGCCTTATCAGGTCGTGCTGTTCGACGAGGTCGAAAAGGCTCACCCGGATGTGTTCAACGTGCTGTTGCAGGTTCTCGACGATGGTGTGCTGACCGATGGTCAGGGCCGTACCGTGGACTTCAAACAGACGCTGATCATCCTCACGTCGAACCTTGGCGCTCAAGCTCTGAGCCAGTTGCCCGATGGGGCCGACAGCGCTGCGGCGAAACGGGATGTGATGGACGCGGTCCGGGCGCATTTCCGGCCTGAATTCCTGAACCGTCTGGATGAAACCATCATCTTTGACCGTCTGGGACGTCAGGATATGGGCGGGATCGTCGAGATCCAGCTTGCGCGGTTGGAAAAACGTCTGGCGAAACGCGATATCTCGCTGGCGGTGGATGACAGTGCCAAACAGTGGCTGGCCGATGAAGGCTATGACCCAGTCTTTGGGGCTCGTCCGCTGAAACGTGTGATCCAGCGTGCGCTGCAGGATCCTCTGGCCGAACTTTTGCTGGCGGGCGAGCTGCTTGATGGGTCGACTGTGCCGGTACGTGCCGGCTCTGATGGGCTGATCATCGGTGAGAAAACCGGTGCCAGCGCACGTCCGAAACCGGATGATGCGGTTGTGCATTAAGCGTGCCTGCTGCAAGGCGGCGCACAGAGTGTGAGATCGAAACCGGCCCGGATTTTTCGGGCCGGTTTTTTGTGACCTTCGTATTGCGGCGCTCGGGGCGATCAGGTTTGCGCTAACACACGTGCAATTCCGGTTGTCTTCCGTGATGCATATGTCAGGGTCAGCTCAAAGATTGTGCAAAGGGAAGAGGCGATGACTTTCTGGCATTGGGCGATGATGGCGCTGCAGGTTCTGGCGCTGCTGTTTGTGGTTGCGATTGGTGTGTTGGCTCTGGCTGCCCTCGCGCTCTATATTCTGGACAAACGCCAGACACGCGATGCGATCCTGCGCAATTATCCGGTGATCGGGCATTTCCGACACTGGTTTTCAACGCTGGGCGAATTCTTCCGGCAATATTTCTTCGCGATGGATCGCGAAGAGATGCCCTTCAACCGGGCGCAGCGCGACTGGATCTATCGGGCGTCGGACGGTAAGGGCAATACGGTCGCCTTCGGTTCGACCCGCAGCCTGACCATTCCGGGCACGCCGATTTTCGTGAATGCCGCTTTCCCGCCGCTGGACGACCAGTTTGCCGTGACCGAACCGATGGTCATCGGGCAGCATTGCCGCGTGCCTTATACGGCGCGGTCGATTTTCAATATCTCGGGCATGTCCTTTGGCGCGATTTCCAAACCCGCGGTTCTGGCCCTGTCCAAGGGCGCGAAAGAAGCGGGGATCTGGCTGAACACCGGGGAAGGGGGCCTGTCGCCCTTCCATCTCGAAGGGGGCGCGGATCTTGTCTATCAGATCGGCACCGCCAAATACGGCATGCGCGATGAGGCGGGCAACCTCGACGATGACAAGCTGCGTGGGATGGCTGCCCATGAAACCGTGCGTATGTTTGAAATCAAACTGTCGCAGGGCGCCAAGCCGGGCAAGGGCGGTATTCTGCCCGCCGCCAAGATCACGCCGGAGATCGCGCAGATCCGTGGTTTGAAACCGGGCGAAGACGGCATTTCCCCGAACCGCCACCGCGAGGTCGATGACTTCGGTGATCTGCTGGATTTCATCAACCACATCCGCGATGTCACGGGCAAACCCGTCGGCTTCAAATTCGTGGTCGGTTCATCCGAGCCCTGGGAGGAGTTCTTTGCCCTGATTCAGGAACGCGGTGCAGAATGTGCCCCGGACTTCATCACCATCGACGGTGGCGAAGGCGGGACCGGGGCCGCGCCGATGCCTCTGATCGATCTGGTGGGGATGCCGATCCGCGAAGCGCTTCCGCGCATCTGCGACCTGCGCGACAAATACGGTCTGCACGACCGCATTCGCATCATCGCAGCCGGGAAGCTGGTGAATCCGGCCGACATCGCCTGGGCAATCTGTGCCGGAGCGGATTTCGTGACCTCCGCGCGGGGCTTCATGTTCTCACTGGGCTGTATCCAGGCGCTGAAATGCAACAAGAACACCTGCCCGACCGGGATCACCACCCATGATCCGCATCTGCAGGCAGGGCTTGTGGTGCAGGACAAATACAAGAAAGTCGCCGCCTATGCGAAGGCCTCGATCCATGAACTGGAGATGATCGCGCATTCGGTCGGGGTTCTGGAGCCGCGTCAGATGCGGCGGCGTCATGTGCGTATCGTCCAGGCGGATGGCAGCTCGGTCCCGATGAACAAATTGTTCCCAAGTTACAATTCGCCAACGTAGATGTGACATGTGTTTGTTTGGTGGTCGTCTCTGCCCGCTCTACCTTGAACCAAAGATCGGGAGGGAAAGACGATGACCAGACAGAGCTACAATCTGCCCTATTCGGCGGTCACGCCAGAGCGCAGCTATATGAATCGCCGGGCGCTTTTGACCGGGTTGACCGGTGCGGGGATGCTGGCCGCATCCGGCCTGCGTGCCCAGGACATGCCCGAATTTGAAATTCGCGGCTATGACACCACAGAGGCACCGAACACATTCGAAGAGATCACCACCTATAACAATTTCTACGAATTCGGCACCGGCAAGGAAGATCCGGCCCGCAATGCGCATACTCTGACGACAGATCCCTGGGCGGTGCAGATCGATGGCCTGGTGGAGCGTCCCGGAAGCTATGATCTGGGCGATATTCTGTCCAAGATGGATATTGACGAGCGGATCTATCGGTTTCGCTGTGTCGAAGCTTGGTCCATGGTCATTCCCTGGAACGGTTTCGAACTGAACCAGCTTCTGGACCTTGCCGGCGTGCAGCCCTCTGCCAAATATGTGCGTTTCGAAACACTCTATCGCCCCGAGGAAATGCCAGGACAGAACCGTCCCATCCTCGACTGGCCCTATGTGGAGGGGCTGCGTCTGGATGAGGCGATGCATCCGCTAACGATCATGGCGACCGGGCTTTACGGGCGCGAACTGCCCAATCAGAACGGCGCGCCGCTCAGACTGGTCGTGCCGTGGAAATACGGTTTCAAGTCGATCAAGTCGGTGGTCAAGATCACCCTGACCGATGACCAGCCGGTCAACACTTGGAAACGCACCAATCATCGTGAATATGGGTTCTATTCCAATGTGAACCCCGAGGTGAGCCATCCGCGCTGGTCGCAGGCCACGGAGCGGCGGATCGGTGCGGGGCTGTTCGCCTCGCGTCTCGCGACCTTGAAATTCAACGGTTATGAAGACCAGGTGGCCAGTCTCTATTCGGGCATGGATCTGAAGGCGAACTATTGATGGTGCAGGACACGATCAACCGGGCCGCGCGGCGCTTTCCGACATGGCCGCTTTATCTTGGTGCGCTGGTTCCACCGGTCTGGCTGTTCTATGCGGCGCTGAACGGGCGGCTGGGGGTCGATCCGGTCAAAGCGATGGAGCATCAGATCGGTGAGTTGGGCTTGCAGGTTCTGATCGCCTCGCTCTGCATCACCCCGTTGCGGCGCTATGCGGGGGTGAATCTGATCAGGTTTCGCCGTGCGCTGGGGTTGATCGCAGCCTTCTACATCTTTTTGCACCTTCTGGTCTGGGTCGTTCTGGACGTGCAGATCCCCAGACAGATCGTCGCCGACATCTACAAACGCCCCTATATCACCATCGGCATGGCCGGTTTTGCCCTGCTGATCCCGCTGGCCGCGACCTCCTATAATGCCGCGATCCGCAAACTGGGCCGGAACTGGCGTCGGCTGCACTGGCTCGTCTATCCGGCCGTGCTTCTGGGCGGCATTCATTTCGTGATGCTGCGCAAGGGGTGGCAGTTGGAGCCGCTGCTCTATCTGGGGGCCATTCTGATCCTTCTGGCCTTGCGACTGCCCTATCGCCGGTTTTTGCCGGGTCGCGAGTCGGTGCGAGTGAGGTGAATCGATTTCGAGGGGGAGTGTTCCAAGGATTCTCTTCGAAATGCGGGGGTGATTTGGGGTAGAAAGCTTGGGCGCTACCAAATGTTGCGTCGAGGGCTGTGGAGAACGGCAATCTGTTTCTCTGCGGCGCAGCGGAGCCGGGGCGGTTTCGCGGCATCAACTAGGAAAATCAAAGAAATTTTTCAAAATAAACGCAATATAAACAAGTACTTGATTGTAATATTTTGGATTTTTGTATTTTCTTTTGAAAAATCGCTTGCGGGTTTTGATCACTGGGACTAGAACCCCCTTCACCGGCGGCGCAGACAGCGCGGCTGGGGCGCCAGACGGACTGGCCGGGACGCTCGGAAGGGTGGCTTGGACGGGAAGCGAGGCAGAAATTTTGAGGCAGATCTGGGCGGGCGCGCCGCAAGTTAGGGCGCACTGGTCTGGTTTTTGTCTCTGGCTCTTTGAAATTGATAGATGAACGAAGAGATATGTGGGCGGTTTGGTCTTAACGACAAGAACGTCTGTATATCGCACTCTTAGGATTTCGGTCCGATTATAGAGTGTCAGCTTCACTGTTTGTCGGCTTTCGGTATCTTTGATACCAAGCACGAGAAACAGTTTCCTGGGACCTTTGCCGGTTTCAGGAGTGATGTGCAGAGGTTCGACGTCAAGGTTATGATGGCAACATCATTTCAACTTGAGAGTTTGATCCTGGCTCAGAACGAACGCTGGCGGCAGGCCTAACACATGCAAGTCGAGCGAGATCTTCGGATCTAGCGGCGGACGGGTTAGTAACGCGTGGGAACGTACCCTTCACTACGGAATAGTCCCGGGAAACTGGGTTTAATACCGTATACGCCCTTTGGGGGAAAGAATTTCGGTGAGGGATCGGCCCGCGTTAGATTAGGTAGTTGGTGGGGTAATGGCCTACCAAGCCTACGATCTATAGCTGGTTTGAGAGGATGATCAGCAACACTGGGACTGAGACACGGCCCAGACTCCTACGGGAGGCAGCAGTGGGGAATCTTAGACAATGGGGGCAACCCTGATCTAGCCATGCCGCGTGAGTGATGAAGGCCTTAGGGTCGTAAAGCTCTTTCGCCTGTGAAGATAATGACTGTAGCAGGTAAAGAAACCCCGGCTAACTCCGTGCCAGCAGCCGCGGTAATACGGAGGGGGTTAGCGTTGTTCGGAATTACTGGGCGTAAAGCGCACGTAGGCGGATTAGTCAGTCAGAGGTGAAATCCCAGGGCTCAACCCTGGAACTGCCTTTGATACTGCTAGTCTTGAGTTCGAGAGAGGTAAGTGGAATTCCGAGTGTAGAGGTGAAATTCGTAGATATTCGGAGGAACACCAGTGGCGAAGGCGGCTTACTGGCTCGATACTGACGCTGAGGTGCGAAAGTGTGGGGAGCAAACAGGATTAGATACCCTGGTAGTCCACACCGTAAACGATGAATGCCAGTCGTCGGGTTGCATGCAATTCGGTGACACACCTAACGGATTAAGCATTCCGCCTGGGGAGTACGGTCGCAAGATTAAAACTCAAAGGAATTGACGGGGGCCCGCACAAGCGGTGGAGCATGTGGTTTAATTCGAAGCAACGCGCAGAACCTTACCAACCCTTGACATCCTGGTCGCGGTTACGAGAGATCGTTTCCTTCAGTTCGGCTGGACCAGTGACAGGTGCTGCATGGCTGTCGTCAGCTCGTGTCGTGAGATGTTCGGTTAAGTCCGGCAACGAGCGCAACCCACATCCTTAGTTACCAGCGGTTTGGCCGGGGACTCTAGGGAAACTGCCCGTGATAAGCGGGAGGAAGGTGTGGATGACGTCAAGTCCTCATGGCCCTTACGGGTTGGGCTACACACGTGCTACAATGGCAGTGACAATGGGTTAATCCCAAAAAGCTGTCTCAGTTCGGATTGGGGTCTGCAACTCGGCCCCATGAAGTCGGAATCGCTAGTAATCGCGTAACAGCATGACGCGGTGAATACGTTCCCGGGCCTTGTACACACCGCCCGTCACACCATGGGAGTTGGGTCTACCCGACGGCCGTGCGCCAACCTTTTGGAGGCAGCGGACCACGGTAGGCTCAGCGACTGGGGTGAAGTCGTAACAAGGTAGCCGTAGGGGAACCTGCGGCTGGATCACCTCCTTTCTAAGGATGACTTTAGTAAGAAGAGCTTGCTCTTCCTCGTAAGTCACTTAGCAGCTACTTAGTAGCATAAGATCAACAATAGTTGGTCAAACTCGGCCAGGCCGTCCTCATATCTCTTCGGAATTCCAAGCAGCCCTCGCGGTTGCTTCTGGGGCCTTAGCTCAGCTGGGAGAGCATCTGCTTTGCAAGCAGAGGGTCATCGGTTCGATCCCGATAGGCTCCACCAGATAGTGGCCCAAGTAACCACGACGGGCTGGTCGCTCTCGTGACCTTTCGAGCGGAAAGGCACTGCTGCGACGACGAGTTTGCGCTTTGCGCAAATCTCTGGGTCGGTAGCTCAGGTGGTTAGAGCGCACGCCTGATAAGCGTGAGGTCGGAGGTTCAAGTCCTCCTCGACCCACCATTCTTCAAGATCGCCATCGAATGCATCAGTAAGCACTGTCTCAGTGCTTACTCGTCCATTCGGACGCATTGACATCGTATAGAGAGATTAAATTGCAACATCGTTGGTTGCCCGAGTATGGGTGAACCTCCGTCGCTTCCCCTTGAGGGAAGGTGATTTGCGGTCCTTTCCTCGGACTGCAAGGCATATCGCGGCGCGAAAAGATGATGTTGCCCAAGTCAAGTACACTAACCAAGTGCACTTTCGAGAGAAAGTGGCACTAAAGTTCGCTTCACCGACATGAAGCGAGCGGGAAAATGTATGCTTTTGGTTTGGAAAGCGCGCCGTGCATCTTACCAGCTTGTACGGCCTGCAAAATGGCGCATCTTCGGATGCAGTTTTGCTCTTTCTGGATCAAATCAAGCGCGAGAAGGGCGTTTGGTGAATGCCTTGGCAGTAAGAGGCGATGAAGGACGTGATACTCTGCGATAAGTCATGGGGAGCTGAGAATAGGCTTTGATCCATGAATTTCCGAATGGGGGAACCCACCTGACAGTTCGATATTGTTACCCTGGTAATCAATATCTTGCTGAGACAGGTACTTAAGACCTGAATACATAGGGTTTTAAGAGCAAACCCGGGGAACTGAAACATCTAAGTACCCGGAGGAAAGGACATCAATAGAGACTTCCCTAGTAGCGGCGAGCGAACGGGAACCAGCCGAGCATGAGAAGTGACTGGAACAGATTGGAAAGTCTGGCCATAGCGGGTGACAGCCCCGTACAGGAAGCTTTGATTGACGTATTAAGTAGGGCGGAACACGTGAAATTCTGTCTGAAGATCGGGGGACCACCCCCGAAGGCTAAGTACTCCTTACTGACCGATAGTGAACCAGTACCGTGAGGGAAAGGTGAAAAGCACCCCGACGAGGGGAGTGAAACAGTTTCTGAAACCGGACGCCTACAAGCAGTCGGAGGATCCTCGAGATCTGACGGCGTACCTTTTGTATAATGGGTCATCGACTTGGTCTTACGAGCAAGCTTAAGCCGTTAGGTGTAGGCGCAGCGAAAGCGAGTCTTAATAGGGCGCATGAGTTCGTGGGATCAGACCCGAAACCGAGTGATCTAGGCATGACCAGGATGAAGGTAAGGTAACACTTACTGGAGGTCCGAACCCACACCTGTTGAAAAAGGTCGGGATGAGTTGTGCCTAGGGGTGAAAGGCCAATCAAACTCGGAGATAGCTGGTTCTCTGCGAAATCTATTTAGGTAGAGCGTCATCCGAATACCCCGGGGGGTAGAGCACTGGATGGGTAATGGGGCCCCACAGGCTTACTGATCCTAACCAAACTCCGAATACCCGGGAGTACTAGATGGCAGACACACTGCGGGTGCTAACGCCCGTAGTGGAGAGGGAAACAACCCTGACCTCCAGCTAAGGCCCCTAATTCATGGCTAAGTGGGAAAGCAGGTGGGACGACCAAAACAACCAGGAGGTTGGCTTAGAAGCAGCCATCCTTTAAAGATAGCGTAACAGCTCACTGGTCTAGATAAGTTGTCCTGCGGCGAAGATGTAACGGGGCTCAAGCCATGAGCCGAAGCTGAGGATGCCGTAAGGCATGGTAGCAGAGCGTAGTGTGACATAGTCTCATGTGTCCTTACCTTCTTCGGAAGGCTTGGACACAAGAGGCTTTCTGTGAAGCCGGCGTGTGAACGATCCGGTGGAGAGATCACTAGTGAGAATGATGACATGAGTAGCGACAAACAGGGTGAGAGACCCTGTCGCCGAAAGTCCAAGGGTTCCTGCTTAAAGCTAATCTGAGCAGGGTAAGCCGACCCCTAAGGCGAGGCCGAAAGGCGTAGTCGATGGGAATCAGGTTAATATTCCTGAGCCAGAGAGAAGTGACGGATCGCAAAGGTTGTTCATCCTTATCGGATTGAATGGGCAGCTCAGCGGTCCCTGGAAATAGCCTCTCATGAGATCGTACCCTAAACCGACACAGGTGGACTGGTAGAGAATACCAAGGCGCTTGAGAGAACGATGTTGAAGGAACTCGGCAAAATACCTCCGTAAGTTCGCGAGAAGGAGGCCCAGTTTCTACGCAAGTATTGGCTGGGGGCACAAACCAGGGGGTGGCGACTGTTTACTAAAAACACAGGGCTCTGCGAAGTCGCAAGACGACGTATAGGGTCTGACGCCTGCCCGGTGCCTGAAGGTTAAAAGGAGGAGTGCAAGCTCCGAATTGAAGCCCAGGTAAACGGCGGCCGTAACTATAACGGTCCTAAGGTAGCGAAATTCCTTGTCGGGTAAGTTCCGACCTGCACGAATGGCGTAACGACTTCCCCGCTGTCTCCAACATCGACTCAGCGAAATTGAATTGCCTGTCAAGATGCAGGCTTCCCGCGGTTAGACGGAAAGACCCCGTGCACCTTTACTACAGCTTCACACTGGCATTAGGCCGAACATGTGCAGGATAGGTGGTGGGCTTTGAAACCGGGACGCCAGTCCCGGTGGAGCCTCCCTTGAGATACCACCCTTGTTCTGCTTGATGTCTAACCGCGGTCCGTTATCCGGATCCGGGACCCTGTGTGGCGGGTAGTTTGACTGGGGCGGTCGCCTCCCAAAGAGTAACGGAGGCGCGCGAAGGTTGGCTCAGAGCGGTCGGAAATCGCTCGTTGAGTGCAATGGCAGAAGCCAGCCTGACTGCAAGACTGACAAGTCGAGCAGAGACGAAAGTCGGCCATAGTGATCCGGTGGTCCCGAGTGGAAGGGCCATCGCTCAACGGATAAAAGGTACGCCGGGGATAACAGGCTGATACTGCCCAAGAGTCCATATCGACGGCAGTGTTTGGCACCTCGATGTCGGCTCATCTCATCCTGGGGCTGGAGCAGGTCCCAAGGGTACGGCTGTTCGCCGTTTAAAGAGGTACGTGAGCTGGGTTTAGAACGTCGTGAGACAGTTCGGTCCCTATCTGCCGTGGGTGTAGGATACTTGAGAGGAGTTGCCCCTAGTACGAGAGGACCGGGGTGAACGATCCACTGGTGGACCAGTTGTTATGCCAATAGCAGTGCTGGGTAGCTATGATCGGAAAGGATAACCGCTGAAGGCATCTAAGCGGGAAGCCCCCCTCAAAACAAGGTATCCCTGAGGGCCGTGGAAGACCACCACGTCGATAGGCCGGAGATGTAAGTGCAGCAATGTACTCAGTTGACCGGTACTAATTGCCCGATAGGCTTGATTTGATCCAGTAAAAGCAAAACTGAAAACTGCAATTACTCATCAATATCAAAAGCATACACATAAAATCACTTGACTTGGGCATCCTCAATACGAGGATAATGGGGTTTTTATTCGGTTTGGTGGTCACAGCAACAGTGAAACACCCGATCCCATCCCGAACTCGGCCGTTAAGCACGTTCGCGCCAATGGTACTGCGACTTAAGTCGTGGGAGAGTAGGTCACCGCCAAACCTAATAAAAACCCCTTAATCTCTCTAAACGATACGTCACAATAATCGACACTGTCGCGGGATGGAGCAGCCCGGTAGCTCGTCAGGCTCATAACCTGAAGGTCGTAGGTTCAAATCCTACTCCCGCAACCAGTCGAATAAATTCCCAAAAAATAATATCAAAACATTAGCGCACCAAAAGGCGCTGCTCGCGCTTGTGGCTGGATTCCGTCGCTGGATTCAAGGCTACTCGATCCGCCCGCGCAGCTTCTTCACTTCGCTGCGTTCCTTCTTGGCCTTGATGCGTCGTTCAATGCTGCCACGTGTGGGTTTGGTTTTGATCCGCCGTTTCGGTTTTTCCAACGCTTCGCGGATCAACTCCGCCAAGCGTTCCCGGACGATTTCGCGGTTGCGCGCCTGATGACGGGTTTCGTCGCAGAACATCACAAGCGCTCCGTCCTTGGTCCAGCGTCGCCCGGCAATCCGGCGCAGGCGGTTTTTCACGGGATCGGGCAGATGCGGGGATCGGGCCGCTTCGAAGCGCAATTCCACTGCTGTCGACACCTTATTGACGTTCTGCCCGCCTGGACCGGAACTGCGGACGAATTGTTCCGTCAATTCCCAGTCGGCGATTTCGATCTGATCGGTGATGGTCAGGGGCATGTCGGCTCTTGGCAGTGTTGTGGCAGCGGAAGGTGAAACGACGATGGGCGGTGTCCCGGCCGCATGCGTCTTTTGCCCTGTTATAGCGGGGCCGTTGCGAAAGGGCAAAAATGGAAAAGGGCTGCCAGATCAGCAGCCCTTCGAGATCATGGAAGTGGGCCAGTTAGGAAAGCCCAATCAGAAGTGTTTCACACTAGAAGATTGCCTCTAGGTGGCGGCCCCTCCGACTGTCTTGACCTCACTCTCCAACATCACTCTAGACACTGGACCACCTCCTTTCGATGAATTGCCGATAGGATAATGGTGGCACAGATTTGGTATATGGCAAGTAAAATTATACCATACGTGCCGCGAGGCGCCCAACGATTAGGCGAAATGGCAGCAGCGCGACCAAGGAAAGGGCAAGTTTGACACTCCAATCGGCCACGGCGAGCGAGATCCAGAGCGGCATGGGTGCGCCGAAGGTCATGAAGGGTGCGCTTTCCCAGCCCCAGGAAATTTCCATATCGGCACTCGTACCGAACAAGGTGATGCTCTGGGAGAAGGCCAGGGTGAAAAAGATCGCTGTGTCGAGGGCCGATCCGACAACGGTCGAGGTCAGCGGCGCGCGCCACCATGTCCCGCCGCGCAGACGGTCGAAGACGAAGACGTCTACAAGCTGAGCAACAAGGAAGGCGGTCGCAGATCCGACGGCCACGCGCAGTGCCACGGCCTGGTAGGTATAGCCATCGCCCTGCAGGGTGATCTGGGTGCCGATCAGGCTGCAGATGATACCGGTGACGAAGCCGGCTAGGATCACTTTTCGGGCAGAGGCCGCGCCATAGACACGGTTCATAACGTCGGTGACGAGAAAGGCGAAAGGATAGGTGAAGGCGCCCCATGTCAGCAGCCCATCGAGGATGAGGAACTGCACGAGGATGTTTGAGGCCACGACGATGGCGGCCATGGCAAGAATGCCGGGAAGGATGCGTGTCATGATATGATCCGTTTTTTATCGAAGGTGACGGCAACTCGGCCCCTGCTGGGGCGATGGGGGCGTTTACCCCTGCGGTTTCGTAAGATCAAGTCTTATTCGCGGATCAGGTAGTCGACCAATTCGGTGCGTTGAAAGAACTTGAAGTTGTCGTCGGACACCATGGTCATGTGTATGCCGGCGTCGTCACGCCAGACCGAGATGCCTTCAAGATTGTCGTGGGTTGCATTGGAGGTGCGTAGCAGTTCTGTGTCGTTTGTAGGACCCTCCGGGCCCAGATCGAAGCGGCGCACGCGGCTGGCAAAGCCGACACCGGTGAACCAACGCTCCAGAAGGTACAATCGCCCATCCGGCCCGATGTCGAGGCCGACAGGCAGGAACTCGGTGTTACTGTCTCGCGGAATGCTCCAGGGAGCGTCCCAGCCCTGTCCTGCGCGGTAGCGATAGAGCGGGAAGGCGCGGCCGATTGCGCCGGAGCGTTCCGGCAGCGTGTAGAGCGTGCCGTTTTGATCTGCGGCGAGACCTTCGAGAGAGGAATTGTTTTGCATCCCGGCGAAGTCGTCATGCTTGGGCAGATCGCGCGTGTTGCCTGTACTCAGGTCCAGTTCCGCCACGCGGTGCAGCCCTTCGAAGGACACATAGACCCGACCGTCTTCGGTCAGGGCAATCCCTTCGGAGTCGTCCCCATATCGTGGCAACGGCCCGCCTTCGGCATTTCGCAAGGGCAGATCGCTGTGCAGGGAGGCGGCAGTGACGACGCCTTTGGCGTTGCGGGTCAACTGGCCTGTGAACACACGGGCCCGGTCTGACAGGGCGATGAACTTTAGCCCGTCAGAAGACAGTTCAAACCCCGAGAGCCCGCCCAGATCGCTGTTCTGAGAGGTCCAGAAATAGGTGCCGAGATATTCGGCCTTCTGCGCCGTGGCCAGCGCGGGCAAAAGGCCGAGGATCAGCGCGAGGACAAAACGGAGGAGCATTGAGAGGGCAGGGTCGCAAGCGTGATCGGAGGTTTCGGCTTGGCCGGGGTCGCATTGGGATCCGGCGGCGGTGGGTTCAGGATGTTATCGACCCATTCCTGCGCATCGGCGCAGCCATCTCCGGGCGGCGGCGGGGCCTGATCGGTGCAATTGGCTGCACCCTTGGGACAGTTCAGGCGGACATGAAAATGATAGTGATGGCCCCACCAAGGGCGGATCTTGCGCAGCCACGACCGGTCGCCAGTTTCATCCTTGCACATCTGTACCTTGGCGCCGGGGAAAACGAAAATCCGGGCCACGCGCGGATCGGAGGCGGCGGCTTTCAGGATCTGTTGGTGCTGCGGTGTCCAGTTGTCGTTGACATAGGCGCCGGCGGCGCGGCGCGTCGAGATCGACGACAGGCTTTCACGTTCTGCGCGGCTCAGATCAAGCCGGGTCGCGGGCAGCATCCAGATGTCGGCGTCCAGACCGATCTGGTGGCTGGCGTGGCCGGTCAGCATCGGGCCGCCGCGGGGTTGGCTCAGGTCCCCGATATAAAGACCGTTCCAGCCGGGTTGGCGCGCGGCTTTGCGTGACAGGTCTTCGATAAAAGAAATCAGTTCGGGATAGCCGTAATTGCGGTTGCGGGACAGGCGCATGGCTTGCCAGGTCGGGCCGGTTTCGGGCAGTTGTTCGGCCCCTGCAAGGCAGCCTTTGGAATAGGATCCAAGCGGGGTGCTTTTTTGATGCGACGGCGCGGCAACATGCCCAAACAATTGCTTGGCCGGGCGTCCGTCGGATGAGGACACGGTCACCTTATGCGGAGACGGTCTCGGATCGTCGTCATTGCCCACACAGGCCGCCAGAACAAGGCAGGCAATGAGCCCCAACCAATTACGTTTCATCAGATACCTCTCGACCTTCCGGATGCACCCAAGCTAGCAGGATGAGCCCTAAAAGGAAAAGCCCGATCAGCGGAGTGATGCCGAGGCGCTGGGAGTTGCTGATATCAGAGGCGACCGCGATCAGACCGGGGGCCAGAAACGATGTGGCTTTGCCAGAGAGCGCGTAAAGGCCGAAGGCTTCGGTCATGCGCTCCGGGTCGGCTTGCCGGATCATCATGGTGCGGCTGGCGGATTGCAGCACCCCGCCACAGGCCCCGATCAGGGCGCCGCATATGTAGAATGCGATGTCCGGCAGGGCGCTGGTGGTCTCCACGGGGAAGAACAACACGCTTTCGCGCGAGATTGTCAGGATCGTCAGGCAGACGCCGATCAGGATCACGATGGTGACGGTTATAACGGGCTTCGGGCCAAAGCGGGTGTCGGCAAAGCCGCCAGCATAGGCGAAAATCGCCCCTGTGACCGCCCCCAGAATGCCAAAGACGCCAATATCCACGACGCTCCATTCCAGAGCGCCAAGGGCATAGATGCCGCCGAAGATGAAGACGCCGTTCAGCGCATCGCGGTAGAACATCGAAGAGGCGAGGTAAGCAAACAGCGATTTGCGGGAGGGCAGGGATTTCAATGTCGCGCCCAGTTCGGACAGGCCCTGCGCAATTGTGCCGTTATGGGCCATGTCGCGCGGTTCGCGCACCCATAAGAAAAACGGGATCATCGAAATCGCAAACCACAGCGCCACGAAGGGCCCGACAAAGCGCGTGCCTTCGCGCAACAGCGGGTCAAGCCCAAACAGGGGCGGGTTGCCTAGGAGCGTCACTCCGGCGGCGTTTTCGGCAAAAAACAGCAGCATCAGGAGCAAAGCGAGCACCCCGCCAACATAGCCCCAGGCCCAGCCCGAGCCGGAAATTTTGCCGATCTCGTCGCGGGTGCCAAGCGCGGGCAGCAGTGCATTGGTGAAAATCGTGGTGAATTCCGTGCCGATCAGCCCGATGCCGAAGAACAGCAGCACAAGAACCGTGGGGAAGTCGGTCGGCGCGGCAAGCCACAGACCGGCGGCGCCAATGATATAGGCCAGCGAAAACCCCTTGATCCATGGCATCCGGCGGCCAGTGCTGTCTGCGATTGCGCCCAAAATGGGGGCCAGAACTGCGATGGTCAGGCCGGACAGCGTGAGGCCATAGCCCCAGATTGATTGGGCTTCTGCCTTAGCCGTGCCGGCATCCATGCCTCCGGCTGTCAGCGCAGCAATGACCTGTTCGGCAAAATAGGGACCGAAAATAAAGGTGATGATCAGCGTGTGAAAGGGCTGTGTCGCCCAGTCGAACATCATCCATCCCCAGATGCGCTTTCTATGGCTGACTGTGCCCATATCTGTTCCTCCCGCCTCGCCTGCAGGGATAGAACAGCCAAACCGCGTGGCACGCAATGCTTATCCTAAGGAAGGCGTCTCGCTCAGTCGCGGATCGGGGGCCAGGGCCGGGTGTTGTCGGCGTCGATCCAGTTCCGGACCCAGTCCGGCATCGGCGGGCTGACCAGCCCCGGCTCCATCCGTTCAAAAAGCTCCTGCGGAGGCACCAATTTGCGTTTCTTGATCACGGCGCCGCGCAACAGGATGTGGTTGCAGCATTCGCCCTTTTGATCCCACATCGACTGTTCGATGTAGAGAAACTTGTCGTCAAAGCAGGTCGTCTTGGTCCACATGTCGACTTTTTGAAAGGTCGTGACCCGGCGACGATAGCGGACAGAGGCCCCGGCTACGGCCATGCTATAGCCGCCTTCCTTGGCGGCTTTCGCGGTGCCGTTGCGGATCGACATCGGGATGCGCCCAAGATCGAAGATGGTCAGGGTTCGCCCATTGTTCAACTCCATCCACAGGTCAATGTCCCATGGCATGCAGTAATGTTGCGAAACATGCGCTTCGAACAGACCCAGTGGGGGCGAGTTGCGATGGCGGCGGATTTGGTGGAGCATTCGGACAAATGGATACATGGCGCCTGTGTCGCAATTCGGTAAAAACCGGTCAAGGTGAACGTTGCGGCACAGCCAAGCCTTGCACCAGAGGGGTATAGTCCTTAGGTGAATGAACGGCTGTTAATCATGGAACCGAACATATGCTGTCTGTCTTGCAAATCATTCTGATGATCCTGAGCGTGGTCAAATTTGTCATGATCGTTCAGATCATCATGAGCTGGCTGATCAACTTTCAGGTGCTCAATCTGCGACAGCCGATGATCTATCAGATCTGGCAGGGGCTGAACCGTCTGCTGGAACCGATCTATCGTCCGATCCGGAGTATTCTGCCGCCGATGCAGGGGCTGGATCTGGCGCCGCTTGTGGCTTTCATCGCGATCTATGCAATCGAAATCATCATCCGCAACAACGCCTATCACTTCCTCTAAAGACTTTGCCTGTAGCCTTGGCGATCAAAGCGCCTGAAGGAACCTGAGGGCGAAGACTGCGGCGATACGGGGCTTGAGACCCGGTGCCGCCCGTGCGATTCTGCGCGAAAGACACAGCAAGGGTCACGCACATCCCATGGCACAGGCGCAGCCGCAGGAACTTCTTTCAGCCGTTTTCGGTTTTGACGCCTTTCGGCCCGGCCAGGAAGACATCGTCGAGGCCGTTTGCGCCGGTCGCAACATACTGGCCATCATGCCCACGGGCGGCGGCAAATCTCTGTGCTTTCAGCTTCCTGCGCTGGTGCGCGATGGTGTGACCGTGGTGATTTCACCGCTGATTGCCCTGATGCGGGATCAGGTGCAGGGTCTCAAAGCCGCCGGGGTTGAGGCCGGTGCTCTGACCTCGGGCAACACCGAGGAAGAGACCGACGAGGTCTTTCAGGCCCTTTCCGAGGGGCGTCTCAAACTGTTGTACATGGCGCCGGAACGTTTGGCGTCGGGCGGGACGCTGCCCTTGTTGCGGCGCGCTGGCGTGTCGCTGATTGCGGTGGACGAGGCGCATTGCGTGTCGCAGTGGGGGCATGATTTCCGTCCCGATTATCTGCGCATCGGGGAGCTGAAACGCGCGCTTGACGTGCCGGTTGCTGCCTTCACTGCCACGGCGGATGAAGAAACCCGCAATGAGATTGTTGCCCGATTGTTCGACGGGATCGCTCCCGAGATTTTCCTGCGGGGCTTTGACCGGCCCAACATCCATCTGGCCTTTGCCGTGAAAGACAGCCCGCGCCGTCAGATACTGGACTTCGCGCGTGCCCGAAAAGGCCAGTCGGGCATTGTCTACTGCGGCACCCGGGCCAAAACCGAAAGCCTCGCACGGGCCCTGAATGAGGCCGGACAGCTTGCGCTGGCCTATCATGGCGGCATGGAGCCGCAGGACCGGCGCGATGTGGAGCGGCGCTTTCAGCAGGAAGACGAACTGATCGTGGTGGCCACGGTGGCCTTCGGCATGGGGATCGACAAGCCGGACATCCGCTGGGTGGCCCATGCGGATCTGCCGAAAAGCGTTGAAGCCTATTATCAGGAAATCGGACGGGCCGGTCGCGATGGTGCCCCGGCAGAGACTCTGACGCTGTTTGGTCCGGATGACATCCGGTTTCGTCGCAGCCAGATCGATGAAAGCCCGGCCCCGGCGGAACGTCGCGCGGCAGATCATGCCCGGCTCAACGCGTTGTTGGGTTTGGCCGAGGCACAGGGGTGCCGCCGTCAAAGCCTGCTGGCCTACTTCGGCGAAACCTCAGAGCCCTGCGGAAAATGTGATCTGTGCGACAGCCCGCCGGAGCTGTTCGATGGCACCACGGCGGTGCGCAAAGCGCTGTCGGCGGTGCTCCGCTGTGACGAAGGCTTTGGGGCCGGCCATCTCATCGATGTGCTGATGGGCAAGCTGACCGACAAGGTGCGGCAGTGGAACCATGACCAGCTCTCTGTCTTCGGTGTCGGTAAGGAATATGACAAACGCCAGTGGAACGCGATTTTCCGGCAGATGATGGGGGCCGACCTGCTGCGCCCCAATCCGGACCGGCACGGGGCTTTGTTCATGACCGAACCGGCAGTGCCGATCCTGAAGGGCAAAGGGCAGGTGACCCTGCGCAAGGATACTTTGGCCAAGGCGCGCAAGGGCCCTGTCGCCAAGGCGCTGGTGTCCGAGGAGGACGCGCCGCTCCTGTCTGCGCTCAAGGCAAAGCGCCGCGCACTGGCCGAGGAACAGCGTGTCCCGGCCTATGTTGTCTTCGCGGATCGGACGTTGATCGAAATGGCCGAAAACCGCCCGCAGACACTGGACGCCATGGCCCGCATCGGCGGTGTCGGCGCGAAAAAGCTGGAACGCTACGGCGATGCCTTCCTGTCGGTGATCTTGGGGGCGCCTGCGCCCGAGGTCCATCCGGCCCGGCGCCGCGCCGCCAGTGCCGGCAAGGGCGATCTCTTTGATCAGTTGCAGGGGATCAGTATGGATCTGACCCGCGGCGCCTGCGGCACTTTGAAACCCATGAGCCTCAGCCAGACGCAACTGGCGCGGCTGGTCAGTCAGCGCCCGCGCGATATGGCGGGTTTTGCGCGGATCGTGGGGGATAAATCTGCCGAACGGTTCGGTCCGGCGATGCTGGCAGCCATTCAGGCTGCGTGACCGCCGGACCCGGGAGGAGCTCTTAAAGCCGTTCGATGGCGACGGCGATGCCCTGACCGCCGCCGATGCACATGGTGATCAGTGCGCGTTTGCCGCCGGTGCGTTCCAGCTCATACATGGCTTTTACCACCAGAATGGCACCCGTGGCCCCGACAGGGTGGCCAAGAGCAATCGCCCCGCCACTGGGGTTGACCTTGGCAGTGTCGAGACCCAGTGCGCGGTTCACAGCAATGGCCTGTGCCGCGAAGGCTTCGTTGCTTTCGATCACGTCGAAATCCCCGACGTTCAACCCGGTGCGGGCACAGAGGTTCTGCACTGCGGGGATCGGTCCCAGCCCCATCACATCCGGGCGCACACCGGCATGGCCATAGCCCAAAATGCGGAATTTCGGAGTCAGCCCGGCGGCTTCGGCAGCCTCGGCACGCGCGAGGACCAGTGCCGCCGCCCCGTCGTTGAGGCCGGAGGCATTGCCTGCCGTCACAGTGCCGTCCTTTTCAAAGGCTGGACGCAGTTTGGCCAGACCTTCCGCGGTTGTCGGCTGCGGGTGCTCATCAGTCGCGAATTCGACCATGGCACGTTTGACCTTCACCTCAATCGGGACGATCTGGTCGGCAAACAGGCCGGCTTCGATCGCCTTTGTTGCCCGCGTCTGGCTCTCCAGCGCGAAAGCGTCCTGATCTTCGCGGGTGATTGCATCTTCGCGGGCCACGTTTTCAGCGGTCACGCCCATATGTCCGGTGCCAAAGGGGCAGGTCAGTGCGCCCAGCATCATGTCCTGTGCTGCCGTGTCGCCCATCTTCTGGCCCCAGCGTGCGGCGGGCAGGATGTAGGGGGACCGGCTCATGACTTCGGCGCCGCCCGCGACGGCGAAATCGGCGTCACCCAGCATCAGGGACTGTGCCGCGGATACGACCGCCTGCGCACCGGAGCCGCAAAGCCGGTTCACGTTCATCGCCGGGGTGGTTTCGGGAATGCCTGCGCCCATGGCCGAGAGACGAGACACATACATGTCCTTGGGTTCGGTGTTGATGACATGGCCAAAGACGACATGGCCGATTTGTCCGGCTTCCACGCTGCTGCGTTCCATGGCGGCCTTGGTGACCAATGCGCCCAGTTCCGAGGGGCGCACCCCTGCCAGTGATTTGCCAAAGCTGCCGATGGCGGTGCGTGCGCCGCCCAAGATTACGATATCGGACATGTGATCCTCCCTGTTCCGTTTGGCGCGATCCTAATCGGACCGGCGTACAGGGAAAGGGAAACGCTGCGTCCGTCTTAGCCGGGCAGGGCGTGGGTCAGGGGGCGGCGGCCCGTTTCTGTGACCACTTCTTCGTCGCCATTCTCGATCACCAGAGCCGTCAGAGGGCGTCCGTAACCCGCCCCGCTGTCGATGTCGATGCGATTGCCAAAGTGAGTCGGCTCATCAAGCGCCGTATGCCCGTGGACCACCATCCTGGGCAGCTTGCCATGATAGTCGAGCCAGCCTTCGCGAATCCAGATCAGGTCTTCTTCTTCCTGGTCCTCGAAGGCCACGCCCGGGCGCACCCCGGCATGGACAAAGAAATAGCCGTTCCAGTCATAGCTGAGCGGCAGGTTTTCGATAAAGTCGACATGGGCTGCGGGCACCGCCTTTTTCGCGCGGAAATGGGCCAGTTCAAAGGCGCCGTCTTCGGCGTCGACCCCGTAGGACGCCAGCGTGTCGACGCCGCCCAATGCGGGATGAAGCCAGCTTTTCCCGGATTTGATCTGCGCATCATGGGCGATGCCATGGCGCACGAAGCGGCTGAACATGCGGTCGTGGTTGCCGCGGATGGCCAGCCAGGGTTTGCCTGCCGCGATGCCGTCGATCAGATACTGGATCACCCCGTTGCTGTCGGGGCCCCGGTCCGTGTAGTCGCCAAGATGAATGATCTGCGCGTCGGGATCTCCGACCCGCGCCTTGTCTGCTTCGATCCGCGCGTGCGCGGCTTTGAGCATGTCCAATTGTCCGTGAATATCGCCGATGGCGTAGATGCGCATAGTGGCCTCCTGTCGCGGCCATAAAACGCCAAGGGCCACTGGAATGTCCAGCGGCCCTTCGTGATTTTTTCGTGACTGTTGCAGTCGTTAGGCTTTGAAGTGCAGCGGAATGACGCGCTGGAACAGCCCGGTGTCTTTCAGCGCCTTCACGGTTTCTGCTTTGATCGGTGTATCCAGGAAGGTCATCGCGATCGCGTCGCCACCTTCTTCGGCGCGACCCAGGGTGAAGTTGGCGATGTTTTCGTCGTGTTCCGCCAGCAGCGTGCCGAGTTTGCCCAAAACGCCAGGGACGTCCTTGTTGGTGGTGTAGAGCATGTGTTCGCCCATCTCGCTGTCGATGGTGATGCCCTTGATCTGGATGAAACGCGGCTTGCCGTCCGAGAAGACCGTGCCCGCGATGGTGCGGTATTTTTCAACGGTCTGGATATCCAGCTTGATGAAGCCGTCAAAGGCGCCGGAGGCGTCCTGGGTGGTCTTCGAAATCTGGATGCCACGGTCCTTGGCGATCAGCGGCGCGGACACCATGTTCACATCCGGGTTCACGGCCTGCATGATGCCAGCGATCACGGCCGCTTCAAGCGCCTTGAGGTTCATGTCGGCGGCGACACCGTCGAAGGTGATGTTGATCGTTTCGATGGCTTCTTCGGTCACCTGACCGATGAAGGAGCCCAGACCCTCGGCCAATTGGACCCAGGGGCCCATGACCTTGGCTTCTTCGGCGGTCATCGACGGCATGTTCAGCGCGTTTTCGACGGCACCGTCCAGCAGGTAGTTGGACATCTGCTCGGCCACTTGCAGGGCCACGTTTTCCTGAGCTTCCGTAGTGGAGGCGCCAAGGTGCGGCGTGCAAACCACGTTCGGCAGGTTGAACAGCGGGTTTTCTTTTGCCGGTTCTTCTGCGAACACGTCGAACGCCGCGCCAGCCACATGGCCGGATTTCAGCAGTTCGGCCAGGGCGACCTCATCGACAAGACCGCCACGGGCACAGTTGATGATGCGCACGCCTTTCTTGGTCTTCTCAAGGTTTTCCTTGGACAGGATGTTGCGGGTGCTGTCGGTCAGCGGCACGTGCAGGGTGATGAAATCGGCGCGCTTGAGCAGCTCGTCAAGTTCGACCTTTTCCACACCGATTTCTGCGGCGCGCTCTTCGGACAGGAAGGGATCGTAGGCGACCACTTTCATTTTCAGGCCGAGGGCGCGGTTGCAGACGATGCCGCCGATGTTGCCGGCGCCGATCACGCCCAAAGTCTTGGCGGTCAGTTCGACGCCCATGAACTTGGACTTTTCCCATTTGCCAGCGTGGGTCGAAGCCGAGGCTTCCGGGATCTGACGGGCGACGGCGAACATCATTGCGATGGCGTGTTCGGCAGTGGTGATCATGTTGCCGAAGGGCGTGTTCATCACGATCACGCCTTTTTTCGACGCGGCTTCCTTGTCGACGTTGTCGGTGCCGATGCCAGCCCGGCCGACGACCTTGAGGTTGTCAGCATGTTCCAGCAGCGCCGGGGTCACTTTCGTGGCCGAACGAATCGCCAAGCCGTCATACTTGCCGATCACTTCAGCCAGCTTTTCCTTGTCTTTGCCGAGCTCCGGCATGAAGTCGACGTCGATGCCGCGATCGCGAAAGATCTGAACGGCGGTTTCCGAAAGCTTGTCGGAGACGAGAACCTTGGGTGCCATGGGTGTGGCTCCTTATGTATCTGAATTTTGTGAGGGGTGCGGGCGAACCGTGGACCGTGGTCCGCCCGTCAAACGTCCTGCAAATCTTGTGCGCTTATTGCGCGGCAATGCACTCTTCGAAGGCCCATTTGAGCCAGAGTGTCAGGGCTTCGATATCGGAGGATTCGATCGTGGCCCCACACCAGATGCGCAGACCGGCCGGAGCATCGCGATAGGCGCCGATATCATAGGCGACGTTGTAGTCTTCCAGCTTTTTGGCCACGGCCTTGGCGAAAGCGGCACCGTCCTTGATGCGCTCATCCGTGAACTTCAGGCAGACCGAGGTGTTGGAGCGGGTCGCGTCATCCTCGGCGAGATTGGCGATCCAGTCGTTGCGGTCGCAGAAGTCCCAGAGGACTTTCGCATTGGTGGTGGAGCGTTCGATCAGCTTCGGCAGGCCGCCGATTTTTTGCGCCCAGTCCAGTGCCACGAGGTAGTCCTCGACGGCCAGCATGGAGGGTGTGTTGATCGTTGCGCCGGAGAAGATGCCGTCGATCAGCTTGCCACCTTTGGTCAGGCGGAAGATTTTCGGCAGCGGCCAGGCCGGGGTGTAGCTTTCCAGACGTTCGACAGCGCGCGGGCTGAGGATCAGCATGCCGTGGGCTGCTTCGCCGCCCATGACCTTCTGCCAGGAGAAGGTGGTCACATCGAGCTTGTCCCAGGGCAGATCCATTGCGAAAGCGGCCGAGGTCGCATCGCAGATGGTCAGGCCTTCGCGATCCGCCGGGATGTTGTCGCCGTTGGGGACGCGCACGCCGGAGGTGGTGCCGTTCCAGGTGAACACGACATCGGTGTTGAAATCGATATCGGCAAAGTCGACGATCTGACCGTAGTCAGCGGTTTTGACTTCAGCGTCAATCTTGAGCTGCTTCACCACATCGGTGACCCAGCCGGAGCCGAAGGATTCCCAGGCACACATGGTGGCTTTGCGTTCGCCCAGAAGCGACCACAGGGCCATCTCGACAGCACCGGTGTCCGATGCGGGCACGATACCGATCTTGTAGTCGGCCGGAATGCCGAGCACGTCGCGGGTCGTTTCAATCGCGGCTTTCAGCTTGGCTTTGCCAACTGCAGCGCGGTGCGACCGGCCCAGAGGGGCGTCTGCAAGCATGTCGAGGGAGAAATGGGGGATCTTGGCGCAGGGGCCAGAGGAAAAACGCGGATTCGCCGGGCGCGCGGCCGGAGCATGAGGTGCCATTGCTGGTATCCTTCCAGATAAATGCCTCTCGTTGGGGAGAGGTGTCCCGCCGCCGCATGTAGCCGGTTCGGGGCCATCTGGCAATTCCCAATTTTGTGACCCTTTTGTTTTGCCACCCTGCTGTGGGCCGGGCACGACGGGATGGGATAGGGCTGGAATGCGCGTGCGGGGCGCGGTATCAGGCGACAAATTGATCCGCAACGGAGCCCGCCATGTATGTCGTCACCCTTCTGACCAATCCCGCCGCACCGGCGCTCAATCTGTCGACTGCTGACGCGTTGCGGTCGGCCTGGGGTGGCGGCGATCTGAAATGGCTCGCGCTGGGCGAGGCCGCGGAGTTTCTGGTCGAAGCCGTGCCGTCGAACCAATGGGATGTCTGGGAAGGGCTGCGGACACAGGGCATCGACCTGATTGTGCAACCCTATGAAAATCGACGTAAAAAGATGCTCCTGGCGGATATGGATAGCACCATGATCCAGCAGGAATGCATCGACGAATTGGCCGATGTCGCGGGCGTTGGCGACCACGTTAAAGAGATTACCGCCAAAGCCATGAATGGCGAGCTGGATTTCGAAGGGGCGCTGACCGAACGGGTCGGGCTTTTGAAGGGCCTGCCGGAAAGCGTCATCCAGAAAGTGATCGACGAGCGGATCACCTTCATGCCAGGCGGCAGGGCGCTGCTGGCCACGATGAAGCGCGACGGGGCCTATTGTGCGCTGGTGTCCGGAGGCTTCACAGCTTTTACCGGATATGTGGCAAAGACGCTGGGGTTCGATGAAAACCGCGCCAATACGCTCCTGGTGGAAAACGGGGAACTCGTGGGCAAGCCGGGCCTGCCGATTCTCGGGCGTCAGGCCAAGGTCCAGGCGCTCGAAGAAATCACCGCGCGTCTGGGGATCGGTGAGGCCGATGTGATTGCCGTGGGCGATGGTGCGAATGATCTGGGCATGCTGACGCGGGCTGGCTCCGGTGTGGCGCTCCATGCCAAGCCGAGCGTGGCCGCGGAATGTGATATTCGCATCAATCACGGCGATCTGAGCGCATTGCTCTACGTGCAGGGCTACGCCAAGGCCGACTTCGCGGATGTTTGAGGTCTCGCTGGACCTCTTGATGCTGCTGGTCGGTGCCGCCTTTGTCGCGGGCTTTGTCGACAGTATTGCGGGCGGTGGCGGGCTGATCACCGTACCGGCGCTGATGCTGGCGGGCGTGCCGCCGGTCGCGGCGCTGGCCACCAACAAGGTGCAGGGTCTTTTCGGGGCCGGCATGGCCGCGATCACCTATGCGCGCGCCGGACATGTCGATTTGCGCAAACAAATCGTGTCCGCCGCCCTGTCCTTTCTGGGGGCTCTATGTGGGGCGCTTCTGGCCAGCTTCCTACCCACGGATGTGATCCGGCTGGGCCTGCCGGTCCTGCTGATCGGCATTGCGCTGTTCTTTGCTTTTCGGCCCGGCTTGACCGATGTCGACCGCACGCAGCGCATCACCCCGCTGCTGTTCGCTCTCAGTTTTGTGCCGTTGATTGGCTTTTATGACGGGCTGCTGGGGCCGGGGACCGGGGCGTTTTTCATGCTCGGCTTTGTCAGCCTCGCGGGCTATGGCATCCTCAAGGCCACGGCCCATACGAAGCTGCTGAACTTCGCCTCAAATATCGGCGGGCTGACCGGGTTCATTCTGGTGGCAAAGCCTCTTTGGATGCTGGGGCTGGCGATGGGGCTGGCGCAGATCGCCGGGGCCTATGTCGGATCGACGCTGGCCACGAAAGTGGGCGCACGGCTGATCAAGCCGGTGCTGGTCATCGCGTCGACCGCCCTTGCGCTTAAGCTGATCGCGGAATGGTTCTGAGGCCGAACTGCGCCGCACCCACGCGGGGATTTTCGGCAAAAGCGCGGCATTGTGCCAATGCCTTCACGTTTCAGCGAATTTCTGCCAACGGGCCTTTTCCAAATCGGCGGATTTACGTTACTGTGCCTTGGAACCAAGGAAAAAGGTCTCATCACGCCTGCCAACCGGGGCTATAGACTGCGGGGGCGTAATACGACGGGCCAATGACAGCTAGAGGCAGCAAAGATCAATGAGCGTTTTCGTGAAAAAGAGTCTTCTTGCAGTGGCATTCGTGATGGCTGCGGGCCATGCGGTGGCGCAGGAAAGCACCAATCAGGTGGCAGCAAACACCGATTGGTATGTGTTTGAGGAAAGCCAGCCCAGTAAAAGCTGCTGGGCTGTGTCTGTTCCCAAGGAAACCCTGAATACTGACAGCTCTGGTCGCCCAAAATCGGTGAACCGTGGCGATATCATGCTGTTTGTGACCTATGCGCCGGGCAATGGCGTGAACGGTCAGGTGTCCTTTGATGGCGGTTACCCCTTTGCGTCGGGGTCCGAGGTCGAGGTCGACATCGGCGGTTCGACCTTTGCCCTGTTCACGCAGGATGAGGGCGCTTGGGCGCCGACCGCAGAAGATGACGCGAAAATCGTTGCGGCGATGAAGCGCGGGGCCACGGCCACGCTGACGGCGCGCTCCTCGCGCGGGACGATCACCAAAGACACGTTTTCTCTGCTGGGCTTCACCGCCTCTGTGGAAGAAGCTGCGAAACGCTGCGGTCGCTGAGCGCGCTTCGGCATCGGCACATGCATCAGCCCCGCGCAAACCGCGGGGCTTTTCATATGGGTTTCATTGTGCCGGGGAATCCTGTATGAGGCCCGCTTAAACCACCCGCATCGAAAGATACCGCCATGGAACCCAGCGCACCGATTACGCAGGATGTGATGACTTTTCCGCGCAAAGACGCGCCCTCCGACAAGATCAATCTTGTCGGCTTGCCGCGTGATGCTCTGCGTCAGGTTCTGATCGACAACGGCACCCCGGAGAAGCAGGCCAAGATGCGCGCCGGGCAGATCTGGCAGTGGATCTACCAATGGGGTGTGCGTGACTTTGCCGAGATGACGAACCTCGCCAAGGCCTATCGCGGCGAACTGGCTGAAAAGTTCGAAATTCGCATTCCCGAAGTGGTCTCCAAACAGGTGTCCGGAGACGGCACGCGGAAATATCTGGTGCGGATCAACGGCGGCCATGAGGTCGAAGTGGTCTACATTCCGGAAGACGGCCGGGGCACGCTTTGTGTATCTTCGCAGGTGGGCTGTACGCTGACCTGTTCTTTCTGCCATACCGGGACGCAGAAACTGGTGCGCAACCTGACTGCGGCGGAAATTGTCGGTCAGGTGATGATGGCGCGCGACGATCTGGACGAATGGCCGGAAAAAGGTGCGCCGAAGGATGAAACGCGCCTGCTGTCCAATATCGTGCTGATGGGTATGGGCGAACCGCTGTACAACTTTGAGAATGTGCGCGACGCGATGAAGATCGTCATGGATGGTGAAGGCATCGCGTTGGGCCGGCGCCGCATCACCCTGTCAACCTCTGGCGTGGTGCCGGAAATTCACCGCACCGCACAGGAAATCGGCTGTCTTCTGGCGGTGTCGTTCCATGCGACCACCGATGAAACCCGCGATGTGCTGGTGCCGATCAACAAGAAATGGAACATCGAGAAACTGCTTGAGGCTCTGCGCGAATATCCCAAGGCGACCAATTCGGAGCGGATCACCTTTGAATATGTGATGTTGCAGGGCATCAACGACAGCGACGAGGATGCGCATCGTCTGGTCAAGCTGCTCGACGGGATCCCGTCGAAGGTGAATCTGATCCCCTTCAACGAATGGCCGGGTGCGCCCTATAAGCGGTCGTCGAACAACCGGATCCGGGCCTTTGCCTCGATTCTGATGCAGGCGGGGTATGCCTCGCCGATCCGCACGCCGCGCGGTGAAGACATCATGGCCGCCTGCGGGCAGCTCAAATCCGCCACCGAGCGGGCGCGCAAATCCCGCAAGCAGATCGAGGCAGACGCAGGTTTGTAATCCTGACGAACGTGAGATGAGAGCGGGCTAACCGAATCTTAATTGGCACCGGGGGACACTCCGGCCATGGACAGTATCACGATCAGATTCGGCGATGATCTCGCCCCGCGTGTGGAACGGGCTGCGGCCTTGATGGGGCAGTCCTTGGGGGATTTTATCCGTGACCATCTGGAGCGGATCCTGCGGCAGGCACCGGGGGATCCGGTTGCAGCCGGGCCTCGTAAGCCACAAGCTCTCAAGGTGTTTTTGGCACATGATTTTGCCCATGCACGGACATGGGGGGAACTGCGCGAGACCCTGCGGCGCAAGGGCTATGAACTGATGCCGGTGGGGCGTGGCCTTGTCATTTGCACATTGTCGGGCGAAAGGCTCTGCCGGGCGTCCGAAATCGGGCAGCATTATTCCATTTTGCAAAAACGTTTTCGGGCTCCCTTTCCGGTGAAACGTCAGGCTCGCAGGACAGAGACCGCCCATCTTGTGCCGGATGCGGCCAGTGTTGAAGAGGCCGCCTTGGCGTCTCTGTTGTCCGATGATCCCGGTTCGGAAGAGACAGAGCAAATGTCCCTGAACCTGATGCAAAGCACGGTCGCCATTCTGCACCTTATGGCGCAGGATGATCGCAAGACCGTTGCCGAACTGGTGCAGGATATGGCGGTGCAGCGCTACATGATGCGCGCGGCCGTCCTGGCCGGGCGTGCATCTTCTGCCGGACTTCTGGGGCCGCCGCTTGCGCCCCCGGGCAATGGTGTCCATGCCCCGAAGTCACTGCACAGCGCCCGCCGGCGTCGTCGCGCCACCGTTCCCAAAGGTGCGTCTGGGTCGGCGTGAACCGATCTGTGCCTGATGGCAGCGACTTGGGGCAGAGGTTTCAGAATGAGGTTTCAGCGCCCATCGATTTGGTCGCGTGCGCCCTCATATGGCCAGCAATCAATGACCTCGACGGCGTCTTCGGCAGTTTCCACGAATTGAAACAGCTCCAGATCTGAGGCGGCGATGGTGCCGGCATCGGCCAGCGCGTCCCAGTTGATGATCTTTTCCCAGAAGGCGCGCCCGAACAGCAGGAACGGTACGCGGTTCATGCGTCCGGTTTGAATCAGCGTCAGGCTTTCAAACATCTCATCCAGCGTGCCGAACCCGCCCGGAAACACCGCGATGGCTTTGGCCCGCATGAGGAAGTGCATTTTGCGGATCGCGAAATAGTGGAAGTTGAAGCACAGATCCGGGGTGACATATTCGTTGGGCGATTGTTCATGCGGCAAAACGATGTTCAGTCCGATGGACACGCCGCCCGCGTCGGTCGCGCCGCGGTTGCCCGCCTCCATCACGCCGGGACCGCCGCCGGTCACGATGACGTTGTCACGGTGCCCGTTCACCTTGGCGCGCTCGGTCATGATACGGGCAAAGCTGCGGGCCTCTTCATAGTAGTGGCTGAGGTCGGCAAGGGTCTGGGTGCGCGCTGTGTCCTTGCGCTCTGGCGCGGGAATGCGCGCCCCCCCGAACAGCACGATCGTGCTGTCGATGCCATATTCTTCCATCAGCAGCTCGGGCTTCATCATTTCCAGCTGCAGGCGTACCGCGCGCATTTCATCGCGGAACAGGAAGTCATCGTCCGTAAATGCCAGCTTGTAGGATGGCGACCGGGTCTGCGGTGTGTCTGGGGTATGGCGCGCTGCCTCCCTGTCCATATGGCTGTTACGAAGCGGATGGCGGCGTTGCGATGTGTGCTCGGTCATTGGGGCCAATCTGTGCTTGTGGTTTGCGATCTTTGTGGGCGTGCTGTGTGGTCTCGTGCGTTGCGCCACCGGCGGTGAACGACTATAGCCTCTGCAACGCATATTCCATGATGACCTCGGAGACCACCATGTCCAACGCTCAGCTCGAAGCTGCCATCGAAGCCGCCTGGGAGGCGCGCGAAACCATCACCCCCGCAACCGGCGGTGAAACCCGCGAAGCCATCGAAGACACGCTGAATGCGCTCGACAGCGGTGCGTTGCGTGTTGCGGTCAAGCAGGACGACGGCAATTGGCACGTCAACCAATGGGCCAAAAAGGCCGTTCTGCTGGGCTTCCGTATCAAGGATATGGAACTGCATGACGGTGGTCCGCAGGGCGCCGGCTGGTGGGACAAGGTCGACAGCAAATTCAAAGGCTGGGGCACCACCGAGTTCAAAGAGGCCGGTTTCCGCGCCGTTCCGAACGCCGTCGTGCGCAAATCTGCCTATATCGCGCCGGGCGTGGTTCTGATGCCGTCCTTTGTAAACCTTGGCGCCTATGTCGACACGGGCACCATGGTGGACACATGGGCGACCGTCGGCTCTTGTGCGCAGATTGGCAAGAACGTGCACCTGTCGGGTGGCGCGGGCATCGGCGGGGTGCTGGAACCGCTGCAGGCCGGTCCGGTGATCATCGAAGACAACTGTTTCATCGGCGCTCGCGCCGAAGTCGCCGAGGGCGTGATCGTGCGCGAAGGCTCTGTTCTGGGCATGGGCGTCTACCTTGGCCAGTCGACCAAGATCGTCGACCGTGAGACTGGCGAAGTTACCTATGGCGAAGTACCGCCCTATTCCGTGGTTGTGTCCGGCACGATGCCGTCGAAGAACGGCGTGAACCTCTATTGTGCGGTGATCGTGAAGCGCGTCGACGCGAAAACACGGTCTAAAACCGGGATCAACGATCTGTTGCGCGATTGATTTCGGGTAAGATCTCAGACATGTTTGGCTGGCGCGCGAAGGATCCCCTTTGCGCGCCGCTTCGTTCAGAAGCTTGGTGGATTGCAGGGAGTATCGCATGGGACTGGGACTTATCGCGTCGATCATCGTTGGCGGCCTGGCCGGCTGGATCGCAAGTTCGGTGATGAAGGCCAAAACCGGCCTGTTCTTGAACATTATTCTCGGGATCATTGGCGCTTTCGTGCTGAACCTGATCCTGTCGTTTCTGGGCATCTATGCGGCGAACAGCTGGTTGCCGCAGCTTGTGGTCGGGATCGTGGGGGCGAGCCTGCTGATCTGGGCCTACCGCAAGGTGAAATGAAACACCCCGGGCGGTGCCTTGGTGCCCCGCCCGGCAGGCGCTTTACGGATCTGACCATGGCGCGGGTCAGATCATTCGATTTGACCTGTCCGGGTCGATCATGACAGAAGCGCCCCTGTGCCGCGCAAGAGTGCACAGGATCACGATGGAGCATCCCATGTCAGAGAAGAAGAAACCCTCCCGCCAGAAGGTCTATACGCTTCTTGTCGAAGTGGGGCGCAAGGATGGTGATGGTCTGCCCAAGGGGGCGACTGGTGGTGCTTTGATGATCTATGCCTCAGGCGTGGATGAAGCCGAGGCGGTGCGCGAAACCGTGGCCATTCTCAAACAGGCCGACCTCGCGCCGCTGGACGTCACCGGATATGGCACGCTGGAGGAACGTCTGGCGGAAGGCCATGAGATCTCCGACGATGAAAAAGAGCTGATGCAGCGGGCCCTGGCGGAAAATTCCGTCATCGTCGCGCAGATGACCCCGTTTTACGAAGGCGATACGGGCATGCGGCACTGAGGCAGGGCCGGTTTTCGGCTCTGGCGTGATCTTCAGCCATTATCTGTTGCCGAACCACTTCCGATAGATTGTCTCATAGGTGCCGTCTTCGCGCAGCTTCAGCAAACTGTGGTTGATGTCATTGGCATAGGGCGAATTGGTCGGCAGGGCGATCCCGTAGTTTTCCGGAATAAAGATCTTGCCGACAACGCGGGCCGTGTTCTTGCCCTCATGCGTTGCGTAATAGGCCAAAAGCGGGGCGTCATAGACGACCGCATCGATCTCGCTGTCCTGAAAGGCCGCAAAGAGCGTGTCCGGAGTGTCGAAGGATTGGTAATCCAGATCCCGACGATCAAGGAAGCGGGCAGAGGTGGAATATTCCACCGTCCCGATGCGGCGGCCATAGAGGTCGTTGAGACCGGAAACATTGGCCTGAATGGCATCAACCGTCATCATGGCGGTGATCCGGGCGACAAAGACCGAGACCACAAACAGTGACGCTAGCACCAGAGCCACCCCCAGAATGCGACCCAGGGGGGACCGGGGCTGGCGTTCTTCAAAGCCGCCATTGACGACAAGGTTCAGTGCCCACCAGAAGGCCGGGAAAAGGGCCTTTTGTGCCGGAAGGTCGAAATATTCCTGATGGCGCTTCTCCAGAAACCACATCAACATCCCGACACCGAACAGCACCGCAAAGGCCATTGCCAGATCGACGAGCAACCCAGTGGAGAGGAGTACGGCCCAGAGGGATTGCCTTTCAGACCCCGCTATGGGCACCATGACCTGTAGGCCGGCTTCGAAGACCGGCTGCGAGAAATCCATTTGGAGTTCCCGGTCCGCAGTGATGGAGATATTGCCGATGGCTGCGTCTGCTTCGCCTGCAACGATGGCGCCGAGCATATCGTCGAAGGTATCGACCCGTGACAGGCTGTAGCTCCAGCCCAAATCCGCGGCGAGTGCGTCCCACAGTTCGATTGAAAACCCGGTGTCGGTTCCGTTCTCTATCATGGAGAACGGTGCGCGCGACACGGTGACGATCTTCAGGTCTTCGGCCCATGCCGACGTCGTACCAAGACAAAGCAAGACACAAGCCCACAGACACTGGAAAACATATTTCATTGCAACATCCTATCCCAAGCGCGATATGGCACAGCGGCCGAAGCCCTTGCAATTGGGACGTGATGAATTTTACCTGGATCGCGAAAAATTTCCCGGCTTTGCAGCGCGAGGCTGTCATCGCACCCCTTTTCGTCGCAGACTTCGGATTGCTCCCGCGGCTTTGGCCCGGTAGTTCTGTGGCAAAAGGAGACCCAGATGCCGCTCGATCCCGTTCAACTCACTGCCGATTTGATTCGCTGCCCGTCCGTGACACCGGAGGAAGGCGGGGCTCTGACCCTGCTGAGCGGGCATCTTGAGGCAGCGGGGTTTACGTGTCACCGGGTGGACCGCAATGGCACGCCGAACTTGTTTGCCCGCTGGGGTGCAAAAGCCGCGCCGCGCACGCTCGGGTTCAACGGGCATACGGATGTTGTGCCGGTTGGCGATGCCGGGGCCTGGACACATGATCCCTTCGGCGGTGAGATCTCGGACGGCATTTTGTGGGGTCGCGGGGCGACCGATATGAAATCCGGGGTCGCGGCCTTTGTGGCGGCGGCCTGCGACTATGTAGCGGGGCGCGAGGCAGTGGATACAGCCATCGTCCTCACCATCACTGGCGACGAAGAAGGCGACGCGACCGATGGCACGGTGGCTTTGCTCGACTGGATGGCGGCGCAGGGGGAAGCCATGACGGATTGCATCGTGGGCGAACCCACCTGTCCCAACACCATGGGCGAAATGATGAAGATCGGTCGGCGCGGGTCGCTGACGGGCTATTTCACAGCCCGCGGTGTGCAGGGACATGTGGCCTATCCCCATCAGACGCACAATCCCGTGCCGGTCTTGGCGGGGCTGATGGCCGAATTGTCGGCGCATTGTCTGGATCAGGGCACAGCGCATTTCGATCCCTCCAATCTGGAGGTCACGACCTTTGATACCGGCAACCCGGCTACAAACGTGGTGCCAGCCGAATGCCGTGCCACTGTGAACATTCGTTTCAATGATGCGCACAGTGGTGAGAGCCTCTGCGCATGGCTGGCCGCTAAGGTGGCCAAATGCGCCGAGGTCAGTGGTATTCAGATCGATCTGAAAACAAGCATTTCCGGGGAAAGCTTTGTCACTCCGCCGGGGCCCTTTGTCGATCTTGTGGCAAAGGCCGTTCAGACCGAGACCGGGATTGAACCGGTGTTGTCGACGACGGGCGGCACGTCGGATGCGCGTTTTGTCAAATCGCTGTGTCCGGTTGTGGAGTTCGGTCTGGTCGGCAAAACCATGCATAAGGTCGATGAACACGTTGAAACAGCACATATCGACGCGTTGAAACGTGTCTACTCCCGGGTGATCGAGGCGTATTTTGTATGACTGTCCAGATTGCAATCACAACGGATGTCGAGACCTGTCTCGACCTGCGCAAAGAAGTCTTCGTCGCGGAACAGAATGTCCCGCTGGAGGAAGAACTTGACGATCTGGACGATGTGTCCACCCATTTTTTGGCCACTGATGAGGCGGGCCATCCCGTTGGCACAGCTCGGGTGCTCGAAGTCGGCGAGACGGGCAAGATCGGGCGTGTCTGCGTGGTGAAGAGCATGCGTGGCACGGGGCTTGGCGCGCGGTTGATCGAGACCTGTCTGGCGGAGCTTGCCAAACGCCCACATCTGACGGAGGTCAGGCTGGGGGCGCAATGCTATGCCATTCCGTTCTATGCCCGCTTCGGTTTCGAGGTCTGTAGCGACGAATATATGGACGGCGGCATTCCGCATCAGGACATGATCCGGCCCTTATGAGTACATTGTGAACGGGGCCATGCGTCGTAAACCCTGCCTGATCGTGATGTTGAAAGCGCCGGTTGCGGGGCGGGTCAAGACCCGGCTTGCGGGCGAGATCGGCAGCGTCCCGGCGGCTTGGTGGTTTCGCCACAATGTGCAGGCCGTGCTGCGGCAACTCAGAGATCCGCGTTGGGATATGGTGCTGGGCGTTACGCCGTACAGTTCGCTTTCATCGACCGTCTGGCCCTGCGATCTGCCGCGCATTGCGCAGGGAGCCGGAGATCTGGGGGCGCGGATGTCGCATCTTTTGCGCCAGATCGGGCCGCGTCCGGCCTGTGTGATCGGTGGAGATATTCCCGGCATTCGACCTGCGCAGATCCAGAATGCCTTTCAGGCCCTTGGAGCGGCGGATGCCGTCGTGGGGCCGGCGCCCGATGGCGGCTATTGGTTGCTCGGTCTTGCCCATCCCATGCGACAGCCATGGGGGTTTTTGCAATATGTGCGTTGGTCAACGTCTGCGGCGCGGCGCGACACCATGGCTTCGGCGCCGAGGCTGCGCTGGGCGGAGGTGGACAGGCTGTCGGATGTGGACACTCTGGCCGATTTGCAGCGGCTCCGGCTGGCCGTAAAACAGGGCGTGTGAATTCATGGTGATGCCGCGCTTTGTCAGTGGTGGCAGTCCGATTGCCGTGTTAGCCTGAGCCCATGAGCAGCATTCCGACCAAGGCGGAAATTCTTCAGTGGATTTCCGACAACCCGACCCAGACCGCCAAACGTGACATTGCCAAGGCCTTTGGCATCAAAGGCGCTGCGCGCATTGATTTGAAGCGTGTTCTCAAAGAGTTGGAAGAGGAAGGGCATTTGCGCAAGCGGCGCAAGACCTATCGCGACCCGGACAAGCTGCCACCGGTTTCGGTGCTGTCTGTTCTGGAACCCGACGCGCAGGGCGATCTCTTCGCCAAGCCGCTGGAATGGGCCGGCGAAGGGCCTGAACCGCGTGTGCTTTTGATGCTGCGTGACAGCGATCCGGCGCTGGGTGCGGGCGAACGCATTCTGGCCAAGCTGCAAGAAATCAAAGGCGAGGATCATCAGTATCTCGCCCGTCTGATCCGCAAGATCGGCTCCAACCCGCGCAAAATTCTGGGGGTCTTTCGGCAGGGCGCCGAGGGCGGACGGATCGTTCCCATCGACAAGGGCAATGAGAAAGACTGGCTGGTGCGCGCGGGCAATGAATATGGCGCGCAGGACGGCGAATTGGTCGAGGCCGAACAGGCCGGCCCCAAGAACCGCATGGGCCTGCCGCAGGCTCGCATCATCACCCGTCTGGGCGATCCGACCGCACCCAAGGCGGTGTCGCTGATCGCCATTCACCAACACGGCATTCCCGATGAATTCCCCGATGAGGTGATCGCCGAGGCCGACCGGGCCAAACCCGCCGGGCTGAAAGGCCGGGAGGATCTGCGCGATTTGCCGCTGGTCACCATCGACCCGGCAGACGCCCGCGACCATGACGACGCCGTCTGGGCCGAAGCGGACTTGGATCCGAAAAATGAGGGCGGCTTCGTGCTCTGGGTCGCGATCGCGGATGTGGCGCATTATGTGACCCCCGGGTCCGCGCTGGATCGCGAGGCATGGAAACGCGGCAACTCCAGCTATTTCCCCGACCGTGTGGTGCCGATGCTGCCGGACCGTCTGTCCGGGGATCTGTGTTCCTTGCACGAAGGTGTGCCACGCGCCTGTCTGGCGGTGCGGATGGTCATCGACAGGGATGGCAAGAAGCTGTCGCATCGTTTTGTGCGCGGTCTGATGCAATCCATCGCCTCACTGAATTATGCCGAAGTGCAGGCCGCTCAGGACGGGACCCCGAATGAAGCCTGCGCCCCCTTGATGGAAACAGTCATCCATCCGTTGTTCGGCGCCTATGAGGCGCTGAAACGTGCGCGCAAGGACCGTCAGCCGCTGGATCTCGATCTGCCGGAACGCAAAATCATATTGGGTGAAGACGGGCGGGTCAGCTCCGTCGCGCTCGCCGAACGCTATGACGCGCATAAGCTGATCGAAGAATTCATGGTGCTCGCCAATGTCGCGGCAGCCGAAGAATTGTTCCATCGTCACCGTCCGTTGCTGTATCGCGTGCACGAAGAGCCTTCCGACGAAAAGATGGAAGCGCTGCGCGACGTGGCGCAGGCCTCTGGGTTCACGCTTGCCAAGGGGCAGGTGATCCACACGTCGCATCTGAACCGGTTGCTGGCGCAGGCCGAGGGCACGGATCATGACGAACTGATCAATATCTCGACCCTGCGGTCGATGACACAGGCCTATTATTTCCCCGAAAACTTCGGACATTTCGGTTTGGCGCTGCGGTCTTACGCGCATTTCACCTCGCCGATCCGCCGCTACGCGGATCTTGTGGTGCACCGCAGCCTGATCTCGGCGCATGGCTGGGGCAAGGACGGGTTGTCGGCAGAGGAAATCGACCGCCTGCCGGAAACCGCCAAGCATATCTCTGAAACCGAACGCCGTTCAATGACGGCGGAGCGGGACACGACGGATCGCTATCTGGCCTCTTATCTCAGCGAGCGTGTCGGGACGGAAATGACCGGTCACATCTCGGGGATTCAGAAATTCGGGGCCTTCGTGAAACTCGATGAAACCGGGGCTGACGGGCTTGTGCCAGTGCGCAGCCTGGGGGCGGAGTTCTTTCATTTCGACCCCGAGGAGCAGACGCTCATGGGGGCGGACACCGGGACGACCATTTCGATCGGTCAGAAGGTCGTGGTGCGCATTGCCGAGGCCGTGCCGGTGACGGGCGGTCTGGAACTGGAGCTGTTGTCGGTCGATGGCGCCAGCCTGCCGCGCGGGCCGCGACGGTCCCGTGGCAAGCCGGTGTCGCGCAAGTACAACAAAGGCAAAGCCAAGAAAGACAAGATCCGCAAAAAGGTCCAGCGCCGTCGCCGCTAGCAGATTTTTGCCATCGGCATTTTGCACGCTTCATCCGTGATGAGAATTCGGTTTACGATTGGAAAAAGTAAAATGTGGAGCAGTACATAATGCGCAATGGTTTCCCCGCCCGTCCGGGTCGCTGTCTTGGTCTCGCGATGGGCCTCGCAATCGGCCTGTCCCCCGCCTGGGCGCAAAGCACAGGCTACCCCATGGATTTTTCCGCCCCTTCGCTGGAGCAAAAGATGGTGCACACCGTGGCCTCACAGGCTGGTTTCGAATCCTGGATCGGATCTTTTCGCGCCCGTGCGATGCGCGAAGGCATTTCGCAAACGACCTTTGACCGGGCGTTTCGCGGCGTGCGCTACAATCAGGATGTGATCGCCAAGGACCGGCGTCAGTCCGAGTTCACCAAACAGATCTGGGACTATCTCGATAGCGCCGCTTCGCCGACACGGGTGGAAAACGGGCAGGCCGCCTTGCGCAAATATGACCGCATTTTTGACGGGGTGGAGCGTGTTTACGGGGTGGACCGGCATGTTGTTGCCGCCATATGGGGGCTGGAAAGCGCCTATGGCGCGCATCGCGGCGACATCAATGTGATCGAGGCGATGGCCACGCTTGCCTATGACGGGCGGCGCGGGCGGTTCTTTGAACAACAGTTGATTGCTGCGTTGAAGATTCTTCAGGCCGGGGACACCGCCCCGCGCAACATGAAGGGCAGCTGGGCCGGGGCTATGGGCCACACGCAGTTCATTCCGACGTCTTTTATGGCCTTTGCGGTCGATGGCAACGGCGATGGAAAGCGTGACATCTGGTCGGATGATCCGACGGACGCGCTGGCCTCGACGGCGGCCTATCTGGCGCGTCATGGCTGGAACAAGGGCCAGCCATGGGGCGTCGAGGTGCGTTTGCCGTCGGGCTTCGATTACACCTCGGCGCGCCGGGACAACATGCGCATGCCATCTGACTGGGCGGCACGGGGCGTGGTCGGGATCGACGGGCGCGCGGTGCCGAACTATGGCAAGGCCTCGATTCTTTTGCCAGCAGGCGCGCAGGGCGCGGCATTCATGATCTTTGACAATTTCGCGGTCATCGAACGCTACAACAAGGCCGATGCCTATGTGATTGGCGTGGGGCATCTGTCCGACCGCCTGCGGGGTGGCCCGCCGATTCAGGCGTCCTGGCCGCGTGGCTATAAGCCTCTCTCCTTTGATGAACGTATGAAGATGCAGCGCATTCTGAAGCGCAAAGGATTTCTCGAAGATAAGATCGACGGCATTGTCGGGCCCAACACGATCAATGCAATCAGGGCCTTTCAGACCTCGGTCGGGGTGACGCCGGACGGCTATCCGTCACAGGAACTGATGAAACTTCTGCGCTGAGCAGGGGACGTTGTGCCCGGGCGGCTTAACAGCCGTCGCGGGCGCAGCTTTTGTAGCGGGACAGCAGTTCTTCGCTCGGTTCGTAATCACCGAAGAAGCCGCAGTCATCGATCGAGAACTGATAGGCCCCATCGATATCGCGTAGAATGAACACACCTTCGGTGCCGCTTTGCAGCTCACCGCAGACACCGGCGAGGCAGTTTTCTGCCACGTTCAGCGGCAGGGACACCGTGATGTTGAAATCCGCGCCATCGAATTTCTTGCCCTCAAATGTCGCATCGTAGCTGCGCGACTGCTGGGTGCCGTCTGCTGCGACCCGACGGGTGGGCAGGGTGTCTTCGTCCGGTGTGATGCTGCCATGGACCATCAGGTAGGGTGCATTAGCCTGTTGCAGGAAAAAGAACTGATCCGTCGCGGACAGAGCGACGCATTGCGCGAACCCGGCCGACCCGGTGAGAAGCAGCGCGGCAGTCACGGAGAACGTTTTCAGACTTTTTTGAGCAGACAGTTTCATTCGGACATCCTCATTTGGACAGACTCGTCCTGACGCAGTTCATTTTACGCAAGAAAACGGCAAAAATGAGAAAACCCCCGGGAAAAGACCGGGGCACGACAGCTCTCCTTGATCTAACGTCAAGTCAGGTCAAATGGGCGGCGAATTCGCGGACGACTTCGAAATAAATGGCCCGTTTGAAGGACACGATATCCGCGATCAGGCTCTGCGAATCGGTCCATTTCCACTGCGAGAACTCGGGGTGCTCGGTCGCGATGTCGATCTGTGCGTCCGCCCCCTTGAAGCGCAGCAGGAACCAAAGCTGTTTTTGACCGCGATATTTGCCTTTCCAGACCTTTCCCAAAAGGTGGTCAGGTAGGTCATAGGTCAGCCAGTCGCCGGAATGGCTGATGACCTCGACCAGATCGCTTTCGACACCGATCTCTTCCCAAAGCTCGCGCAGGGCCGCGTCCTGAGGATCTTCACCCGGATCGATGCCCCCCTGCGGCATTTGCCATGCGCCCGGCGTGTCGATGCGTTCGCCGACGAAAATACGCCCGTCGGCGTCCAGCAACATGATGCCCACGCAGGGGCGGTAGGGCAGGGAGGAAAAATCTTGGCTCATGGGATCGATCTTGCAGAGGTGTCTCAAGGAAAAGGAGCGCCGGGAAGGCGCTCCGACTTGGTTCAGTTGCCGATTTTCGACAGGCCTTTGAGAAGGTCGATCGCATAGGCCAGTTGGAAGTCGTCGTCACGCAGCTTTGCAGCCTCTTCCGCAGCGACGCGTTCTTCCTCGATCTTCTGGCGCTGATCTTCGGTCAGGCTGTCGTTGTCGAGTGCCCCGCGCAGATCGGCTTCGGAACGGAAGCGAGGTGTTGTGGTCTCCTCCTCTTCCGCGTCCATCGGCTGACGTGGCGGCTGTGCGACGACGATGTCAGGCGAAATGCCAAGTGCCTGAATAGAGCGGCCCGAAGGGGTGTAATAGCGGGCCGTGGTCAGGCGCATGGCGCCGTCGGAGCGCAGCGGCATCACGGTCTGGACCGAGCCTTTGCCGAAGGATTTGGTGCCCACGACCACTGCGCGGTGGTGATCCTGAAGCGCGCCGGAGACGATTTCAGAGGCCGAGGCCGACCCGCCGTTGATCAGCACGACCAGCGGCTTGCCCTGTGCCAGATCGCCGGGCGTGGCGTTGACGCGATCGCTGTCTTCGGGGTTGCGCCCACGGGTGGAGACGATTTCCCCCTCATCTAGGAAGGCGTCCGAAACCTTGATGGCCTGATCCAAAAGACCGCCGGGGTTGTTGCGCAGATCGATGACAATGCCATCGACATTGTCGATCCCGCCAAGCTCTTCGATGCTGTCTTTCAAGCCGCTTTCAAGGTTAGGATATGTCTGGTCGTTAAAGGTGGTGACGCGCAGAACGACCGAATTTCCTTCGACGCGCGAGCGCACGGCGGTGAGCTTGATTGTGTCGCGGATGATGGAGACGTCAAAGGGATCGTCGACGCCTTCACGCACGACGGTGATCACGATCTCTGATCCGACTGGCCCGCGCATCAGGTCCACGGTTTCATCGAGCGTCATGCCCAGAACGTTTTCGCCATCGACGGCGGTAATATAGTCCCCGGCTTCGATCCCGGCGATGTCTGCCGGGGTGCCGTCCATCGGGGCCACGACTTTGACAAAGCCGTCTTCCTGCGTGACCTCGATGCCGAGCCCGCCAAAGGAGCCGGAGGTCTGCACACGCATGTCTTCGGCATCCTGCGGAGAGAGATAGGAAGAATGCGGATCCAGCGAGGACAGCATGCCGTCAATGGCCGCTTCGATCAGATCCTGGGAATCGACCTCCTCGACATATTGGGCGCGGATCCGTTCAAACACATCCCCGAACAGATCGAGCTGCTCATAGACGTTGTTCGTCTTGTCCGTTTCCTGCGCCAGAAGCGGGCCCGCAAACTGCGTGGCGATCATCGCCCCCGCAAGAATGCCAGCCGCACCTGCCATCACATATTTTTTCATTTCCGTTCCTCTCTCCGGCCCGACAGCGGGCCCTTGATCGCGTTTAGAGCGGGGCGTTGGCGAACCATTGTTCCGGATTGACCGGCTTTCCGCCCTCTCTGACCTCAATATACAATGTCTCGGACAGTCCGGCCCCTGTCCCCTGACTGGCATTCTCGACAAAAGCTTCCAGATCCGGCGTCGCACCGCCCATCAAACCAACAGCCGTGCCCGCAGGCAAGACCTCGCCGACTTCACCGTAGACCTCATCCAGCCCGGCCATAACCAGCAATACGTCATTTCCGGGTTCAAGGATGATCACGTTTCCGTAGTCGAGGAAAGGGCCTTTGTAGCGCACGGTGGCTGGCCATGGCGTGGTCACCAGCGACAGGGCGCGCGTGGCCCAGAGCCAGCCGGGGCGGGTGACGCCGGCCGCGTCTTCGTCGTTATAGCCACGCAAAAGCCGGCCGGGCACCGGCATTGGCCATGTGCCCTTGGCGCTTTCCAATGTCGGCAGCGGTTCGACCCCATCGACAACATCCATCACCGCCAGCCCGGCGGCGAACGACTCCAGCGTCTCGGAACTGTCGATCAGGGTTTGCATGCGCTGCGGATCATTGGCCAGCCGCATCGGCAGATTGGTGCGTTCCGACATGGCCTGCGACAGCTCGGTGCGGGCCTTTTGAACGTCTTTAAGGCCGCGCGACAGCGTGTCGACCGCCTCGGTCTGCAATTCGCGCAGGATTGTCATCTCTTCCAGACGAATGCGCAGCTCTTCGGCTTCGCTCTGCATCTGCGGCATCACGGCAGAAACCAGCATGCCCGCCCGTGCCTGCCCCAGCGGGCCGGTGGGATGGACCAACGCCTCGGGCGAGGCGTCCGGTTTCAACGTGACGAGAACCCCCAACAGACGGGCGACCTGATCGCTTTCGGCTTCGAAGTCGGCAGCCATTTCGGCTTCGCGCAGCGTCACCTGACGCAGCCCGTCGCGCATGGCTTCCAGGCCTTCTTCATAGGCCTGGATGACCTGTGTCAGCGCCTTGACGCGGTCGGTGGCGCTGTCGGCGTCCTGCAACTTCTGATGGGCAGCGGCGAACTGGGCAACAGCCGAATCCGCCAGAAGGCCGGAAGGCGCATCCTGAGTGGCCCCCGGTGCCGCAAAGCATCCCAAAAGGGCAGCAAAAACGAGCGATCTCATGTGATGATGAGGCTCTCGCCGGTCATTTCTTCCGGCTTTTCAAGGTTCATCAGATCCAGCAGCGTGGGGGCCACATCGGCCAGACGCCCGCCATCGCGCAGCGTCGCGCCCTCGGGGCCGCCAAAGACAATGACCGGCACCGGGTTGGTGGTGTGCGCTGTGTGCGGGCCGCCTGTGACCGGATCGACCATGGTTTCGCAGTTGCCGTGATCGGCAATCACCACCATGGCGCCGCCGACTTTTTTCAGCTCTTCGACAACCTTGCGCAGACCGTCGTCCACAGCTTCGCAGGCGGCAATCGCTGCTTCGAGAATGCCAGTGTGACCGACCATATCGGGGTTCGCGAAATTGGTGACGATCAGGTCATAGCCTTCGTCGATGGCCCAGACGAATTTTTCGGCCACTTCGGGTTCGCTCATTTCCGGTTGCAGATCGTAGGTCGCAACCTTGGGCGATTTGGGCATGAAACGGTCTTCGCCCTCTTCCGGCGTTTCCTTGCCGCCGTTGAGGAAAAATGTGACATGCGGGTATTTTTCGGTTTCGGCCAGCCGGAACTGTTTCAGCCCGTGTTTGGCCACCCATTCGCCCAGCGTGTTGACGATTTTGCGCTTGGGATAGGCCGTGGACATATAGGCGTTATGGCCGGTGGAATATTCGACCATGCCCAACATTGCACTCAGCTTCGGACGGGGGCCGGTGTCGAATTCGGCAAAGCCCGGCTCGCCGATGGCCCGCAGAATTTCACGTGCGCGGTCGGCGCGGAAGTTCAGGCAGAAAAAGCCGTCGCCATCCTTGGCGCCGTCATAATCGGCGATCACGGTGGCCTTGATGAATTCATCGACGTCTCCACGCCCGTAGGATGCGCTCACAGCATCTACTGCAGTGTCTGCGGTTTCGATGCCTTCGCCCTTGATCATCGCCTCATAAGCTCGCGACACACGTTCCCAACGATTGTCGCGGTCCATGGCGTAATAGCGTCCGATCACCGTGCCGATGCGGGTGTTGTCGGGCAAGCGTTTTGACAGATCGGCGACAAAGCGATCGGCGGATTGGGGCGCGACATCGCGGCCATCGGTGATGGCATGGATCACGACCGGGACGCCCTGATCGCTGACGGCCTTGGCCGCGGCCAGCGTGTGTTCGATATGGCCGTGCACGCCGCCATCAGAGATCACCCCCATGAGATGCGCGGTGCCGCCAGCGTTTTTGACGGTCTTGGCGAAAGCCTGAATTTCAGAGTTCTTAAAGAAGGATCCGTCTTCAATCGCCAGATCGATCTGTCCCAGATCCATGGCGACAACGCGGCCCGCGCCGATGTTGGTGTGGCCGACTTCGGAATTGCCCATCTGCCCGGTGGGCAGGCCGACATCGGGTCCGAAGGTGATCAGCGTGCTGTTCGGGCAGTTCGCCATCAGCCAGTCATAGGTCGGGGTGTTCGCCAGAACCGGAGCGTTGGCTTCGGGCGTCGGGCCGATGCCCCAGCCATCAAGAATACAGAGAACGACGGGTTTCGGTGTGGCCATGACAGGCTCCTTCCTTTGCATCCGCCTCTCTCATAACGCGCTCTTTTGCCGGGGTGAACCTCTGGCGCGGCCAAGTGGCAAAAATACTCCGGTTCAGGCGCGGTGATAGGGCGAACCGGCTAGAATCGAGGCAGCCCGATAGAGCTGTTCGGTGAGTAGGACACGGGCCAGCATATGCGGCCAGACCATTTTGCCCAGGGAAATGGAAAAGGACGCCTGCGCGCGCAGGCTCGGGTCAATGCCATCCGCGCCGCCAATCACAAAGGCCACATCCTGCTGGCCGGTGTCGCGCCATTTCGCGAGGTGTTCGGCAAAGGCGGGCGAGGACAGAAGCTTGCCGCGTTCGTCCAGAGTGACCAGAATGGCCCCCTTGGGAGTGGCGCGTTCCAAAAGCGCGGCCTCGGCCTTCATGCCGCCGCCCTTCTTGTCTTCGACTTCCTGGATGGAGAGGGGGCCAAGTCCGAGCGCACGCCCCGTTCGGTCGAACCGGGTGGCGTAATCGTTGATCAGCTCCGCCTCGGGACCGGCACGCAGCCGGCCCACGGCGCAGATCTGGACTTTCATCAGTTGTCGGCGGTTTTGGCCTGGGCCAGGGCGGATCTGGCCTCCTCAGGGGACATCCACATTTTTTCCAGTTGATAGAAGTCACGGACTTCCGGGCGGAAAATATGTACGATGACGTCTCCGGCGTCGATCAGAACCCAGTCGCCCTGTTCCTTGCCTTCAACGCGGGAAAAGACACCATGATCCTGTTTCAGGGAATCGGCCAGTTTTTCCGCCATGGCAGAGACCTGACGGGTCGAACGACCAGAACAGATCACCATGTAGTCGGCGACTTCGGACTTGCCGCGCAGATCGATCGTGACGAGATCTTCGGCCTTATCCTGATCAAGAGAATGTTGTACGAATTCCAGCATTTGCTGGCCTCCGAATTTTCCTGAGACGGTCCCGCTCATGGGCGCCTCCGGCTGAGCGGCCCCTGTGGCCGCACTCTGTACGTGAGACAGGACATAGTCCTCCTTCATTGCACGCCGTCCGGCCCCGGCGCCGGGCATGGTTCTAAGATAACATCGGACCAGTGAAATCTCAATGTGCCTCGCCGCACGGTCACTTTTTGGTCACTCCTGCGGGGCAGTCGTCAGGGTTGAGCCTTCCAGCATCTTCACCTCGCGCTGCGGGAAGGGGATGGAAATGCCGTGTTCCTGAAAGGCATCCCAAAGCGCCAGATAGACATCGCCACGCACATTGGTCAGCCCGGAGGTCGGGTCGGTGATCCAGAAGCGCAGCAGGTAATCGACCGAGCTGTCGCCAAAGCCGACGATGTGACACACCGGCGGGCGGCTGCGCAGCACCCGATCGGTGCTTTTGGCGGCTTCGATGGCCACGCGGCGGACCAGATGCGGATCGTCGCCATAGGCGGTGCCGAAACTGATGTCGAGCCGCACGAAGTCGTTGGAGTGCGACCAGTTTACCACCTGCCCGGTGATCAGGTCTTCGTTCGGGATCAGATATTCGCGCCCATCGCGGGTGGTGATCGCGATGTAGCGCGCGCCCAACGTGTTGATCCAGCCGAAGGTTTCTCCAATCGAAATCACGTCGCCGGGTTTGATCGATTTGTCGAGCAGGATGATGATGCCCGAAACAAGGTTGGAGACCACCTTTTGCAGCCCGAACCCAAGCCCGACGCCGACGGCGCCCGACAGGACGGCAAAGCCCGTAAGGTCAAAACCCAGCACCTTGAGGCCGATGAAAAACACCGCGCCATACATGATGACCTGAACCGCCTTGATGATCAGCTCCCGCATCGAAGGCGAGACATCCTTGTTGCGGCGCACACGCGTGGTTGTCTGGGTCGTGACCAGACGGGCAAAGAGGATCAGCAGCGCGGTGATGACCACCGCCTGCAAAACGGTCAGCACTGAGAGGTGGAAATCCCCGATGTCAAAGGCGAGCTGGTCCAGAAAGACCCATGTCGCGCCGATCGCGCCGAGAAAATACAGCGTGGCATAGACCCATAGGCTCCAGCGCAGAATCCGGTGCAGGGATTTGTTGCGCACAAATTGCACGGCGAATTCGATGCAGATCCATGCAGTGACGATCCGGGCAATAATTCCAAGCAGATAGGAGCGTGAAGGCCAGGTGACCTCGCGCATGATGAAGTAGGTTTCCCACAGCAGCAGCGCCCAGATCAGCAGGGGCAGCAGCTTGCTGATGCTCAAAAGCGCGCGCAGTTGCCAGCGTGGACGTCCCGCCAGAGTGCGCAGCCAGGCCCGCATGTGCGACCGCAGGCGTCGTCCGATCAGAAAGGCAATCGGTAGGGCCACCATAAAGGCGATGGCGGCAATGATGAGCTGGAAGAGATTCCAGCGTCTCAGCAAACCTTGCAGAAAGGACAGGATCTCTGCCCCCAGATTGCTGAACACATCCGTAAGTTGAGTTGGCTCCACCAGCACGCCTCCTGTTTGCAGAAAGGTTTGCATGACCAGGACGCGCGGTGCAAGCTTTTGAAAAGACGAAATGCCATCTCTCTTGCGAGACTCGCATCCAAAGGGTATGTCAGCGCCATGAAACGTATGTTTGAAATTGCTGACCGCGCTTGGCTCCCGTGGCGCTTCCACGGTGCGATGCAGTCCGTCCTAGCCCGACTTTGATCGCGGGCCCTCTGGCGTGACTGCACGCCTGACACAACATTTCATTTTCAAAGAACATCCACGGGAGAGCGAAATGACCGCCCCGAAGACACTCTATGACAAGATCTGGGACGCCCATGTGACCCATGAAGAGGCCGATGGCACCTGCCTGCTCTATATCGACCGTCACCTCGTACATGAGGTGACCTCACCGCAGGCTTTCGAAGGTCTGCGTCTGGCCGGGCGCAAAGTGCGTGCGCCGGAAAAAACCATCGCCGTGCCGGATCACAACGTGCCGACCACGCTGGACCGCGTGTCCGGTGTGATCGCCAATGAAGAAAGCCGCATTCAGGTCGAAGCGCTCGACAAGAACGCGAAAGAATTCGGCGTGAACTACTATCCGGTCTCTGACGTGCGTCAGGGCATCGTGCATATCGTCGGTCCGGAGCAGGGCTGGACCCTGCCAGGCATGACCGTCGTCTGTGGCGATAGCCACACGGCGACTCACGGCGCTTTCGGTGCGCTTGCTCATGGCATCGGCACCTCCGAGGTAGAACATGTTCTGGCGACGCAAACGCTGATCCAGAAAAAGTCCAAGAATATGAAGGTCGAGATCACCGGCAAGCTGCGTCCGGGTGTGACCGCCAAGGACATCACCCTAGCGGTGATCGGCAAGACCGGGACCGCTGGCGGCACCGGTTATGTCATCGAATATTGCGGCGAAGCGATCCGCGATCTGTCGATGGAAGGTCGCATGACCGTCTGTAACATGGCGATCGAAGGCGGCGCGCGCGCTGGTCTCATCGCGCCGGACGAAACCACCTTTGAATATGTCAAAGGCCGGCCACACGCCCCGAAAGGCGCACAGTGGGAAGCCGCTCTGAACTGGTGGAAAACCCTCTACACCGATGAAGGTGCGCATTTTGACAAGGTCGTGACGCTGAAAGGCGAAGAGATCGAGCCGGTCGTGACCTGGGGCACCTCACCCGAGGATGTGCTGCCGATTTCTGCCGTTGTGCCGGAACCGGAAAGCTTCACGGGCGGCAAGGTCGATGCGGCGAAACGCGCGATTGAGTACATGGGCCTGAAAGCCGGTCAGAAATTGACCGACATTCAGATCGACACCGTCTTTATCGGGTCGTGCACCAATGGCCGGATCGAAGACCTGCGGGCCGCGGCTGAGATCCTCAAAGGCAAGAAGATCAAGGATGGCATGCGTGCCATGGTCGTGCCGGGGTCTGGTCTTGTCCGGGCGCAGGCCGAGGAAGAAGGCATCGCTCAGATCTTTATCGACGCGGGCTTTGAATGGCGTCTGGCCGGGTGCTCAATGTGCCTCGCCATGAACCCTGACCAACTGGCCGAGGGGGAGCGTTGTGCCTCCACCTCGAACCGCAACTTCGAAGGCCGTCAGGGCTACAAGGGTCGCACCCATCTCGTGTCCCCCGCCATGGCTGCCGCTGCCGCCGTCACCGGTCACCTGACCGATGTGCGCGAGCTGATGACCGAGACCGCTTAAGGAGTCGCACAGATGGAAAAGTTCGAAAAACTGACCGGTATCGCGGCGCCCATGCCGCTGGTGAACATCGACACGGATATGATCATCCCCAAGGTGTTCCTCAAAACCATCAAGCGTTCTGGCCTTGGTGTGAATCTGTTCGACGAGATGCGCTATGACCGTCAGGGCAATGAAATCCCCGATTTCGTCCTGAACAAACCGCAGTATCGTGAGGCACAGATCCTTGTGGCGGGCGACAACTTCGGCTGTGGTTCGTCGCGTGAACACGCGCCTTGGGCGATTGCGGATTTCGGCATCAAATGCGTGATCTCTACCTCTTTTGCCGACATTTTCTACAACAACTGCTTCAAGAACGGCATCCTGCCGATCGTGATGCCGCAAGAAGTTGTGGATGTGCTGATGCAGGACGCCGAAAAAGGGGCGAACGCCCGTATGACGGTGGATCTGGAGAACCAGGTTGTCACCACTTCGGACGGCGAAGAGTTCCCCTTTGAAGTCGATGCGTTCAAAAAGCACTGTCTGCTGGAAGGTCTCGACGACATCGGCCTGACCATGAACAACGTCAAAGACATCGATGCCTATGAGGCAAAAATGGCGCAGGAACGCCCTTGGGTCTGATCCTCGAACAGGTGTGAACAAAACTGCGGCGGTCCCATCCGGGGCCGCCGTTTTCCATTTGGAGATCTTGTTTTGGGGTGGCACAGTGGCCTAGACCCTCTCAGGAAATCTGTCTGTGCATTTGTCGAAAGGACTGCCATGCCTCTGTCTCGTTCATTCATTTTCATCGGGGTGCTGATGATTGTCGGCGGTGCGCTGGCGCTCTGGAACCCGTTGGTTGCCGCCATTGCCGTCACCCAGCTTGTGGGATTTTTTCTGTTGCTCAGCGGCGCTGCGCAGCTCTGGTTTGCCAGCAAGGGCGCGGGTGCGCTGGTGGCCATTGCAGGACTTTTGGGGCTGGTGGCTGGGGTCTATCTGATTGCCGACCCGCTTGAAGGCGTGGTGTCCCTGACGCTGGTCGTTGGACTTGTTTTCATCATCGTCGGTCTGATCCGGCTGGTTCTGGCCTGGGGCATGCGGATGACGCAAATGTTCTGGCTCCTGCTCTTCGCAGGCGCCGCTTCGACCTTTATAGGCGTTGTGATCCTCGGGGATCTCGGGGGCATCGCAACGGTGTTTCTGGGGGTGATCCTGGGGATCGAGTTGCTGGTCGATGGCATCGGCCTGGTGGCCTTCGGGATTGCAACCCGCCATCGTGACCACTGAGCTGCCCCTCTATCCGGTTTGAAAGCGGCGGCCCTGTGGCCGCCGTTCCTGTATTGAGATGCTGCCCGGACGGTTCTAGGCCGGTTCGGTGAGCGGTGCCGGGGCGTCGCTGATCTGCATTTCCGGCACTATGGCCGCATGGATCAGCCGCGCTGTGGTGGCGGCAAGGATCTGTTCCATCGAAACCCCAGGCGCCCGTTCGATCAGATGCAACCCATCGTCCTCTGGCCGGATCACCGCCAGGTCCGTCACGATCAGATCGACACGGCGCTGCGAGGTCAGCGGCAGGGTGCATTCCGGCACGATTTTGGGTGTGCCTCTGGCGGTGTGCTGCATGGCGATCACCACCCGTTTTGCGCCGGTCACCAGATCCATCGCGCCGCCCATACCGGGGGTGTATTCACCGGGGATCATCCAATTCGCCAGATGGCCGTGTTCGTCCACCTGCAGCGCTCCCAGCACGGTCAGATCCAGATGGCCTCCCCGGATCAGGCCAAAGGAAAAGGCACTGTCGATGGTCGAGGCCCCGGGCACGAAGGACACGAAGCGGCCGCCAGCGTCGGTCAGATGGCGATCCGTCATCCCTTCTGGCGGGCGATGTCCCATGCCCACGGCGCCGTTTTCGGCTTGAAAGAAGACGCCCATGTCTTCGTGCAGATAGTCCGACACAAGGGTTGGAATGCCGATCCCGAGGTTCACGAGCGTGCCGGGGCGGATTTCCTGCGCGACGCGCCGGGCAATGAGGTCTTTGGCTGTCATGGTCGTGTCCTCCCTAACCGTCGCTCTTGATGACGTGATCCACCAGAATGCCCGGTGTTTTCACAAGATCCGGGGGGATCATTCCGACCGGCACGATTTCTTCGGGTTCGCAGATCACGGTTTTGCCTGCCAGCGCCATGATCGGATTGAAGTTCGTGGCGGTCAGCATATAGGCTAGGTTGCCGACGTAATCGCAGCTTCGGGCCGCGATCAGGGCGAAATCCGCGCTCAGCGGCTCTTCCAGCAGGTAATCCTTGCCGTTGAGGGCGATGATTTTCTTGCCCTCGGCGATGCGGGTGCCGACCCCCGTCGGGGTCAGAATGCCGCCAAGTCCCACGCCAGCCGCCCGAATGCGTTCGACCAATGTGCCCTGCGGCACCAGTTCGACCTCAAGTTCGCCCGATGCGTATTGCGCCTGCACGATGGTATTGAGGCCCATGTGGCTGCAGATCAGCTTGCGCACGCAATGTGCGGCGAAAAGCGGACCGGGACCGGTGGAGTCGTGGGCCGTGTCGTTTGAAATCAGCGTCAGGTCTTTCTTTCCAGCGTCCGCCAGAGCCTGCACGAGCCCATCGGGCACGCCCACGCCCATGAAGCCTGACAGCATTACAGTTGCGCCATCGGGAATCATCCCGACGGCGGCGTCGATCGATATGGCAAGGTGCATGGTTCTCCTCCCGTAACCTTTCCGTCGTGGATGAGATCACGAAAGCGTGAATATTTCCATGCTTTGAATCAATGCCGGATAGCGCCGGGGCTTTCCGACGCCGTCATTCCTATATCTTGTATGCGAGAGAAATGGGGCAACTATACACGCTTAGATTGATGCAAAAACGCACCGCTTTCACCACGTTTACGCCTTATTTTCCACCTTACTTTAACCTGTTCCTTGCTGACATGTGCGAAAGAAGGCAAAATTTGGACAAGATTGAGGCAAACCGCCTGTTGCGGCGGATCAAGAATGGGAAAAGGGCGCGGCATCGTATCGCGTTCGGCCTGTTTGAAGGGAACTGGGCAGTGTTGAATCGTGTCCTTGGAGCGCTGTTGCGTGCGGCTTTGGTGATCGTGCTGATCTCGACGCCGTCGATTTTTCTGCCATCCGTCTCGGTGGATGCAGCCCCCGTCGTGGCCTTGGTCGCGCTCTTTGCTGCGGCGCTGACTTTTTTCGAGTATCTGTCGCCTTATCCGGGCCTTGTCGAATTCCGCAATGCGCCACCCTTTAACCGGATCCGTTTTGTCGCGCTGTTCCTGACGGTTCTGTTTCTGACCATCATCTGCCGCGGAAACTCTGCACCGACAGAGGGCACCGTGTTTGTCACCTCTGTGGGGGCGCTGATCGGCTATGTGCTGGATTTCCCCTATTCGCCGGTCAATCTGATGGTTCAGGCTCTGCCGGCCGGAGCCAGCCTGCAGGAGATGGAGCTGATGCGCGAAGTGGCGGGGATGAGCTATCTGATCTCGCTGGTGTCGCTGGCGGTGTTCATGATCGTGATTCGCATTTCTCACTGGCCATCGCAGACTGGGTCCTTCAATGTTTGGGTGAACCTGCCCACCTTTGATCCGACCGCGGGCGGCGATGTGGTGTACCGTCTGAAACGCGATGCTCGGATCAATATCCTATTTGGGTTTTTTCTGCCCTTCATTGTGCCGGCTGTGGTGAAACTGGCCACAGGGCTTTTCGGGGGGCTGAACGTAACCGATTATCAATCTTTGATCTGGACAGTCGCCGCATGGGCGTTTCTGCCCTATTCTCTGTTCATGCGTGGCATTGCCATGGGGCGCATTTGTATGATGATCGAAGAAAAACGACGCCAGGCCTATGCCCGCGCCGATCTGGAGCAGCAACCGGCCTGAGTGTTTTTGGCCTGAGCGCGTTTGGTCGAGGCGCAGCACAGCGTTTCTTCGGTGCTTTCCTTTTGTCTCTTGCTGTCACCCTTTTGGGTTCTGCCGCTCAGGCTGAGCAACATGACATACATCCGGCAGACCAGTTGCGCGTGGCTGTCTGGACCGTAGAGCTGCAGCGCGACGGACCGGGGCTGTTGCTCCGCGACAGTCTACGCGGTGATCCGCAGGTTCAGGCGGCCCGCGACCATATTCGCTGGATCGCTCCGGATGTACTGCTTTTGGTTGGCTTTGACAGCGACGATGACGGGCGCACGCTGGCGGCTTTTGCCCAGGGGTTGGAGTATCCTTTCCGGTTCACGAGGGCGGGCAATTCTGGGCAGGACACTGGGCGCGATCTGGACAAGGATGGACGGCTTGGGGAGCCCGAAGACGCGCAATCCTATGGGCAGTTCCCGGGGCAGGGCGCAATGGCGCTTTTGTCCAGGCTTCCGCTTCTTGAGCAGAGCCTGCTCGATTTCAGCGGGCTGTTGTGGGCCGATTTTTCACAGGCGGATCTGCCACGGGACTATTTTGACACCGGAGATCTGAAGGTTTTACGGCTGTCTTCCCGCGGGCATTGGGATCTTGCCGTGGAATGGGAAGGCTTGCCGCTTCGCATCTGGGCCTATGCTGCCGGGCCGCCTGTGTTTGATGGTCCCGAAGACCGAAACGGGCGACGCAATGCGGATGAAACCCGTTTCTGGAGCGCCTATCTGACGGGAGAGGCGGGGCTGTCAGAGCGCAACGCATTTGTCCTGTTGGGCAACAGCAATCTGGACCCGTTGGACGGGGAGGGCGTGCATGAGGTGATGCGCGATCTGCTGGCAGACCCTCGGCTGCAGGACCCGCATCCCGGCTCAGCGTTCGCGCGCGCGATCGCCAACCCGTCCCATCACGGTCCGCCGGCAGAGGACACAGCGGACTGGCCCGATCCGGAGCCAGGCAACCTCAGGGTCGATTATGTCTTGCCCTCGGCGGATTTGACGGTTCTGGATAGCGGTGTCGCATGGGTCCCGGATCAGCCCGGGATTGCGCCCTTTCGTCATGGTCTTGTTTGGGTGGATATTGCCCGGATTCCTTGACGTGGGAGCGCCCGTCAGCTACGCCGGGCCAACCCTGTAAAATAAGGATATGACGCGATATGAGCACGCCCTCTCTTCTCATTCTTCCCGGTGATGGTATTGGCCCTGAAGTGATGACCGAAGTCGTCAAGATCATCGATTGGTACGGTGACAAGCGCGGCCTCAAATTCGATGTCACAACCGATCTGGTCGGCGGGGCCGCCTATGACAAGCACGGTGTGCCGCTGGCTGACGAAACCATGGCGAAAGCGCAGGAAGTGGACGCCGTTCTGCTCGGCGCCGTGGGCGGTCCGAAATACGACAATCTTGATTTCTCGGTCAAACCGGAACGCGGTCTGTTGCGCCTGCGCAAGGAAATGGATCTGTTTGCCAACCTGCGCCCGGCACAATGCTTTGACGCGCTGGCGGATTTCTCGTCGCTGAAAACCGATGTCGTGGCGGGTCTCGATATCATGATCGTACGCGAACTGACCTCGGGCATCTATTTCGGTGAGCCGCGTGGCATCATCACCGAAAACAACGAACGTGTCGGCATCAATACCCAGCGCTACACCGAATCCGAAATCGAACGTGTGGCCCGCTCCGCCTTTGAACTGGCGATGAAGCGCGGCAAGAAGCTGTGTTCGATGGAAAAGGCCAACGTCATGGAGTCGGGCATTCTGTGGCGCGATGTGGTGAATGAGGTTGCCGCCGATTATCCCGAAGTTTCTGTCAGCCACATGTATGCTGACAACGGCGCGATGCAGCTGGTGCGGGCGCCCAAACAGTTTGACGTCATCGTGACCGACAACCTGTTCGGCGACATCCTGTCCGACTGCGCGGCCATGTTGACCGGCTCGCTGGGCATGCTGCCCTCGGCCTCTCTCGGGTTTCCGATGGCCAATGGGCGCCCGAAAGCCATGTATGAACCGGTGCACGGTTCTGCGCCAGACATCGCAGGCCAGGGCAAGGCAAACCCGATTGCCTGCATTTTGTCCTTCGCGATGGCGCTGCGATATTCCTTTGACGAAGGCGCGGAGGCGACCCGTCTGGAGCAGGCGATTGAAAAGGTTTTGGCCGATGGTGTACGCACCGCGGATCTGCTGGGCGAAGACGGCGTGATGCCGGTGTCCACCTCGGAAATGGGCGACAAGATCGTCGAGGCCCTGGGCACCTCGCTCTGAGGTCACATCAGACAGAGCTGATTTGGGGCGCGCCCGTGGCGCCCTTTTCTACATCTATACGCCGACAGCCTGACTGCGCCGGGCGGTCGGTGGCTCAGTCAAACAGATCCCAAAGATCCTCGGCGGCGTCGAGCAGCTGGTAAGCCACGGATTTGCGTTTCTTCTGTTTCTTTTTCTTCTTCGATGCGCGGGGCTGAGGCTCTGCGACCGCGTGCCGTGTCACGGGACTCCGTGTCTCTGGGCGCGGGCGATGTGGGGCACCGTCTTGCGGGTCGCGCAGGGATTTCATCCGGGACAAAGGCGCGCCGCAGGTCGCACATTTCAGCTCGTGACGTGTGCTGGCACCAAAGGACAGTACGGATTTCGTGCCGCAATAGCAGCAGGTGGCGGATTTATGATTGCGGTACATGGAACACATGTGGGGGTGAGGCGTTGCACTGACAAGAGAATGTTTGCGCATGACAGCGAGAGAACGTTAACTCATCGCAACCCTTTCTCCGAGGGCGACGCAGACAGCAGGAAGCGAAACGATCATGAATATCACCGGCGCCTTCTACGCCCTCTTCGCCTTCGCGATTTTTTCGACCCACGATGTGGTGATCAAATTTCTGGGCGGGTCCTATGCGCCCTTTCAGATCATCTTTTTTTCGACGCTGTTCTCTTTCCCTCTGGTGATGTTCATGCTGATCCGCGACCGGTCACCGGGGCATTTGCGCCCGGTGCATCCGTGGTGGACCCTGTTTCGCACGCTGGCCGCAATGATCAACACCATGGCCGCCTTCTATGCCTTTTCCACCCTGCCGCTGGCGCAGGTCTATGCGCTGATCTTTGCCACGCCGCTGGTGATCACCGTGCTGTCGATCCCGGTTCTGGGTGAAAATGTTGGGCTCCACCGCTGGGCGGCCGTGATTGTCGGGCTGATCGGCGTGATTGTGGTGCTGCGGCCGTGGGGGGATGTCGATTACAGCCTCGGCCATCTTGCGGCGCTGTCTTGCGCGGGCTTTGGGGCTTTTGCTTCCATCGTGGTGCGCAAGGTCGGACGCGACGAACGCACGGCGGTTCTGATGCTGTACCCGCTGGTGGCCAATTTCTTTGTGATGGGGGCGCTGATGACGCTCGTCTACAAGCCACTGCCTCTGGTGGATCTGGGGGGCGTGGGGCTGATTGCGCTTCTGGGCTTCTCGGGCGGTGTGGTGCTGATTCTGGCCTATCGCGCGTCCGAGGCCGCCATCGTCGCGCCCATGCAGTATTCGCAGATCATCTGGGCCACGCTTTTCGGCTATCTGTTCTTTGGGGAAACGGTCGATATGGCCACTGTCGTGGGGGCGGGGATCATCATCCTGTCGGGCCTCTATATCGTGTTCCGCGAAGCCCGCGGCGGCCATTCGGAAAACACCCCGGTGCTGCGTACACGGTCACGGGCCTCCTCGGCGATGTCGTTCCGGATTTCACCGTTTCTGCGGCGTGGAAAACTTCCGTAATTTGGCTCTTGCAAATCCCCGCACGGCCCTATATTCCGCGATCCACGGTCGGAGCGTAGCTCAGCCTGGTAGAGCACTGTCTTCGGGAGGCAGGGGCCGGAGGTTCGAATCCTCTCGCTCCGACCAATTTAAAACTGGGGTACGCCCCATAGTTTTGCCACTTTGCCCCCCATAGTTCTGCCTCTGGCTCATAAAATAGGCACCTTTTCTCGTCAGATGATTTCGGGGTTCGAGCATCTTATAAGCTCGATTTCTTATGAAGCTTTTTTGTAAGTGTGGGCGGGAAGCGGACCTTCGCTGCGGTCTGGATGAACGACAGCAATGCACAATTTGCGGCCGGTGTTTGGCAGGCTTTATTAGGTCGACGGTGGCTTGTGTCCGTCGTCAGAGTTTTTGGGACAGATTGCTGGCTGAACTAAGAGAGGGTCTGGCGCATCTGATTGGTCTATTTATGCGGCGGATTTGCGGTGAAGCAAGCGTCGCGTTTCGATGGTCTTCCGTTTGATCCTTTCTCGTTGTTGCAGGATGGTCTGACCGCGCCCGAAGTGGACGTCTGCTGGCGTAAGATTCTGCAGGCTCTCGTGATAGCGACGATGGTTGTAGTGATCGACGAAGGCATCAATCTGCTGCCTGAGATCGCCCGGCAGATATTAGTTCTCGAGCAGAATGCGGTTCTTGAGGGTTTGGTGCCATCGCTCGATTTTACCTTGAGGCTGAGGGTGGTATGGAGCGCCACGAACATGGTCCATCTGCTGATCTTCCAACCACTCGGCCAGCTGGTCCGCGCCAGCGGAGTAAATGATCCGGGGATCATTTACAGGTGCAGAATGCGGTAGCCGAGAGCTTCTTTCAGCTGCTGAAACGGGAGAAAATCAGGCGGCGGACCTACCGAACCCGCGAGGACGCTCGGCGTGATATCTTTGAGTACATCGAGCTGTTCTACAACCCGAAACGCAAGCACACGAACAACGGGATGCTGTCGCCCGTTGACTTCGAAGCAAGACAGCGCAAACTGAACGAGGCAGGTGTCTAGGAAACTAGGGGCACCTCATTAAGTAACGACTCGAAACTGTTAAAACAAACCGAGCCACCTCTATACCATCAGTGCCGATTGACTTGGGCGATGCCGGTCACCTCGATCTTCATCCCCGGCGCCACCAGAGCCGCGACGATCACCGTGGCGCGGTTCGGATAGGGCGCGGAGAAATATTGTCGATAGACCGTGTCCACCGGACCAACATCGGCAAGATCGGTCAGAAAGATCTGCAGTTGCAGATAATCGTCCATCGTGCCACCCGCGGCTTCGATCGTGGTCTGAAAATGTTGAAAGGTCAGATGGGCCTGCGCCTCGATCCCGTCCTGAAGGATGCCGCCTTCGGGCGTCACCGGTCCGTGGGTGGTGAACACAAGATCCCCCGAGCCGATTGCCCAGGCAAAAGGTTGAGCGGGGGTCGGCAGGCCGACGTCGATTTCCTGTTTCAAAGCGTATCCTTCCGCATGATGTTGAAAATGTGGTACCAGTCGTGTGCCGGGTCACGCAGCATAAGATGGGTGCCGAAGTGGTCCTGATCGTAGCTGCGAAACCAGCAGCGATGCGCGGCACCGCTGACGGCGTCCATGGCGGCCGTGTTGCTGCGCTGCACGCGTTCGGTGTCTTTTGTACCCCAGCTTAGGAACAGGGGCAGGCGCAGAGGCGACAACCAGTTCAGTGGGCTGGCATCATGGTCGTCCTGCCTATCGGCCAGAACATCGCTGTAGACCCGCTCTTCCAGACTGCCCTGTGGCGGATTCGGGTGATGCAGGTCGAGAATGCCGCTGACCGGAAGACAGCCTTTGATTGTATCCGGGGCGATGCCATGCCGGGCCCAGAGATCTGATCGCAAGCCTGCCAGAGCCGCCACATGGCCGCCTGCGGAATGTCCGGCGAGAAACAGACGGCGGGGATTGCCCCCATAAGTCCGGGCCTGTGCGGCAATTGCGGCGATGGCGTCCAGAGCGTCTTCCAAGAATGTCGGATAGCGCACGCCGGGGGCCAAGCGATAGGTTGGTGCGGCCAGAGCCACCCCATGGGCGGCCAGAGCCGGAGCCATGAAACCGCACCATTCCTTGTAACCGTTGGTCCAGCCGCCACCATGGAAGAAGATCATCAGATCCATGTCTTTACCACCAGTCGGTGTGAACAGGTCGAATCGCTGCCAGTCGCCGGCACCAAAAGGGATGTCACGATATTCCGTAACCCCGGGCCAGCCCCCGCGCGAGGCGTTGAGCGCCGCGCGGGCATAATCTTCGGCCGCAGGGACCGGGAGTGGCGGCTGTGCCGCCAGCTTGAAATGTGCGATCATGGTCAGTCCTTTCCGGTTCAGAAACCGAAGACATGCGGCAACCAGAGCACCGTGCTGGGCACATAAGTCACCAGTGCGAGCACCAGCACGAGTATGCCGACAAAAGCCCAGACTTCGCCGATGACCTCGCGAAGTGGCACGTTTCCGAGTTTCGACAAGGTAAACAGCAGCATGCCGAAGGGCGGCGTGATCAAGCCGATCATGATGTTGATCGTCATCAGCACCCCGAAATGCACAGGGTCGATGCCAAGTGCCGTCACGGTTGGCAACAGCATCGGCACGAACACAAGGATCAGTGTGCCGGTGTCGATCAGACAGCCGAGACCAAGAAAGACGACGTTAATCAGCAACAAAAATTCAAGGCGGGACAGCCCCGCACCCTGCACCCAGTCCACCAGAACCCGATCAAGCCGTTCAGCCGTGATGGCGTAATTCATGATGAAGGCGCCCGCGATCAGCAACATCACTGAGGAGGAGGTGCGCATCGAGTCCACGAGGGCGCTCCAGAGGCTTTTCCAGGTGATCGCCCGGTAGATCAGTACGCCGATGGCCAGCGAATAGACCGCGGCGACGGCGGCGGCTTCCGTCGGGGTGAACACCCCGCTCCAGATCCCGCCAAGCAGCACGACGGGGATCGACATCGGAATAATGGCGCGGATCAGCACATCCCCCAACTCGCCTTTGGCCAGCGGCAGACCGCGCGGCAGGTTGCGACGGCGCGCCATGACGGCCAGACCGATCATCAGCGCCACGCCCATGATCAGACCGGGCATGATGCCGCCCAGAAACAGCGCCCCGACAGAGGCGCCGGAGTTCAGCGCATAGAGGATCATCGGCACGGAGGGCGGGATGATCGGTGCGATCACGGCGGCGGCGGCGGTCAGGGCTGTCGCAAACCCGGGGCGGAAACCCCCGACGTCGCGCATCATCTTGAGCGCGATGAGATTGGGGCCGGCGGCATCGGCGAGTGCGGAGCCTGACATAGAGGAAAACAGCATTGAGGTCATCACCGTGACATGGCCAAGCCCACCCGGAAGGCTTCCGACCAGCGCATGGGCGGCACGGAACAAACGGTCGGCAATGGAACTGATCATCATGATGTTGGCGGCCAGAATGAACATAGGCACGGCCAGAAGCACATAGCTACCGTAGAGTGAATTCATCACCTGATCGGTGACAATACCGAGATCCTGTCCGGTGACGGCCAGATAGATGAATCCCGAAGCCAACATCGTGACGGCGACGGGGACGCGAGCCAGTGCCAACGCGACAAAGGAGATCAAAAGAGCTGTCAGTCCGAGGCTCATGAGGATGTCTCCGTCGGATGCAGAAGGATCGCGGCCTGATGCAGCGCATCGACCAGAAGTTTCAGCCCGAGCGCCCCCTGCATGATGCCGAAGCAGAGATAGAGCCAGTTGAGCGGCAGGCGCAGCACCGTGGTTTTTTCACGCCAGAGAAAAGCGATGTAATCCAGCGTATAGGGCAGGGCGGCGAGCATGACGATCCCGGCGACCAGCGCCCCGAGCCCGGTCAGAATGGCTGCGGCCCGGGCGGGCAGGAGCGTGGTGAGAAGATCAAAAGCGATATGGTCGTTCAGCCGCACCGCCAGAGCCGCCCCGAGCGTCACCACCCAGAGGTAGACGACGATGGCAAGCTCTTCGCTCCGGGTCGAGGGGTCGTGCAGGACAAAACGGCAGAACACCGTCCAGATGAAAGCGCCGCAGACCACGGCAAAGCCACTGGCCGCCAGCACGATGGCCACACGTTCGATCCAGAGGCCGGTCCTGTCGAGCCGGCTCAGGAAAAGGGTCATTCCGGTCATGTCAGATACTCGGTCGCCGATGTGCTCAGTCGCCCATGACCTGATGCATCAGGTCATGATCCCACTGGGCGGCCAGATCGCTTTCGGCATAGACGGAATCGGCCTTGTCATGGAATGGGGTCAGGTCGACCACATCGACACGCAGCCCTTCGTCGGCCAAAGTCTGAACCACCTTCTGTTCATCGGCATAACGGGCCGCGTTGTTTTCGCCCGCCGCCTCAATGGCGGCGGCTTTCACGGCGTCCTGTTGGTCTGCGGACATCTTGTCCCAAACGGGTTTGGAGAGAGCATAGAACACCGGTTGCACCAGGTGGTTCGTTATGATGACCTGTTTGGTCACCTCATCGAATTTCGCGGCTTTGAGGATCGAGAGCGGGTTTTCCTGGCCGTCGATGGAACCGGTTTGCAGCGCCACATAGGTTTCGGACATCGCCATCGGCGTGGGCGAGACACCAAGACTGTCGCCCAGAAGTAACCATTCGGGCGAGGCCGGCATGCGCATGCGAACCCCGTCGAGATCGTCGGGCCCGGCGACCTCATGCACATCGCGCAGGTTTAGCTGGCGCGAGCCGAGATAGGCGGTGGACAGAATTTCGATATCCATATCCTTCGCCACGGCATCGTGCAGGGTGTCGCCAAAGGGCCCCTCCATCACCTCTATCATCTGGGTGTAATCGTCGAACAGGAAAGCACGGTTCAGGAAACCCATTGCGGGTACCTGTGCGGCGATTTCAAAAGTGGACATAGTGCTCATCTCAAGCGTACCGCGCTGCAGGGCGGGCACTTCGGCCCCCTGACGCACCAGCGAGGAGCCGGGGTAGACTTCGACGGTCACGCCAACATTCGCCTCCGTGACTTTTTCGGCAAAGCTTTCCATGGATTTTGCGAGAAAATCGCTGGCGGGACCTGCGGTAGAGAAGCGCAGGGTAAGGTCGTCGCTGAACGCTGGACCGGCCAGTAGAAGCGCGCCGGCCATCGCGGCGGCGTGGAGCGATGTGAAAGCTGTGCGTGTCATGAAGGAACTCCTTGTCAGATGAGAAACTGTCCCGGATGCGGGTGATCCCGTTCTTTGCCCCGGAGATATGGAGCCCACCCTATGAGCACTGTTGACGACAGGTCAATCATATTTTCCAATATTTATAAATTTTGGAAAATAGTTGACGCATTCGAACGTTGACTTGGCGGAAGACATGCGGCTTATGTCAAATATGAACAATTTTCAGACTCCGCCCGATGCCCCCGGCTTCAAAACCGCCGACCGTCCTGCCAGTAAAACGGTGGCCGAGACGACCTATGCCGCGATGAAGGAAGACATCCTGTCCGGTGCGCTTCTGCCGGGAAAGTCTTTGCTGACCCGGGAGCTGATCGACCGCTATTCCTGCGGCATCAGCCCCATTCGCGAGGCGCTGGCCCGGCTGGTGGCCGAAGGCTTTCTCGAAGCCGCCAGCCACCGCGGCGTGCGCATTCCGATGCCGAATATCGAGGATTTGAACGATATTTACCGAATCCGCATCGCGCTTGAGCGCGAGGCTTTGGTCCTGGCGATGGAGCATGGTGATGATCACTGGGAGGGGCAGATACTTTCGGCGGCGCATCGTCTTGCCAATGCGCCTTTGCCCGACAGGCCGGAAGACAGCGCCGCCCTGCGCGACTGGGAAAAACGTCACCGGGCATTTCACACCAGCCTGATTGCGGCGGCCCCGGCGCCAAGGCTGAAACGCCTGATCGAACAGATGGTTGACCAGACCGAGCGTTACAGAGCCCTTCGGTTGGCGCATTTTGTGCCCTCTGACATTGAGGACTTCGTCGCGGAGCACAATTCCTTGCGCGACGCAGTGATTGCGCGGGACAGCGCCGCGCCGGATCTTCTGGCCGCACATTTCGAAAGCAGTCGTCGCTTTGTCGCCGGTTATCTGTGACCGGGATTGCCAACTTGCTGCTTTCGCTGAAGCGGTCAGGACCTATTGATTTCCACGTAGCGGCGTGATTCACGTCTCGAAAGCCGAGCAGTGAACATGTCTGACCTTTTCTGGTTGACGGATGCGCATATGGCGGGCCTTGAGCCCTTCTTCCAAAAATCCCATGGCAAACCCCGCGTCGATGAACGACGTGCGATGAGCGGCATTATCTCCATAAATCGTAATGGCTTACGGTGGCGTGACTGATTCTGTTGTCATGGATGAGTCTGATCGCCATCTGGGCGACACCCCCGCACTTGTTTCCCTCTCTACCCCGTCCATCCGGACCTATTTGGCGTGTGAATGCCTGGTCGATCTGTCGCAACGCGGCACGGTCACGTCGGATCACGTCATCCGCATCAAGCATTTTGGCATGATCTTGGGGGCAAAGACGGGCCGAAGAAATTGCCGGTTCGCTTGCAGACTATGCAACCCGCTACAAAACTTATTTCGACCGCAACGCTCCCAATGACCCGGAAGAGCAGATCATGCTTGATCCGCTGCCTCGCGCGGTTCATGAGCCCGGTTTCGGCCCTCTCATTCTTGGCTTTTGCAAAGGTTATCCCTTCATCGCGAATTTGGATTCGCCCTCATTGCAACCGACCTCAATGTCATGATTGCAGAGTGCATATCACGGAGGCAGAGAAATTTGTCACTAGGTGCAAGTCTTCTGCACGAGCAGCCATCTTGAATGGCGCAGTTCCGGTGTTTTCACGCCCCACAGAGGTAAAACTATGGGTCACCGCTCAAAAACTGGGGTATGCCCCATAGTTTTGCCACTTTGCCCCCCATAGTTCTGCCACTGGCTCATAAAACAGGCACCTTTTGTCGTTTGATGATTGCGGGTGCGGGCATCTTACAGGCTCATCCACCGTCTCCAGTTAGACCGCCTCAGCGCGTGCAGCAAGTTGGCAATCTCTCCCAAGACAGGCTAAAACATCGTCATGATTACCGTGCGCGCCTTTGATTTTCCCATCGCCTCCGCCATCGCCCATGTGCGCCGCCTGGCCGAAGGGGCCGCGCCCGGATGCGTCCTGGCGGTGATCGCCGCCACCGGCGGGCCATCCTTTCGGCCCGTGGGGGCGAGCATGATCGTTATGGCCGATGGGACCTGTTTCGGGGCGCTGTCATCGGGGTGCATCGACAGCGATGTTGCCCATCATGCCGCGCGGGCCTTGCAAGAGAAGACACCGCGCAAATTGCGTTACGGGCAGGGCTCGCCTTTCATGGACATTCAACTGCCCTGTGGTGGATCGCTGGACATTTACCTGATGCCTGTGCCGGACATCTTTCGACTTGAGCCGCTCGAGTCCTCTCTTGGCGGACGCCGACCGGTCGTCCTTGGGCTGGATATGGCGCGGGGTGACATCTCGCTGCAGGGGACGGCGCAGGGCGATTTGCTCCTCCACATTTTACCTGACACGCGTTTCGTGATCTTCGGCGCTGGCACTGAGGCGGCGGCCTTTGCCACGATGGCGGCAGCGGCAGGGTATGACAGCGTTCTGCTGTCGCCCGATGCCGACACGTTGGGCATGGCGCAATACCAGGCGCCTGGGCTCATCACTCGCCAGATCACCAGCGCGACCGTGCCCGAAGACGTCGTCATCGATCGCTACACCGCCGTGGCGATGTTCTTTCACAGCCATGACTGGGAGCCGGAAATTCTGAGACGACTGCTTGGGTCGGATGCGTTTTATATCGGCGCGCAGGGCAGTTTGAGGACCGCCACGACCCGGATCGCGACGCTGCGCGCCATGGGGGTGGGCGAGGCCGAACTGGAACGGATCAAAGGCCCGATCGGGGTCATTCCATCGACCCGAGACCCGCGCACCTTGGCGGTGTCTGTACTGGCCGAGGTGCTGTCTCATGAGAGCGCCACGATGGTGGACGGTATAGCTCCGACGCGGCGGGCCTCTTGATCTGCGCGGGGCTTGTGCTGGCAGCCGGTCAGTCACGGCGCTTTGGCAAAGAGAACAAGCTGCTTGCCCCGCTTCGGGGCACACCGCTTTGTGCCCATGCCGCAGAGGTGATGCGCGCCGCTCCTCTCGACCTTCGGATCGCGGTGGTGTCCGACCCGGAGGTCGGGGAGGTCTTCCGTTGGGCGGGGTTTGACGAGATCCTTCTGCTGGACGGCGACCCTGTGCAAAGCGACAGTCTGCGGGCTGGCGCCGAGGTCGCGATCCGCGCCGGGGCGGAGCGATTGTTGATCGCCCTGGCGGACATGCCACGCGTGCCTTCGACGCATCTGGCGACACTTTTGCAAAGGGCGCGCGCTGATCCGGCGGCGAGTTTCGACGGGGAGAAAATGCTGCCCCCGGTGGTCTTTCCGGCGCGCTATTTCGCGCAGCTCTGCACACTTACGGGAGATCGCGGGGCTGGGACCTTGATCCGGGGTTTGCCTGAGCACCAATGCGTCGCCCTGCCACCCGACGCTCTGGTCGATATTGATACGCCGGAGGATCTCGCCCGGCTGAGGCATTAAAAAACCGGGGCCGCTCTATGCCGCCCCGGTGTCTTCTTTACCGAAAAGCTATGCTCAGCTTGCGAGGGCTGCGCGAAGCTTCTTCGGTGTCATCGGCAAAGAGCGCAGGCGCACACCGACCGCGTTGTAGATCGCGTTACCGATGGCCGGTGCCACAACTGTCGTCGCGGGCTCGCCCAAGCCCACGGGCACCTCTGTACTGTCGATGAATTCGATCTCCATCTCCGGCGTGTCAATCATGCGCAAAGGGGTGTAGGTGTCGAGGTTGGTGTCGCGCACGTTCCCGGCCTCGATCTCCGTCCCCTCAAAGAGCGCCATGGACAGCCCCCAAAGCGCAGCACCCTGGGTCTGCGCCTGCGCGCCATTCGGGTCGACCACGATGCCGGCGTCCGTGACGATGTGCAGTTTCTCCACCGTAACCTCGCCCGTCTCGCGGTCCACTTTTACACGCGCCGCACAGGCCACCCATGTCGGCATGTCGCGTTCCTGACCGAAGCTGGTGGCGATGCCGATGCCGCTGTCGGCGGGAAGATCCTTGCCCCAACCGGCCAGTTCGGCGGCACGTTGCACCACCGCGGCCTGACGTTTCGCGCCACCGACGGCATTCGGGGCAGAGCCCGCATTGCGGCCTTCGGCAGTGAACAGGCCGAGTCGGAATTCAAGCGGATCGCGCCGAAGTTTATGCGCCGCCTCGTCCATGAAGCTTTCCACGGCCCAGTTGGTCCAGCCCGGTCCAACGGACCGCAGCCAGCCGGGGCGGAAGGTGGCATTGGCCAGATCGTTGGAAATCGCTCGCACCTTTTGCGCGCCGACAGAATACCAGTGATCGGCCCCGGCAATGGCGAAGGGGTCATAGGGTTCATCGTTGACACCCTTGGGCATGAAGGACGGGACCATGACCTCGGTTGGCCAGCCAGCGGTGGCGTGGTGCTCCATGCCGATCACAGTCCCCTCGGTGTCAAACGCCATTTTGAGCTGTTGCACGGAACAGGAGCGCGGGCTGTCGAACAGCACGTCTTCTGGGCGCATCATCACCATTTTGACCGGCTTGCCACCAAGCGCCTTGGACGCCAGCGCCACGGGCACGGCGTAATCGCCATTGAGGCGACGTCCGAACCCACCGCCCAGCATGTAGGTGCGCATCACGACCTTGTCGGCCTCGACGCCCAAAGCGGTCTGCAAAGTGGGCAGGATCAGCGATTGCCATTGGTTTCCAGTGTGGATTTCCCAGACACCATCGGCATTCTGAAAAACGGTGGCGTTGAGCGGCTCCATTTGGAAATGCAGCACGGTCGAGGTGGTATATTCCGCCTCAAGCACGTCTGCGGCGCTGTCAAACACGGGCGCGGTGTTGGTGTCTCCGGTGTCGAGGACGGACCCGACATCGGGGTTGGCGATCAGCTCCCGCCCGTGGTCTTGAATTTGCGCTTCCGTGACATCGGCGGTCGGACCGGCAGCCCATGTGACCTTGACCTTCTCCGCCGCGCGCTGCGCCGCCATGAAGGTTTCGCCGATCACCATGACCCAGCCCGGCACCGTTCCCGAAGGATCGTCGAGGGTCAGTGTCTGGACATAGCCTTTGACCGATTGTGCAGCGCTGTCGTCCACGGCCGTGACGGTCGATCCCAGACGGGTCGGCGGCAAAAGCGGCGCGGCATAGACCATGCCGTCGATTTTCGCGTCGATGCCGTAGATGGTTTTGCCGGTGGTCTTGTTGGAGATGTCGAGGGCGGTCACTTCTTTCCCGACGAGGCGCAGATCAGAGACCGGCTTGAGTGGCAGGGCTTTGAGCTCGTCTTCGGTGAAGCTGCGGGTGATGCCTTCGGACACGAGGTCCGCATAGCTGATCGTGTTGTCGCCGGAGGTGATTTTCCCGTCGCGGGCCTCGCAGGCGGAGGTCTCGACACCCCATTTCGCGGCGGCGGCCTCGATCAGCGCGGTGCGTCCGGCGGCACCCGCCCGACGATAGACCGGCCAGCTTTGCCACACGGACCAGCTGCCGCCTGTGACCATGAGGCCCCATTTTTTGGCGCTGTCGACATGGGTGATGCGCACATTCTCCCAGGCAACCTCAAGCTCATCGGCCAGAATGCGGGCAATCGCCGTGCCGACGTGTTGTCCCATTTCGGCGCGGATGATGTTGACGTTGACCTTGCCGTCTCCGTCGATGGAATACCACAGAGAGGGTTCATAGACCGCACCGACCGGGGCCGCGGGCACACCATCGGCGGCGGCAGGGTCCATCGCGGCAAGACCGGCACGCGGAAAGCCAAAGGCGGCCCCGGTGGCGGTCATAGAGATCAGAAAGCCGCGACGGGTGAGTTCAGCCGTGGCTTCACCACGCGGCGGGAGTTTGAGCTTAGCCATTGGACCGCTCCTCTTTCATTGCAGTTGCGGCCTCACGCACGGCGTCGCGAATGCGCGAATAGGTCATGCAGCGGCACAGGTTGCCGGTCATCACCGCATCGATGTCGTCATCAGATGGCTCGGGGATGTCCTGCAAAAGGGCTGCGGCCTGCATGATCTGGCCGGACTGACAATAGCCGCATTGCGGCACTTTCAGCTCACGCCATGCGGTTTGTACCGGGTGATTGCCCTCGGCTGAGAGCCCCTCGATGGTGGTGATCTCCGCGCCATTGACGGCGGAGACGGGGGTGACGCAGGAGCGCGTCGCGCGCCCGCCGACATGGACGGTACAGGCGCCGCACATGCCAACGCCACAGCCGAATTTTGTGCCGGTCAGGCCGATCTCATCGCGGATCACCCACAGCAGCGGGGTATCCTCTTCGACATCGACCTCAATCGCTTTTCCGTTGATCGTAAAACGAGTCATTCTCTTTCTCCCGATCCGTTCAATGCGCCGTCGCGCCAAGGGCGCGGATTTCGGCGACTTTCTGTTCCAGATCCGTCCAGGGTGCCTCATCGGTGCGGGTGGCCCGCAGGTAGGCAGCGATGGCGGCGATTTGTTCGTCCGACATGGTGGACCCGAAGGCGGGCATGACCACACCCTCCATGCCCTGATCGGCTTTGACGCCCTCAAGCATCACGTGGATGAGGTTGGTCGGATCATCGAGCCGCATGGCGGAGTTGATACCCAGATCGGGGCGACCCGCAGCGATCTGTTGGCTGTTGTAGTGGCAGGACGCACAGGCGGTGGCGTAGAGGCGCTGGCCCTGATCGGCGCGATAGTCCTGTTGCGGGACACCGGCCGCAAGCGATTTGATCACCGCCGGATTGGTGGCCGGGTCTTCATCGGGCGCACCGACGGTATCGCCGAGATAAACCGCGATCGCGTGCAGGTCACTGTCGGGCAGCTCGCGCAGACCGGCGTGGACCACAGGGGCCATCGGGCCGGACGCCCCGCCGTGATAACGTGACGAGCCGGTTTTGAGATAGTCGAAGAAGGCGGCGGTGGTCCAAGCCACGCCGGAGGGGTTCGCGGCGGTCAGAGGCGGTGCGATCCAGTCGTCGATCGCCGCGCCTGCGTACATCTCGTCGGCTTGCTCGGCACCGAGCGCATTGCGCGGCGTATGGCAGGCGCCACAGTGGGTCACGCCCTCGACAAGGTAAGCGCCCCGGTTCCATTCGTCGGATTTCGCGGGGTTTGCCTCATAGCGGCCCTCATCGAAAAAGAGCATTTTCCAACCCGCCTGCAAGAACCGCTGGTTGAGCGGGAAGGGCAGATCGTTTTCGCGATGCTCCTGCGACACGGCGGGCACGGATGACATGATATAGGCATATAGCGCCGAGATGTCTTCGTCGGACATTTTGGTGAAGTGATCGAAGGGCAGGGCGGGGAAAAGATGTGCGCCGCTGCGATCAAGCCCTTCGCGCATCGCGCGTTCAAAGGCCTCTTCCGACCATGCCCCGATCCCGGTTTCCCGGTCGGGCGTGATATTGGTGGAATAGATGGTGCCGAAATCCGTCTTTATCGGATAGCTGCCCGCATAGGGCGCGCCGTCCGCGGCGGTGTGGCAGGTGGCGCAATATCCGGCGGCGGCCAGAATACGCCCTTGTTCGATCTGAGCTGGCGCAAAGCTGTCTGCGGGGGGCGTTGCAATCGGGTCAATTGCCGGATGCCATGCGTAGATCGCGAAACCGGCGATGCCCAATGCCGCGAGGGCGACACCACCGGTGAGTATGCGTTTGATCATGGGGCTGAAGAACCTTTGGGTGTCTGATGTTATGGCTGTGTGACGACGAGATATAGCTTGGGAACATCTTAGTCTTTTGAGGTGCTTGATTTAGCCCGCATGTAACAAATTGCCACACCCTGCCTCAAAATAAGACTTAAGTCGGAGAAAATATGTCTCACTTATGAGACATAATAAGCCGTTTTTAAGTGATCCCAGTTTTCTGGACAGCTTGGCAGCGTTTCTAAGGCGTATCCGGTTTAAGTCTTACTTCGTTGCCCTTAGGGTCATGCTGCCATTTTTCGATCTCGACCGTGCCAATATGCCTCCCTCGGCGTTCGATGCTCAAGGGAAGAATGGGGGCATTCGGTATTGCAGAAGGTCGCGGTGCTCAGGCCGTGCCTGCGGCACACCTCAGCCGTCGGCATCCCGGCCTCTTGCTCTTTGATCATCCCGATTATCTGCGCCTCGGTGAAACGGCTCTTACGCATGAGACTGCTCCTTCAGAGATGGCGCAGACTCTACATTACAGTGAGGGATTTCGCGGGGGGCAGGTCACATAAAAAACTGCGCCAGCACGTTCTGAGTGCCATTATGACGAAATCCACCAACTCCCTCATAGTTGCGTGAATCAAACGACTTGCAGTACCGCAACAAAGACTTTTTCAACAGCATCGGCGGACTGCGGACATTCGACGCAAGGATCACGAATGTCCGCAAAGTGTGAAACGCTGACGTTTCTCTCCCGATAATTTTCCGTCGCCACCTTAGCCCTTTCGACCCGCGTCAGCCGTCAGAGCGGTCAACCTGTAGAACCCATGCGCCATCTTGGTGAAGGGCGTGAGCAGGAAGAACGCGAGAACGGCGCCGAGATGGATCGCAAGGAGGGTCGGCATGACCGTCGTTTGACCCAGCGCGTAGAGCGCAAGTCCGCTGAAGCCGACAAAGCCCAGCAATCCGACAAAGGCCACCTCTCCGCCAAAGGCGGCAGTTGCGCCCAAGGATCGGTCCGAACGCAGCTTCAGGCGGATCATCTCGATGCAGCCCACCACAAGCAAAAGGCCGCCGGAGACGCCCAGAATTTTGGGCAGAGACAAAAGGCCATACGGCGCGGGCATGTCTAAGACGTAGTGCATTATGGTCGCTGCACTGGTGGAGGCAAAGCACAACAGAAAGCCGTACATCACCGCCTGATGCACCGTGCGCCGGGCGTGGCTGAAGCGGTCCTCATCCTCGAAATTGCAGCCGTCGCCGTGCCCGCCCTTGAGGTCCTTCATATTGGCTGCCTGCCGGAGCGCCTCGATCAGATGGGCGGGACGGAACGGACCGGCCCCGATGTGACGCCAGTAGCGGCGCAAGCTGATCGCGATGCTGAACAGCGGGAACAGGAAAGCTGGCAGGAAGATCGCCACCATCGCATTGTGCGAAAGAACGGCATAGAATCCCTCGCCTCCGGCAGAACTCAGGGCACGAGCAGCCCAGAACAACAGGGCAAACCCTATGACGGTCGCGATGGCAATCAACACACCGTTCTTCTGAAAGGCTTTCCCGGCGGCGCGGGGAAAGGCAAGTTCTTCCCAGCTGTCCTGTCGGACATTCGCCAGCGCCTGCGGCAGGTTCAAGTCGAATTCATGCGGCGCGGTGTATTGGCAGGCGTAGTAGCAGCCACGGCAATTGTGACATAGGTTCGCCAGTTGCGTCAGGTCCCCATCGCTGAACGCCCGTTCTGCGTGCAAGGCGGGAAAGACGGAACAATAGCCTTCGCAGTAGCGGCAGGCGTTGCAAATCTCGGCCTGACGACGGGCCTCTTCCAGAAAATCAGTTTGCATTTGCATGGGCCGCGGCCTCCTTGCCTGCGATGCGTCCGAAGACGGTTCCAATGGTCATGCCGAAGCCGGCGAGATAGCCTTGGCCGAGGATCGACCCGGCCATGGTTTCGCCCGCCGCCCAGAGGTTTGTGACAGGGCGGTTGCCGATGGAGCATTGTGCATGCTCGTCGACCTTCAGGCCGAGATAGGTAAACGTCACGCCGGTGCGCAACGAATAGCCATAGAACGGCGGATCGGTGATCGGGCGGGCCCAGTTCGTTTTGGCCGGAGTGAGGCCCGTGGTGGTGACGCCATCGAGCTCTGTCGGGTGAAAGTTGGAGGTATCGCCGCAGGCGTCGTTGAACTCACTCACGGTTTGCACCAGCGCGTCGGCGGGCAAGCCCATCTTGCTGGCCAGTTCTTCCAGCGTGTCCGCCTTGATCGGCGGGAAAACTGACGGCATGAACAGTTCCAGCGACTTGGCGTCGATGATCACGTATCCCACCTGATCGGGTTGCGCCGCGACAAGGCGCCCCCAGATGGCGTAGCGCTTGGGCCAAACGTCCTCGCCCTCGTCGTAGAACCGTTGGGCGTCCTTGTTCACCACGATGGAAAACGGCACGCAGTCCAGTCGCGTGACAATACCACCGTCGAATTTCGGCGCGCGCCCGTCGATGGCGACGGCGTGACACTGGGTCGGGTCGCCGACCTGTTCGATACCCTGATCCAGAAGATCGGCCAGAACGACCCCGCGATTATAGGGCGTGCCGCGGATCAGAAAATTCTTTGCCGCCGGTCCCCAGGCACGGGCAAGCCAGTCGGTATCGGCCTGAAAGCCGCCGGAGGCGACGACCACGGATTTCGGCGCGATCGTATGCGTCTGGCCGCTCTGTGTGTAGTCGATACGGGTGACGCGATCCTCGTCCAGTTCCAGATGCGTGACGGCGGCCTCGTATTCCACCTGCACACCCAGCTTTTCAGCCGTGCGATAATAGGCGTTCACAAGGCTTTTGCCGCCACCAAGGAAAAAGGCATTCGTCCGTGCAAGTGACAGCGTCCCCGAGAGCGACGGCTGAAAGCGGACGCCGTGTTCTTCCATCCACGGCAGGCATTCTTCGGACGTACGGATGGCCAGTCGCGCCAGCCCTTCGTCTGTCTTGCCGCCGGTGACCTTCATCAGGTCGGCGAGGTATTCCTCTTCGGTGTAGCTGTCGACCAAGGGACCGAGCGGGCCATGGTGCATACAGCGAAAGTTGCGCGTGTGGCGGGAGTTGCCGCCGCGATAGGATTTGGGCGCGGTCTCGAGGATCAGGACGCGCGCACCTGCCTCGGCGGCTGTGATGGCCGCGCAAAGCGCCGCGTTTCCGCCGCCGATAATGGCGATGTCGGGAGAGGTCAAAGCAAGTCTCCATCGTAGCTAGGGGGTTTGTGGTTGCTGGCGCGCAGGTCGCGTACACGAACCCGCTGGGCGGCCTCGATATGTGCCCGCATGGCGGCTTCCGCCAATGTGCCATCGCGCGCCTTGATCGCGTCGAGAATGCCGAAATGTTCTTCAACGGCCTTCGTGGCGCGGTCTGGTTCGGTCAGGGTTGTTGGACCAAGGATCATCAACGCCTTTTGCAACGCGTGGATGGACCGTGTGAGAAAGCGGTTCTTGGCCGCATCCAGCAAGGCCGCGTGGAATTGCCGGTTCAAAATGAAGGCCTCGGGCGCATTCCCCAATGCGGCCATCTGCTGATTCATCTCGAAAAGTTCTTCGATTTCGATGTCCGAGGCGGCGCGAGCGGCGAGCCGCGCGGCGGTGCCTTCGAGGACGGCGCGCATCTCGTAGAGTTCCATGACCTCGGCGTAATCGAGCCTGCGGATCGTGGCGCCCTGGCGCGGGACGTGGGTGACGATCCCGTCGGCCTCGAGCTGGCGGATGGCCTCCCGAACGGGGGTGCGCGACACGCCGAGTCGCTCCGCCAGTTCGGTTTCGCGCAGTCTGTCTCCGGGGTTAAGCCGACCTTCGCGCAGTTCGGTCAGCAGGCGCAGATAAGCACCGTTGCCCTGTGGGGCGCTGTCGTCGTCCATGGGTGTCGAGCCTCTGATTCAATCTTGTATCCGAGTGGATACAAGTGTACACAATATACGTCAAGACGTGTAGGAGGTCGGTTTGCGCAAACATCTTTCTCATCCACACGCACGGCGTGCACTGACCTTCGGACTCGCTGCTGCGGGAACAGCACTGTTCTGGTCGCTGGGTCTGCCCTTGCCCTTCCTGTTCGGCCCCATGGCCTTTTGCCTCGCGGGCGCATTGGCGCATCTACCGCTGAAAGGCTTTGGGCAGGTCTCGGTTGCCGCGCGCACCATCCTTGGGGTCGCGGTGGGCGCGTCGATCACGCCAGAGGTCGTGGCACACTTGCCACGTATGGCGCTTTCGGTGGCGCTGATTCCTATCTTCATCGCGGTGATCGCGACCGTCGGCGTGCCGTTCTTTCGTAAGCTCTGGGGGTTTGATGCGCCGACGGCCTATTACGCGGCCATGCCCGGTGGACTTCAGGATATGGTGATCTTCGGGACCGAGGCAGGAGGAAACCCACGCGCGTTGTCATTAATCCATGCGACACGGGTGCTGATCATCGTGACTCTCGCCCCCTTTATCCTGAGCCATTTCTACGGTGCCGCCCTGACCAATCCCATCGGTGCGCCCGTGGCCGACCTCCCGTGGTCTGAACTGCTCATCATGGCCGCCGCCGCTATAATCGGCTGGAAAGGAGGGGAACGGCTGGGCCTCTTCGGGGCGTCGATCCTTGGTCCGATGATTGTCACTGCGGTTTTGTCCCTCGCGGGTGTCGTGCATTTCCGCCCGCCCGCCGAGGCGATCCTGACGGCGCAGTTCTTTATCGGCTGCGGCATCGGCGTGCAATTTCTCGGCGTCACTTGGCGCGAGTTGACCCGCGTGATCGCGGCAGGTGTCGCCTATGTGTTGGTTTTGGCATTGCTGGCTGCCGGGTTTTCCGGGTTGGTGACGGCGCTCGGACTGGGCGATCCAGTGCCCGCCTTTTTGGCCTTCGCTCCGGGCGGCCAGGCCGAGATGACAGTGTTGGCCATCGTCACCGGTGCGGACCTCGGCTTTGTCATCACCCACCACCTGACGCGTATCGTGATCGTGATCGTCGGTGCGCCGGTGATGGCCGGGCTTATTGCCCGTAGACGGAAGGGTTGACCATGTGGATCGGCGCGCCTTCGGCATAGGCGTTCACCTGCGCAAAGATGTCGGAGAACTGCATGTCGAATTCGTCCTCGGTGACGAAACCGATATGAGGCGTGGCGATCAGATGCGGATGCGCCAGAAGCGGATCGGCGGGCTCTTTCATCGGCTCGGTGTCGAAAACGTCGATGGCGGCTATACCGGGGTGGCCCGTATTTAGCCCCTCCAATAGGGCGCCGGGAGCAATCAGACCCGCGCGTGAGGTGTTGATCAGAACGGATTTCGCGCTCATGCAGGCCAAATCCTCTCCGGTGACGATCCCGCGTGTCTCTGGCGTCAGTCGCAGATGCAAGGACACCACGTCACTTTCAGCAAAAAAGGCCGCCCGGCTCGGCGCAACGGTCTCGCCATTGGCCTCTGCCCGGTCACGGCCCGCCTCCGAGGACCACCAGACAACATTCATCCCAAAGGCGCGAGCATAATCGGCCACCACGCGCCCGATGCGCCCATAGCCATAAAGGCCGAGCGTGCGACCGCGCAGAGTGCGGCCGACACCCATCTGCCACGCGCCGGCCTTGACGCTGGCCATCTGCTGCGGCAGCTGGCGCATGGCGGCAAGGATCAGCGCAAAGGTCAGCTCGGCGGCGGCGTAATTCGCCCCATCCGCTCCCTTGTTCGAACAGAGCAAAACGCCCGCGTCCGTGCAGGCGTCCACATCCACATGCGGCCAGGCCCCGCGCTGGGAGATCAGTCGCAGGTTCGGCAGCCGCTCCAAGAGATCGCGGGTGACGCGGGTGCGCTCACGAAACAGCACGACGCAGTCCGCATCGGCAAGTCGCGCGGCCAGTGCCGCAGGATCAGGTTCATGATCGGTCCATACGGTGACATCATGTCCCTCGAGCAGCCGAAAACATGGCAGGTCCCGCAGGGTATCGAACCAGTCGTCGAGGATATGGACCTTCATGCCTTGGCCTTTCAGAAGTCGCCCGAGAGCGCTTTGATCGCGCGACAGACCCGTTCGTGCAAGAGGATCAGATCCGCCTTGTCTGGGGAATCTTCGGCAATCCGTTGCGACAGGTCGTTGCGCGTCTCTTCGAGATCGCGACGGGCGCGGGCAAGTCTTTCGTAATCACTCATAGTTGGGGCCTCAGTGAGAGAGTAAAACAGGGATGGTGCTGCGCGACAGGATTTCGGTGGTCACACCACCCAAGAAATCTTCTCGGAACTTCGAATGCTCGTAGGCACCGATCGCCAATAGCGAGGGGTCATGTTTCTTGCACCACGCAAGCAGAGTGTCAGCCACGGGATGCGTTTCAGGCCAATTCTCATGGATTGCCTCGACCCCATGACGGGACAGATGTAGCATCAGGTCGTCGATGGGCCAGGCGTTACGCGGCCCGACGGTGAGCACGCTGACGCGGCCATCGTCTTCGAGCAGCCGCAGACTGTCAGAGAGCGCCCGCGCTGCGGCACGGCCGCCGTCCCAAGCCAGGGCCGCATGGTTGTGCGTGGCTCCGGCATCGTATCCTGCAGGCACCACAATGACGGGGCGGCCCGACAGGAGTGCGATGCGGTCGGGGTGTAGTGTGACGTGTTCGTCATCGTCGTCCGAACGGGAGCCGACGATCAGCATGTCGTAGTGGCGCGCGGCCTCCGACAGGACTTTGTCGACGCGGCCAGAGACCTCTTTCAGTTGCAGCTCATTGTTAAGCCCCAGCGCCTTGCGCTCTGCCTCAAACCGCTTTTCGATCTCGCTCAGGATGCCGGTATTGGCGGCGTCGAGCAGAGCGCGGGCCTCTTTCGAAATCCAACGTGAGCGTTTGTCGATTACTTCATGGGTGGTGTGGGCCATCATGGCGGTGACATGCGCGCCCCGCCGGCTTGCCATCGACGCCGCATAACGCAGCGCAGCCACTGAGCCGTCAGACCCGTTGAAGGCCACGAGTAGGTTCATCATCGGCATGTCAGTGCCCCTTCCATACGGCGGATGGCACGTAGATCAGCCCATCCGCAAGTTTGCGCGCCGTTCGCACCAGTCCGGCGGAATTCAGCGTGAAGTGATTGTTCATTTCGAAATCCACCAGCACCTCAATAGTACCTGAGGCATGTTCGAGCACGACATTCGCAGGACTGGTGGTCGGGCGCTCAAGCAACCCGTCCGCCACGGTTCCCGGTGTCAACGCGCAAGACGCGAGGCATTGCGAGCCGGTGACCGCCATCGACGGATGCGTGGTCCAAGGCATGAAATAGCGCGTCGCGATGGTGCCGCCGTCGCGGGCTGGGGCGAGCAGGCCGAATTTTGGCGTCACCGATTGGGACACATCCCCCATGCCCATAGCCGCCCCCGCCTGACGTCGGACGGCCTCCATCCGCGCAAAGAAGTCGCGGTTGTCATCCAGCTCCTGAACGGTTTCATACCCGGTCAGCCCGAAATCGGCGGCGCGGGCGATGACCATCGGCATGGCAACATCCATACAGGTGACCTCGATCCCCTCAAACGTGTCGCGCAGATTGCCGGTGGGCAGGAACGCCCCCGTCGAGGATCCCACAACCCCCATGAAGCTCAGCGCGATCGGGGCTGCGGTTCCCGGCACGCCCGCAATCGCGGTGTCCCCGTCGTAGCGTAGCGCCCCCTGCGGCGTCTGAACCCGAGCCAACACCCGCGCGCCTGTGTTGACAGCGCGGATCTTGACCTCGGTCTCGTCGCCGGAGGGCGTGACCAGCCCCATCTCGACCGCCGCAGGGCCGACACCCGAGAGGATATTGCCGCAGGTGGGCTTGAAATCCACCAGCCGATCCTCGACAGAGACCTGCGCGAAAAAGTAATCCACATCGGCCCAGTCATCATCTGAGGGCGAAAGCATGGCGACCTTGGTGGTCACCGCCACGCCGCCGCCGATGCCGTCGATGTTGATCGCATGGCCCGAGCCAATGACGGAAAGCAGAACTTCGGTCAGGGTCTCTCGGTCCTGCGGCAGGTCCTTGCTGTTGAAATACGGTCCACGCGAGGTGCCGCCACGCATAAAGACGAAGGGAATGCCTGTCTGTGTCATGTCCTTCACTCCGTTGGATTATTTGAGGGGCCAGGGCAGATCGACAACGTCCTGCAGAAGCCCCGGCGGGAAGTCGCGGTTCAGCGCACCGGCCATGACGCACATCAGTGCGAGGCCTGCAGCGGTCAGCATCAACGTCTTGGGCCACGGCGCCTGGGCGCGCACTCGTAGGAAGGACACGAGGAAACCGGTCAGCGCCAGAATGAAGCCGAGCACATAGGTCGCCGCGATCAGGCCCGCAAACCACGCCAGCGTCGACCAGAGGCCATAGGGTGCGTCGGCGTCCTCGCCTGCCATTTCCTTGTCGGCAAAGATGGCGTCGGTCTCGGGACGCAGGATCATCTGCGCCAACACGATCAGGAGGGCCGTCACGGTGACGCCACCGACTATGAGCGGCACGATTTTGTCCGTCATGTTGTAGTCCGGGATCATGTTCGCATTGATCAGCGCGGTGACCACGTAGGCCATGAGGACCAACAGGAAGACAATCGGTGCACGCTTGGAGCCGGACTGAACGTCGCCCTCGGCCATGATGGATTTCGCTTGGCGCAGGCCGAGCACGACCGAGACCACGGTGATGATCAAGAGCACGATCACGATGGGCGAGAAGACGTAATCCATGCCGTCCGAGAACGAGCTGCGGAAACGAAAGGATGCAATCTGGAACGCTTGGTTCGAGAACTTCTCTACCGGGTTGGACAGCACGAAGCCGATCAGGAAGGCCGGGCGCGACCAGTCGAAACGGCGCAGGAAGATGCCGATAAGGCCGATCACGAAGAGCGCAAGAATATCTTCGAAGTTCTGCCCAGACTGAAACGCCGCGAAGGAGATCAGCATGAAAAGGAAGGGCGCGAGATATGTGAAGCGGATCGTTGTCAGCTTGGCAATGCCACCTGAGGCGGCGATGCACAACACTGTGCCCACGACGTTGGCCAGTGCCAACAACCAGACGATCGAATAGGTGATATCGAGGTTATCGCGTAGCATTGAGGGGCCGACTTCGATGTCGCCCGAACCCAGAAGCGCGATGGCGCCGATAAAGATCGCCATGGAACCAGAACCGGGAATGCCAAACAGCAGGGTTGGCACGAGGCCACCGCCCTCTTTGGCGTTGTTGGAGCTTTCCGGCCCGATCACGCCGCGAATTTCACCTTTGCCGAATTGCGATTTGTCCTTGGTCGTCTGGACAGCGTGGCCATAGGCGATCCAGTCGACGACCGAGCCACCGAGACCGGGGATCACGCCGACAACGACGCCGATCAGCGAACAGCGAACCGAGAGCCATTTGTTGGCGACCCAGTCTTTCACGCCTTCGCCCCAGCCTGCACCCAGCTTGGCATCTTTGGCGATGGAGCGGTCTTGGCGCAGCAGCGAAACAATCTCTGGCACCGCAAAGATGCCGAGACCGACGATCACAAGCTTCAGCCCGTCTGTCAGGTAGGGGATGTCATAGGATGCCATGCGCAGCGAGCCGCCGGCATCGGCCTCACCGATGGTGCCGATCAACATGCCGAGGCCCGCCGCCGCCAGACCTTTGAGCGCGACGCGCCCAGCAAGAACGGCGACCATGGACAGGCCGAGGATCGAGATCATCAGCATTTCCGGCAGACCGAAGGCCAACACAAGAGGTCGCGCCACAACAATGAACATCGTCAGGAAGGCCGCTCCCACCAAACCGCCAAAGAGGGACGAGGTGAACGCCGCAGAGAGCGCGCGTGCCGCCTGGCCTTTCTTGGCCAGGGGGAAGCCGTCGAGCACGGTGGCTTGTGACGCGGATGATCCGGGAATGCCCATGAGGACGGAGGCAAACGTGTCCGAGGTCGGCACCACGGCGACCATGCCGACCATCAGCGCGAGACCCAAAATCGGGTCCATGCCGAACATGAAAGGTAAGAGCAACGAAAGCCCGGCAATGCCGCCAAGGCCGGGAAAGACGCCGACGGCAAGGCCCATCACCACGCCGAGTACGAGGTGTCCCAAGACATCAGGTTGCAGAATGAGGGCCCATGCCTGGCCAAGCGCAGGCAGGGCGGTGGCAAATAGATCCATTGCACCGGCTTTCGATTTGAAGTTGTGGGGTATGGGGCAGCCCCGCGCCGATCCGGCGGGGGCCGCACGGGGTCGCTTATTTCAGCGACACGCCGTAGGAGTCTTGCAACCAGTTCTGCACGTAGGCTTTTGCCTCCGGCGATACGGTTGTGCCAGTTTTGGTGGCCTTGAGCGCGCCTTCGCCGACGAAGACCTCATATTTGCCAACCTGCTTTGCGGCGATGGTGGCGAAATCGTCGCGTTTGCGCACCGCGTCAAACGCATCAGAAAAGGTCTGTGCCACGTCATCCGGGGTGCCCGCGGGCAGGAAGGCGATTTTCTGCACCGGGAAACCGGCCACGAAGAAGGCTTTCCATGCATCCCACGCCTCGCCCGAAGTCTCGCAACCCTCGGTCGCTTCGCAGACTTCCTTGAAGGTCGCAATCTCGGGGAAGGTCGGATCCCGCACGATGTTACCGTCGGTGTCCAAAGCGCCCCATGTCATCATCGGCACAGCTTTGCCCTGCGTGACCAGCTCGGCGGAGGCGCCGAGATAGGCCGAAGAGGTCTGGTAGTCGATGGTGGCCTCGCCACGCTCGAACATCAGACGGCCATCACCGCGGCCCTTGATGCCAAAGACCGGCTCGACATTCATGCCAAGCATCTCCCATGCCAAGAGCGGCACAAGATCGAGACGCGTCGCGCCTTGCGAGCCGTAGATGAAATCAATGTCCTTCAGCGCATTGGCCGAACCATCGAACTTCGCGCCGTCTGTGGGGTTCAGGTAGGCCACGCCGCCGGTTCCCGAGGCCATGACCGGGGTCCAGTCCGAGTATTCGTAACGGACGCGCGGATCGCCCAGAAGGTACGGAAATTGGGTCGAGCCAGAGGTGCCGAACAACACCGTGCCATCTTCGTATTCTTGTTCCTGAAACCAGTTCGCGCCTTTGGTAGAGCCGGCGCCCGGCATGAATTTCACCACGACGGTCGGGGTGCCGGGCAACTCCTCGGACAAAAGGGGTGCAAAGAAGTTGGCCCATTTTGCCGATCCGCCGGTTTCCGAGAACGGGATCACCCATTCGATCGTTTTGCCAGAAAAGTCGACCTCGGCCAGCGCTGGGGATGCCAGAAGTGCGGCTGCCGCAACCGAGGTTGCAAGTTGCTTGATAGTCATTGGTTTCCTCCCGTAAACCTGTCGCACCGGGACAAAGCCCCGGGGTTCCATGTACTCTCATTTTAAGGGAATGATTCCCTCCTCCAACATCGGCATCATGCCGACTCAACCTTGCGCGAAACTTGCGCATCATGACAAAGATTGAAGCATGCGCATTGCGGTGGTCGAAGACAACGAAGCATTGGCCCAGGGAATCGCGGTCCGTCTGCGGGATCGAGGCCACGCGGTTGACCTGTTGCACAATGGGCGCGAGGCGAACGAATTCCTGTCACAGGAGGGTGCGGATCTTGTGGTGCTGGACCTGAACCTGCCGGGCATGGATGGGATCGACGTGTTGCGCGCCCTGCGGCGACGGGGCGACGGCACGCCGGTGATCCTCCTGACCGCTCGGTCCGAGACGGCGGAGCGGGTCGCGGGACTCGATGCGGGGGCGGACGATTACCTGACGAAACCCTTCGATATGGACGAGCTTGAGGCACGGCTGCGCGCCATGGCCCGGCGCAAGAACCTCGAGTTCACGGCACGCGACACACTTGGGCCGCTGGTGTTCGACCGGACCTCTCGACAACTGATGCAGGGTGACCGCCCGCTCGACATCCCGCGCAAGGAAATCTCGACGCTGGAATGCCTGTTGGAACGGCGGGGCCGGATTGTGTCCAAGGCCCAGCTCATCACCCATGTCTACGGCACCGGCTCAGACGCCGAAGAAAGCGCCATCGAGCCGCATGTCTCGCGACTGCGCAAGCGGCTGGACCCTTTCGGGCTCAGGATCAAGACCGCGCGCGGGCTGGGGTATATGCTTGAGGTCGACGCCTAATGAGAGCCAGATCTCTCCGGTTGCGCCTGTTCCTCGTGATCCTGCCGCCGCTGTTCCTGGTCTCGATCCTTCTGGGGTGGTGGCGGTTCGAGGTGGCACAACGGACGTCTGAGGAGCTGTTCGATCGCTCACTCCTCTCCGCCGCCCTGGCGATTTCGCGCGATGTGGCGATCTCCGAAGGCGACGCGCTGTCGCCCAGCACCCGACAGGTCATTTCGGATGCCGGGGGCGGTGAGTTGTTTTATCACGTCACCGGACCGGGCGGTATTTATGTGACGGGCTACGCCTATCCGCCACGTCCCGAAGTGCCCATCGCGCGAAATATGCCGTTCTACTATTTCGCCGACTATCGCGGCGAAGAAATGCGCGTCTTGCGCATGATCGAAAACCGCACCATCGGCACATTGACGGGCGACGCGGTCGTAACGGTCTGGCAGAGAGTCAGCGACCGTCGCGCCTTTGCCCAAGCGTTGGCCTTTCGCGCCGCCGCGTTGATGGCGGGTTTGATGGCGGCGTTGGCTCTGATCATCTGGTTCGGTGTGCAGATTGGCCTGCGCCCGCTGAACGATCTGCAAGCGGCGATCCGACAGCGTTCTCCCGAGGAACTCGGTCCGATCCGTCGCCCGGTGCCGCAGGAGGTCTCTGGCATCGTCTCTACCCTGAACCGACTTCTGGGACAGGTGCAGGACAGCTTCGAGGCGCACCAGGCCTTTATCTCGGATGCCGCGCACCAGTTGCGCAATCCGGCTGCGGCGATCCTGGCCCTGGCCGAAACGCTTCCCAGTGTCCAGGATCCGGCAGAACGTGCGACGTGCGAAAAGCAATTGGTCGACGTGGCGCGCAAATCCGCACGCCTGTCCGAGCAGCTGCTATCCTTGGAGCGGCTTCGCTATGACAACAGTACAGCCACGGAGCCTTTCGACCTGAACACGGTTGTCGAGGATGTCTGCCGCACCTTCGCCACCAAGGCCCTTGCACGTGACTTGGAGTTTACCCTCGCGCCGACCGAGGAGCCTCTCCCGGTCCTCGGCAACCCGGTTCTTGTCGGAGAAGCCTTGATCAATCTCCTCGAAAACGCCCTGAAGCACGGCGGAGAGGGGATGACCGCCATCAGCGTGGGGACGTCAGCCGATGAAGAGAGTGTCATGGTCACGGTCGAGGATGATGGCGTCGGCATTCCACAGGACAAAGTCGGCACAGCATTTCGCCGCTTCTCGCAATTGGAGAACGGCGAAGGGACCGGATTGGGTTTGGCCATCGTGGAGAAGGTGATGGTCAGGCACGCAGGACGCGTCGACATTATGCCAACCGAGGTCGGAACGACGTTTTGCCTTCGGTTTTTGCGCGCCGCACATGCCTGAGACAAGCGCATCACTCGAACCAAAATTGCTCCCTAGCCACTCCGCCAGTCCCTTGACCGAATAGTCCCGCTTCGTTCCCTGACCCGATTTTATGCAGAAGTGGGCGTCCAGAAAGGATACCATACCGGAGCTTGATCGATCGACATTGAGGCAGGAGATATCCACTGCGCGCTCGACGAATATCCAGCTCGGGATCAAGCTGTGTGTCCGTTTCCGAAGAACAAAGCGGATAAAGTAGACAACCAGTATCGGTTCTACCCTCCCCGGGAGAACCGTGCGGGATACCACTCGCCATGACACCTGCGCCATAGCCCGGTCGATCTAAGTTTGAGCGAAACTTGCAATCTTCCGAAAACCGTCTTTGCATGGTCCTATTCAGCACGGTCCACTCAGCCGGTCTTCAGGATGTTGCAGACCCCACGCCCTCTGAAAGCAGGCTCTCGGCGACATCCATCGCCTCTTCGCGTGTCAAGGCAATCCTCAGCGGGAAACCCCAGAATTTAGAAAAGACCGCGCCGAAAGTCTTGAAGGCCAGACGCTTTGCGGCGTTTGACTCAATCACAATCATCGCCAGCACGAGCGCCCGCAGTTCGGCCTTGTGCTTCTTCATCCACAGCGCGGTACGCTTCCTTTCTTCCTGACTGTGGTCGTGGTCTTCGTCTTCGGTCGGAGCATTGTCGCTCAAGATCACGAACGGTGCGCCGCGCTTAAGGCACGCCTCTAACGCCGCGTAATCCTCGTCGTGGTGGTGATCGGGCGCTTCGTCATAGCTCATCCAGACAATCGGAAAATTCGTGATATCTAAGGGCATATGTCGTCTCCTAGCGAAAATGGATGGTTTTAGGCCGAGCGAATGTGCCGCCAAGTAAAGATAAGAGCGACCACGCCTGGCAGCGTGACAGCCAGCAGTTCCAGGCCCACAAGATGGCCGCCGTCGCGCAGGCCATCGAAGACGCCAGCGAGCGCGATCACAAGATCCGCCAGCCGCCTCTGCCTCACAGCAATACGCCAGCTGGCATGTGGCGTCATTGCGCAACCCTGCCACTATATGTTTTAATCCGGCCTAGTCTGATAACGCCGAGGTCTGAGATGCATCTGGACGCCCGTCGCGACTGGCTCGCCTATGTCGACGAGATCCCGCGGGCGCTGGTGGCAGCTAACGCGGTCGCCACCCTTGGCGCCCTGGAGCAATCACCCCGGCACCACCATCAGAAGGCGCAGCTGCTTTTCACGGTGCGTGGCGTCGTCAATTGCGAAGTCGACGGCGCAGTCTGGATCGTGCCGCCGCAATGCGCAGTGTGGATTCCCGGCGGGCTGCCCCATTCTGTTTTTGGCTCGGGCGAGGTGGAGTGTCTCTCTCTCTTCATCGACCCTCCCGAATCCGCGAATCTGCCGAAAGACTGCTGCACGATCACGGTGTCGCGCTTTTTCCGTGAGTTGCTGATGCGGGCAAACGCTCTGCCAGACCTCTATGACGCCGACGGACCAGATGGCCGGATCGTGTCCGTTCTCTTCGATGAGCTGGCTGTGGCACCGGTCGAGGATCTCTGCCTCCCGATTCCTGTTGATCCGCGCCTGAAGAAGCTCACCGACCTGTTGATCGCTGCGCCTGCGGATCATGCGAGCGTTGCGGAGTGGGCCTCCCGCGTCGCGCTCAGCGAGCGCAGCCTGAGCCGTTTGTTAACCCAAGAGGTGGGCATGAGTTTCGGTCGCTGGCGCCGACAGTTGCATATCGTGCTTGCCTTGCGGCGGCTGAGCGCTGGCCAGTCGGTTCAGGCCGTCGCGATCGATCTCGGCTATGAAAGCGCCAGCAGTTTCGTGACCATGTTTAGAAAGATGGTCGGCAAGCCGCCAAGCCGCTATCTGCTTGAGCGGAACCGTTTGCGATAGGGAAGCGCGATAGGAGCTAGCGCGTGTCGTCCACAATCGCGCAATCCGATCCGTCGCACATACTGACCGACTTCGCCTCGCTCCTTCTGGCTTGGTTCGCCTTCCGACTGGCGCGGCGACCGGCGGACTGGAAGCGGACCTACGGCTTCTACCGGTTCTCGGTGCTTGCCGTCTTCGTGAACGGGCTCATGCTATTCGTCATCGCGGCGTGGAGCCTCTTCGAGGCAGTCCAACGCCTGCGCGATCCGCACGGGGAGGTGCTGGGCGGGCTGACATTTTGGGTCGTCGTGGGTGGAGATTCGTGGTGATGAACGTTCTAGCCTTCTGGGTGCTTAGCCGCGCGGATGCGATGATCTCAACGTTTGTGCCGCAGCTCTGCACGTCATGGGCGACCTGATCGGCTCGGTCCCGGCGGTTGCTGTCCCGCTCATCATCTGGACAGGTTGGCCCCCTATCGCCCCGATCCTGTCTGTGCTGGTTGCCCTCCTCATCCTGCTCGAAGGCACGCCCGCTGGCTTCGAGCCCCGCACCGTGAAAGCCGCGTGCGCGAGACGACCGGGATGGAGCATGTGACCGTCGAGTTCACGGCATTGTGCGCCCAGGCCGCCTAGATTAAGTAGACCGCCCGAGCACGGAAGCATATGCGAACCGGGAACATTCCATTGTTCATCACCCGAGCTTACAATCTGCATGTGACTTTATCGGGAGATTGACCTCTAAATGCGCGCTACCCAATTCCACATAGCAAGGCGCCTTAACGTTTGAACTCTCATTCGAAAACGTGGCACTCAGGATCTAAGGGGGAAGTTCCTATGTCTGAGATGAAATCACGCATTCGATTGCTGACGCCATATCTGATAGCTGCCGCGCTTTTTGCGGCAGGGGCCTATGCGCTTTACCATCTTTTGCGCGACGTACAGCTACATGATGTCATGGCCATGGTGCGTGCGACACCACTTACAACGCTCTGGCTCGCGCTTTTCTGTACATTTATCGGCTATGTCGCTTTGATCGGATACGATTGGTCCGCGCTCAGGTATATTGGGCATCGCCTGCCGTTCCACGTCACAGCTTTAGGATCATTTCTGGGGTATGGGATTGGCAATACCGTGGGCGCGGGGCCGATTACGGGAGGGGCCGTGCGCTATCGCATTTACTCGGCGCTGGGTCTCTCTCCACTCGATATCGCGGGGATATCGTTCTTCGGCTCTGTTTCCTTTGGCTTAGGCTCCACAGTGATCGGATTGCTGGCGCTGACGTGGCATCCTGATGCGCTCGGCAGCATGATCTTGTGGTCGCCGTCTCTGGTTCGTTGGAGTGCGCTGTCGGTTGTCGCCGTCGTGATCACCAGCTTGGCAATTGTGACGCTCCAAAAGAAAACTGTGACCGTGCGAGGCGTGACCCTTGCCGCGCCCTCGCTTGGGCTTGCCTCTGGGCAATTCGTGTTTGTCACCCTCGAAACGTTTATGGCGGCGTCGACGCTCTACCTGCTTTTGCCGTCCGACAATGTCAGTTTTGCGAGTTTTCTTGCGATCTATGCAATTGCGGTGATGGCCGGGGTGCTGAGCCACGTTCCCGGTGGTGTCGGTGTCTTTGAAACAATCATCATTGCCGCCTTGCCCGCTGATGTCCCTGTCACAGAGATCGCTGCGGGGCTTCTTCTGTTCCGGCTGATCTACTATCTCGTGCCCTTCGCGCTGGCCCTCATATTGATGGCCCTTGGTGAGGCGCGGCTCCTCGGGCAGCGTCTCGGCCCGACCCTAGCCCCGACGCAAAAGGCGATTTCCGCACTGATGCCGCTAGCCATGTCCGCAATGGTCTTTGCCTCTGGGGTCCTCATGATGTTGAGGTCCTTGCTCCCCACCGCGGGCGAATGGACCGAAGGGCTCGAGGTTCTTTTGCCTCTCGGTTTCATCGAGGGTGGGGCGCTGTTGTCGAGTGCTCTTGGCGCCTGTCTTTTGGTGATTGCGCATGGGCTTTTGCAGCGGGTGGAAGGGGCGTGGTGGTTGGCGATGGGAGCGCTGCTCGCCGGAGCCGGTGCCAGTGTCGCCCATGGTCTTGATTATGACAGGGCGGTCATCCTTTTGGCGGCGGCTCTTGTGCTTCTCCCGGCGCGGCACGAGTTCTATCGCGCGACACGGCTGACACACAATATCTTGAGCCTCCGATGGGTCTTGCTGATCGGTTGCCTTTCCGTCGCACTGGCAGGGGTGTTCTTTTTCGCCCACAAAGCCGTTCCTTATGAAACGAACCTTTGGTGGCAATTCGCCTCTGACCATGCCGCGCCGCGTTCTATGCGCGCTGGCCTGGTCGGGCTCGTTGTTATGGTTCTCCTCCTGATGCGCTATGCCCTGAGGCCCTCCCGTCTGCGCGACGTGCTTCCCGATCCCGAGACGCTAGACCATGTGGAGGCGATTGTACTCTCTCAGGATCGTCCCGAGGCCTGCGTCGCGCTGGCCGGCGACAAGGCTTTTCTGTTCTCGGGTACCGGAAATAGCTTTTTGATGTATCGCATTCAGGGGCGTAGCTGGATCGCGCTACACGACCCGATTGGTAAGCCGGAAGAGTTCCAGGCCTTGGTCTGGGATTTCCATGATGCAGCCTATGCGGCCAATGCACGTCCTGTTTTCTATGCGGTCTCTGCGGCGTCGGCGACAATCTGGATTGATATGGGTATGGTTGCACATAAGTTTGGCGAAGAAGCCGTGGTTGATCTCAGGGAGTTCAGCCTCGACGGCGCTTCACGCAAGCGGCTGCGCACAGCCTATAACCGAGCGCTTCGCGACGGGTTGGGCTTCGAGGTGCTCTCCGCTCCGCATGGGGACAATCTCCTGTCCGAATTGAAAGACATCTCAGACGGCTGGCTGAAGGCCAAAGTCGGTGAGGAGAAAGGCTTTTCGGTCGGCAGTTTTGACACCCGCTATCTGAATCGCACCCCAATCGCGGTGGTGCGCCACGAGGGAAAGATTGTAGCCTTTGCCAATCTCTGGGTCACCGACCGTAAGCACCGCGCTTCACTAGACCTCATGCGGCACAGAGACTCCATCCCGAACGGCACGATGGATTTCCTATTCACCTCACTGCTGTTGCATTTCAAAGACGACGGTCACGCCGAGTTCTCACTCGGCAATGCGCCACTTTCCGGGCTCGAAGCGCGTCGCGGGGTGCGCATAAGCACCCACCTCGGCGCCTTCGTTTATCGGCATGGCGGACAGTTCTATAATTTTGAGGGGCTACGCGGGTTCAAACAGAAATTTTCGCCCCGTTGGGAACCTGTCTATATTGTCGTTCCTCCTCGCGCGAACATCATGGCCGTAGCACATGACCTCATTGGCGCGATCGGGTGAGGTGCTTGACGGGCTGGTAAATGGCGACTTTATTCATTTGTGAGTGGTCTGTTTTTAGACGGGGCCGCGGACAGTGAGGCAAAGCCCAAAATGCAGATTTCTGCACGATGCGCGAGCGCAATCCACGCAATGTCAATCGCGGCCAAAACAATCATGGTTACTGTCGCCGCAATCGCCCAGACCTCTGGAAACTGGCCAAGATCTTTCCTGCACTGCAGCAAACGCGAGCGGCTTGAGAGTAAAGGCGCTCGCGCCCTTTTCAGGGGGCGTTATTTTGCGACTGCGAATGGGTTTTCCCACGGAATCGGCGGGTTGCCGACCTTAACTGCACCTCATATGAAGGTCCGCTTGGAGTTTGGCTGGAATTTACCGCCCGCAAGATTGAAGCTTCTAAAGCTACCACGATACATTCATCTGCAATCAATCAGAAAATTCTCAGTTGCATTTTTTTGAACTTCCGAACATACGAAATGGATGGGGGACAAGTTTTTGAATAAGCGGTTTTTGCGGGGCTTATGGGCCACCTGCCTTGCTGTTCTCCTGTCCGTCCAATTTGTCGTCGCATTCCAACCTGATGCGCGCGGCGAGATTGTCCTTTCGGACAGCGAAGTCCTCCTGCAGATTTGTGGCACGCCGGGAAGTGGCGCCACGCTTGTCTTTGACACGGCGACCGGTAAAACCCGGGACGTGCCGTCGGATGATGCGACAGGAGGGGCGGACTGTCCTTATTGTGTTGTCGGTGCCGCTTTCTTCGTTTCGGCGCTTGCGACGCCCGTTTTGCCGGTTGCGCATCATCCGGCAGAGATTGCCCCGTCTGCGACCGAGGTCCTTTTGGTCGCCCGTCGCGATTTTAGCCGCACCAGCCGCGCACCACCTCTGACGCTCTGATCACATGCCGCGCCCGTAAGGGCTTTTCCCGGACCAGAACCGCTCGTCGGTCACGTCCGGGCCCAAACCATATGACCAGAGACCATTCCCAGAGGGACACACATGACCACTCAACACACGGTGCGCCTCGGCGCGACCGCTCTTTTGATGAGCACCATTTCTACGCTAGCTTATGCTCAGGAAATCGTTCCAACGCTTGATCCGATCTATATCGAATCTGAACAAACCGTTACGCAAACAGCGAATACCTATACGTTTGACCCCGAAGCCTTGCCGGTTCCCACAGGCCTCGACGGTGGCGCGCTTCTGTCCACCATTCCCGGCGTTTCTGGCCGGAGGATGGGGGCTCATGGCATCGACATCATCATTCGCGGCATGCAAAAAAATCAGCTTAACGTGATCGATGCAGGTGGCTTTACCTATGGGGGTTGCCCGAGCAGAATGGACCCGCCGACCTCCATTGCGGCGTTCTATCGTGCTGATAAGGTCATCGTCGAGAAAGGCTACTCCAGCGTGACAAACGGGCCGGGTGGTTCTGGCGGCACAGTGAGGCTTGAACGCGAGGCGCCGGAGTTCGACCGCGGTCAAGTGTTCACCGGCTCTCTGACCACTGGCGTGAACTCGAACGGCAATGGCTCTGGTATTGCAGGCACTGTGTCTGCCGATCTGGGCAACGGCTTCTACGCGGAGTTTTCCGGCGAGCGCAAAAGCTCTGACGATTACGAAGACGGCAACAGCAACGAGGTGCGCAGCGGCTTTACGCAAAAGAGCGCGGGCGTCACCTTTGGCTATGCCAAAGATGGTGTTGATCTCGCGCTTGATATCGAAAAAGACCGTGCCGAAGACGTCAAATTTGCCGGGGCGCAAATGGACAGCCCGCTGTCCGAGACCATGACCTACCGTCTGCGCGGCGGTCTTGATGTCAATGCCGGACGGCTGACCCGGATCGAAGGGGTGCTCTACAGCTCGAATGTCGATCACACCATGGACAACTATACCCTGCGCACCCCCGCGTCGATGAAGATGCTTGCGCCGACAACCTCCGATACCGTGGGGGGCAGCCTTGAAGGCCATCTCGATTTCGGTACGACCACAGCCCGGATCGGTGTCGATTATCAGGCCAACAATCGCCGGGCGCTCGGCTATTCGAGCATGGGAAGCATGCCGATCAACCTCGCTAACCCTTCGTCGCTCAGCTGGCCTGATGTGACCATTGCGCAGCTTGGGGTTTTCGGTGAAACGGAAACAAAACTGGGTGCGCACTCCACGCTGAAGCTCGGCCTGCGCTATGATCATGTGACCGCCAGCGCCGACGAAGCAGATGTTGGGGTCGGCATGAGCGGCACAACCGCGAACGATTACTATCAGATGGTCTACGGCACTGATTTTTCCGAAGACAAAACCGAGGACAATTTTGGCGGCCTCATCCGTTACGAATATCAACTGTCTTCGGATACGATGGTTTTCGCCGGCCTGTCCCGGTCTGTGCGTACCGCCGATGCGAACGAACGTGCGTTTTCCCGGGGTATGAACGGTGTGCCGTCCTATGTGGGCAACCCGGACATTGATCCAGAAAAACACACCCAGCTCGATTTCGGTCTGGAAACCCAAACGGAGACCTATAGCCTGACCGCAACGGTGTTTTACGACCGGGTGAACGATTACATTCTCGAAGAGAGCACACCATGGCCCGGGGCGATGCGCGGCGTCACCACCTATCGCAACATCGATGCGGAACTGGCCGGGGTCGAACTGTCCGGGAGCTGGAACCTCGGTCAGGTGATCCTTGCGGGTGATTTGAGCTACACCTATGGGGCCAACAAGTCTGATGGCGGAGCTTTGGGGCAAATTCCGCCGCTGAAAGGCTCGCTGAGCGCAACCTATGATGCCGATATCTGGCAAGCCGGTGCGCGCATCAACTGGGCTGCCAAACAAGATCGCATCTACACCGTGCTCGATGCGGGCGAGACCCCGGGCTATGCAACAGTCGATCTGTTCGGGTCCTATACGCTGAACGACAAGGTGATGCTCATGGCGGGGATCGATAACGTCTTTGACAAATCCTACGCGACCCACCTGAACCGCTCCAACAGCTATGATACCTCCGTTGAGCGGGTCAACGAACCGGGGCGGAACATCTACCTGACGATGCAGGTGCAGTTCTGATCCTTGCGGGCGCACCGGTTTGGCTGGCGCGCCCGTTTCCTGATCTGGATGACGTCTGCCGTATAGGTCTGATACGTTTCACTTCCTGATCTCCGACGGCCCCGTGATCTGGGTACTTTTTACTCTGTCCGTCGCCGCTCTGGCACTGATCCTCTGGAAGGTCTGGGATCTTTTGTGTCTGGTCTCTGTTTGGGCGGGCGTCACACCGAAGAGGCCGTCACGCTTTTGCAGCGGGGTGAGGCCGAACCTGCCTGCAGTTGTCTGACACGTCGTCGCAGCCTTTCCCCTTCTCAATGGAAATCCCGGCTCGGGAACAGCCGCTTGGCTTGCTCCCTCGGATGTCTGGCGCGGGGCGGATAGCGCGGTGGCCGTGGCGCGTCGTCGGCTTGGGGCTGCGTGATGCCGATGGCGTCGTCGAGCGGATGGCCCAGCTCCGAGAGCTTGTGCGACAGGTCTTCGATGTGATCGGCGATGAGGTGGACGACGATGCCTTCGCGCTCCAACCGCCCGGTGACACGCAAGAGCCGCCCGCCCATAACGATGCGGCGGAAACGCTCGTAGACCTTGGGCCAGACCACCACATTTGACACGCCGGTTTCGTCCTCCAGCGTCAGAAAAATCACGCCCGATGCAGTGCCGGGGCGTTGTCGGGTGATCACGAGGCCACAGACCGAAGTGCGGATGAGCGGCGCGACAGGGAGGCGATCGTGCGGCGTCAGGTTTGGGATCGTCGGGCGCAAAAGCTCCATCGGATGGGCGCGGAGTGTCAGGCGCAGTGCGACGTAATCCTCGACCACTTCTTCCCCCAGATGCATGTTCGGCAGGATCACATCGGGTTCGCGAATGCCCTCGCCATCGAGAGGATCAGAGAACAGCGGCAGCGGTTTCGGGTCGCGAATGGCGCGGACCTGCCATAGTGCGTCGCGCCGCGTCAGCCCCATGCCGATGAAGGCATCCGCCTCGGCCAACCGTTCGAGAACCGAGGGGGCGACGCCCGCGCGCAGCCAGACGCTCTCCGGGTCTTGATAGCCATTGCCGCGCGCGGCCACGATCCAACCCGCGTCCTCTTCGCGAAAGCCTTTGATCTGGCGAAACCCGAGACGTAGCGCCAGTGCTCCGTCCGCGCGGCGTTCCAACAGGTTGTCCCACTCCGAATGGTTCACGCAAACGGGGCGCACCTCGACGCCATGCTCGCGGACATCGCGCACGATCTGGGCCGGGGCGTAAAAGCCCATCGGCTGGGAATTGAGCAATGCGCAGGCAAAGACCGCAGGATGGTGGCATTTGAGCCAGGACGACACATAGGTCAGCATGGCAAAGGCCGCCGCGTGGCTTTCGGGGAACCCGTAATCGGCGAAGCCCTCAATCTGGCCGAAACAGGCCTCTGCGATCTCTTGGTTGTAGCCATTGCGCCTCATGCCGCGCACGAAACGGTCGCGGTGCTCGCCGATGGTGCCCATGCGCCGGAAAGACGCCAGCGAGCGCCGCAGCTTGTCAGCCTCTTCGGCACTGTAATCCGCGCCCACAACGGCGATCTGCATCGCCTGTTCCTGAAACAGCGGCACACCCAATGTCTTGCGCGTGACCTCTTCCAGCGCAGGACCAAAGGGTTCGGGGGCCTCAAGCCCCTGACGCCGCCGGATATAAGGTTTGACCATGCCGCCCTGAATGGGACCGGGACGTACAATGGCGACCTCAATCACCAGATCATAAAACGTGGCGGGTTTCATTCGTGGCAGGAAATTCATCTGCGCCCGGCTTTCGACCTGAAACACCCCCACCGCATCAGCGCGTTGCAGCATCTCATAGGTTGCGCGGTCCTCTTGGGGCACCGTGTCGAGGGTGAGCCGGGTCTTTTCATGCGCGTCCAAAAGATCGAAGCTTTTGCGCAGGCATGTGAGCATCCCGAGACTCAGAACATCGACCTTGAGGATACCCAGCGCATCGATATCGTCCTTGTCCCATTCGATCACCGTGCGGTTCTCCATCGCCGCGTTCTCGATGGGGCAAAGCTCGTCCAGACGCCCGCGCGTGATGATAAAGCCACCGACGTGCTGGCTCAGATGGCGCGGGAAACCGATGATCTCGCCGATGAGGTCTATCGTCTGCGCCAGCCGCCGGTCTGCCGGGTCAATCCCCAGCGCCCGCACCCGGTCCATATCCGGCCCGTCATTCGACATGCCCCAGATGTCGCCAGACAGCCGCGCGGTGAGGTCTTGGGACAGGCCCATGACCTTGCCGACCTCACGGATCGCGGCGCGGGTGCGGAAATGGATCACGGTGGCACAGAGACCGGCGCGGTGGCGACCGTATTTCTCATAGATCCACTGAATCACCTCCTCGCGGCGTTCGTGTTCGAAATCCACGTCAATATCGGGCGGTTCGCCCCGGTGACGGGAGATGAAGCGCTCGAACACCATACCGATCATGTCGGGCGACACGTCGGTGATGCCGAGGAGGTAGCAGAGGATAGAATTGGCCGCCGAGCCACGCCCCTGACAGAGAATGCCGCGCGAGCGCGCCTCCTGCACGATGTCATGCACGGTGAGGAAATAGGGGGCGTAACCCAGTTCGCCGATCAGGGACAGTTCCTTGCCCATCAACTGATGCACGCGTTCGGTTGCACCCTCCGGATAGCGACGATGCAGCCCCTCGCGCGCCAGTCGGTCCAGCCGGTCCTGCGGTGCTTCGCCCTCCGACATTTCGTCGGGGTATTCGTAACTCAGCTCGGACAGATCGAACCCGCAGCGCGCGGCGATCTCCAGCGTACGTTTGAGTGCTGCCGGATGGTTGCGATAGAGCCGGGCCATGTCAGAGGCGCCTTTGAGCCGGCGTTCGGCATTGGGCAGCGCGCGGGTGCCGATGCGGTCGATGGTCAGCCCTTCGCGCAGACAGGTCAGCACATCGGCCAGCCTGCGCCGCCGTCCGTGATGCATGAGAACATCCCCCACCGCCACCATGGGCGTTGAACAGCGCAGCGCCAGCGCGGCGCAGGCGTCGAACCACGCCTGATCAGAGCCATCATAACGCGGCGCGGCCCCCAAAAAGACCTGACCGGGATAGCGGCGCTGCAGGCTTTGAAGGACCGGTTGAGCGCAGGACAGATCCTTGGGTGGCAGGGCGATGAGGATCATGCCCTGACAGCCCGCCTCAAGATCCCGCAGGTCAAGATGACATTCGGCCTTGTCTGCCCGCCGCTTGCCCAGCGTCAAAAGCCGGGACAGGCGATGATAGGCGGCGCGATCCGTGGGCAGTGCCAGCCATTCCAGGGGACAATCACGCAGCACAAGCCGGCTGCCGACGATCAGTTTCGGCATTTTCGGGGCGGCAGGATGGGGCAAATCGACAGGAGAGCCGAATTCCTGTCGCGAACAGGGATCGACCTGATGCGACGAGCGCACACGGAGCTGTTCGGCCGCCTCGTCCCGGAGCGTTTTGAGCGCTGAATAAGCCCGCACCACGCCCGCAAGTGTGTTGCGGTCGGTGATCGCGATGGCCTCTAGGCCCAGCTCTGCGGCGCGCAGCATCAGCTCCTCGGGATGCGACGCCCCGGTGAGAAAGGTAAAATTCGAGGTAATGCAAAGCTCGGCGTAACGGTCGGGCGGCGCAGGCATATTTTCACAGTCAAGGAGGGTCATACGAATTCCCCTTCGACGCACCAACCGGGACTTTGTGGCGTGTAGAACAGCCAGAGGCGACGCCCTTCGCGCGTGTCCACCTTCCAGTAATCGCGCAGGCCCGTGCGCCATGCCTCGTCCTCGATCCACCATTCGGGTGCGATGCGTTCGGGGCCGATGGCGCGCCCTGTGGTGAACGTTATACGTCGCCAGCGAAAGCGGTCGGGCGGGGTTGGACTGTGGCCCGCAATTGGCTCGGGGGGAAAGAGCCGGAGGGGGCGTGGGCGGAGCGTAGACCAGCTGCTGTCAGGGCCACTGTAGGCGGCGGGGGCGATGAGAAAAGCGCGCGCGGGAATGTGGCTGTCAGCGGGCAGATAGCGCTGCACGTTGTCGAGGCCGATGCGCGTGCCGATGCGGGTGATGAGATCGTCGAGACGATCGGGGGCGTGATCCTGTCCGCCGATCTGCCCCCCGATCTGTTGCGCCGCCAAAGGTTCGACCTGTGTGGCTTCCAGACGGATCTGGTCGATGCCGAAGCCCGCCTCCATCTCGCCCACGCCGCGCTCGAAGAGCGGCAGGATGCGGTGCGGATCGCGCATGGGCGCGGCGAGGCGCAGCTCAACTTGTTGGCTGCCCTGATCAACGCGGCGGAGCGTGAGGGTGAGTTTGCGTGCCCCCATGTCATGTGCGTCGAGTTTGGCGCAGAGCGGGGCGAGCAAATGCGTGATGATGCCCATGACGTCCTCGGCAAGCCCGATGGGTTCGGGCAGGCTCATGCGCGTCGCATAGGTGGGCGGATCGCGGTCGGGGGTGACTGGTTCAGGCACATGCCCCATAGCCTGATCAAGGCGCAGCATAAGCTCTGGGCCGAAACGGCGCGCAAGAGGTGCGCGGGCGGCTGAGGCGAGATCGCCGATGGTTCTAAGGCCCAGACGCTCGAGCGCGGTGACGGTATCGGGAGCGAGGCGAAGGGCCGCGACAGGGAGGCTTTCGAGCGAAGGCACGGCGCCTTTCTGATAGGACCCGTAATGCGCAAAAGCCCAGGCAGCGCCGCGAGTCTCCGCACATCCCAGACGAAGTGTCAGGCCTGACCGCATCGCACGGGCTCGAATCTCCGCGAGCATCTCTGCCTCACCGCCCCAAAGATGCGTGGAGCCGGTGACATCCAAAACCAACCCGTCCGTGCCATCGCGACCCACCCAAGGACAATAGCGCGTTGCCCATCGACGCAGCATGGCGAGAAACCGCGCATCGAGATCGGGCCGCGCGGGCTGGCTTATCAAATCGGGACAAAAGGCGCGGGCGTCGGCAAAGCTCATGCCGTGCGTCAGGCCGAGCCGTTCGGCGGTCTCGTTGAGGCAATAGATCCGTTCGGTGTTGTTCGACTTGAGCGTGATCGCGAAGGGGGCTTCAAGAGGGTGCGCGCGCAGAACCCGGTCGCTCGCCAACCGCGGAAACCACATGCACACGACGCGTTTTCTGATCCCATCGAACATTCCAGGCTCCAATTGTTCCCGATTTGTTCTTAATAATTTCCCAACGCATGAGAGTCGAGTCTTGCTCTGCTGCATCGAAAATCGGACTCACGCGCCAGCGGGTTTCAGCGGCGTTCGACCCCATGCCTTCGGGAATGATGCAAAGCCCCGTAGTGCCACCCGCCTTAGCTGCCAGTTGCAGTCGCCGCCCCTCGCGCAGATCGAGCGGACGGGTGATTTCGAGGATGACATGGGGCAGCACACCGTCTTTCAGTGCTTCCTCAGCCACGGCCAAGGCGTCGATCTGGTCCTTAGGGCGGGCCAGTAGGAGCCTCGCGGGATCAAGATAGCCCAGGAGCCCTTGGGGCGTGATCATATCGCTGAGCCAGCCCTCGCGAATCCAGAGCACCCCGCTCTGCACCGACATGGCTGCAAAGCTCATCGCAACAGGCCCGCAAGCCTCATGGACGCGGGCGGGGCGCAAGGGAAAGAGGTTTCGGAGATCGACTCGCATAAAGCAGGAACATAAAGGGAACTTTTAGTCCGGGCAACGACCGTATTCGTGTGCTGCGCTGTGGTGATGTATCAATTGCTTAACGGCAGGTCCGGGCCGTTTGCGCCGATCGACACTCAAGGAAGAGTTTCTCAACAAAATATGCCCGAAGCGGTTATTGACCCTATTGGGCCTCTGGCCTAAAAACGGGACCGATCACAGAAGGAGACTTATGCACAGAGGCCTCAATTGAACCGCGGGTAGCGGCTTCGCTCGGCACATATGATGTGCTGGACCTTTTTGCATAATTTCTCTGGAGTTCTCATGAAGAACCAACCCTTAGTGATCCGGCCCTTTGATGGGGCAGCGGATACCGAAAAACTGTCAAATATCTGGTTTGACGCATCCATGAAGGCGCATCCATTCATTGGTGAGCCCAGGCTTGTGGAACAACGCAAACTGATCAAGGAAGAATACCTGCCGAAAGCAGAGACTTGGGTCGCCTGCTGCGACGGTGAACCTGTCGGCTTTATCAGTCTGCTCGACAGCTTCATCGGCGGAATCTTCATTGCCCCGGATCGGCAAGGCCAAGGCATCGGCCATAAGTTGATCGCACATGCCCAGGCCTTAAAGGGTAAGCTTTCGCTGGAGGTCTATACAGCCAACGAACAGGCTGTCAGCTTCTATCGCTCGCTCGGTTTCACCGAATTGTCGCGCCGCGATGTGGATGATTTCGGCTATCCCTACCCGAACGCCGCGTTGCAGCTGAACGGATAGCAAAAGGCCGGGCAGGGGCTTTCCTGCCCGGTTTGTGACACCCCAGCAAACGCCCGTCGGAACATCTGGATGTGATCGAAGGTCGCTTAACAGTCTCCCTCTTAGCTGGCGAAAGATAGCTCTCGATCATTGTGCCCAAAAGGCGGTTTCGTTCCGCACTGCCGACCTTCAGCTCTCCGGTTTTGCTGCGTGATTTCACGAAAGGCATGTTCGGGAAAGCTGCGCGGCAACAGGGGTGAAGCTGGCTAAGGTCGGCTTCGGGCCGTCCAGGTTGATCTGCTGGCTCTGCTCAACAGGACAGGGCGCTGCGTCACCGCATGACCGCCGTTGGTTGCTTTAGCTCATGGATCCAGCGATCATGGTCAGAATAGCGGCGCAGACCAGCGTTGCAGCTTTTCGATCTCGGCCCCGGAGCGCGAGCCTCATCGGATTTACCCCGCTCGAAAGCCTGCGCCATGTTGGCAATCGCCGCACGTGTCCAGCTGCTGATCATGTTCGGGTGAACCCCGTACTTCTTCGACAGTTCCGCCAGCGTCATCTCCTCGCGGACCGCTTCCAACGCGACCTTCGCCTTGAAATCGAGCGAGTGGTTCTTTCTCGTTGTCATTGTAGATCGTCTTTTTCATCATGCGATCCACCTTAAACGCTGCCCCACCTCAGCCACCACCGCTGTCGCAGAGGGGGGTGACGCCCGTGATTTATCAGTGCCGCAAGTCGTTTACGGCACTGAAGCTCTGATATGCTTGGGATCAGGCTTTTTCGAACTTCACCGTTTCCGGTTCGGCCGAGCCGACAACATACCACACCGTCGCGTGGCCGGCGCCATTGTTGCGGAACCAGTGTTTGCGGCCGGCCGGTGTCTTGACCAGGTCACGCGGCCCCAGTTCGATTTCGACGGTCTCGCCGTCCTCTTCCCAGCCAACGATGAGAGAGCCCTCAAGAACGAGGAAGGCGTCTTCCACATCGCGGGAGAAGGCTTTTACACCGACGCGGGAAGGCACCCCAAGCATTTCTTTGCGGCAGGTGTCGCTTTCGACGCCGCCCGGACCGCAATAGATTTTGCGGGTGAAGCCAGCGTCCTCCCAATGCGTTTCAAGTTCGGAATGGCGGACAACATATTTGGTCATCAGCTTTTGCAGCGGATGATCGCCTTTCGGGTCGTATTTGAGTGTTTTCCCTGGCTCTGCGCCAAATGTCCGTGCCAGTTCCGGTGCGCAGTCTTTCGGGTGGTAATGATAGACCGGCGGCAGAGGTTTGCCGACGTCGACAGAGATTGACATCAGAACAGGCTCCACCCCATCGACACGGAAACCGTGGCCGATTTCGCGGGCGTTCAGGATCATGTCTTTCGGTCCGAGGTTCACTTCCACGACTTCGCCGTCTTTTTCCCAGCCGACGATCAGCGCGCCATTGATGATGAGAAAGCTTTCCTCGATCTCGTGGCTGTGACAGGCCGCATAGCGTCCGGGCTCTTTATAGATCAGCGACAGGGTGAAATTGTCCGGCTTCAACGTGCTATTGTCGCCCACTTTGGGGGAGCCGCCAGCTCCGATGTAGCGCATTTGGGCGCGGGCGAGTTCGTCATAGCCCACGTTCGACGGAAAGGCTTTCCAGTCAAATTTCTTGTCTGTGAAGCGGCCCGTATGGGCTTTGAGGGCGTCCGAAAGCGTTGTGACGTTTTGATCGTCGAGAGACATGTGCGTGTATCCTTCTGCGTTTCTGCCGTGAGGCATCTTGATGTGAAAAAGGTAGAAGGTATTCGTTTTGCAAGTGACCTTTTGTTTTGCCTGCAAAACGAAAGGCCATATGATAGGCATGTGGTCGGTAGAAACATGGCGGATAAAACCAAGGATGATGCGTGATGGCGAACGATAAAAGCAACGGCAGAAAGAGCGAGGATCGCTACCTTGTTCCGGGCCTTATGCGTGGCCTTGCAGTCATTACCCTGTTCACACCGGAGCGCCCGGCCATGGGGCTGTCCGAGATTGCAGAAGCGCTGGGCATCACGCGTTCAGCCGCTTTTCGCACCGTTTACACGCTGTCGGAGGCGGGCTATCTGCTGCTGGACGAACGCGCGCAGCGTTATGTGCTTGGCCCCGCTGTCTTGCGTTTGTCCTACGGATATGTCGCCACGCGTGAGATTGTCGAGATCGCGCAGCCTGAACTGGAACGCCTGCGTCAACGCACGGGCTGGTCGTCACATATGGGCGTGCTGGATGGCACATCCGTGCTCTATGTTCTGAGAGTTCCCGCGCCGCGTCGCGATCTTTCGATCGTGCAGGTGGGCAGTCGCCTTCCGGCGCGCGGGACCGTCATGGGGCGTGTGCTTTTAACCGGGATGTCAGATGATGAATTGGTCGCCTTGTATCGCAAGGATCTGACGACAGGTCCAAAAGGCAAGGGGCCTGCCTTACCAGGAATTTTGAAGCAGGTTGCACAGGACAGGCGGCAGCCGGTTGTGGTTCATATGGGAGACTTTGAGGCCAGTATCGTGTCCGCCGCAGCACCGGTGCGCGATATGACCGGGCAGGTGGTGGCGGCGATCAACGTCACCGCGCCCAAGTCCGAAGAGACTGAGGAGCAATTGCGGGGGAGTATCGCCGATGATCTGGCGCACACTGCAGAACGGATATCGCGCCTTTTGGGGTGGAATCCTTAAGTCGGCTTCAGCGGGTGTGTCCCATAAGCCCCGAAAGCTGCCCGGCGGCTTCCCGCAGCGCCGAGGCAATCTGTTGGCGTTTGCCGGTTGTCGGATCAAATGCGGCCTGTGGCCCGGACACGCTGATGGCGCCGACAGGAGAGTCGGCATGATTCAGGATGACGGCAGCACAAGAGCCGATGCCCTCTTCGTAAAAGGCGATTGACCAGGCAAGACCTTCGCCATTGTCTTCGTCGAGCTGTGTCGAGAGTTCTTCAAGTGTGGTCGGGGTTTTGTCTGTGATGGCGGGCAGCGGCTTGTTGTCGTAGAGCGCCAGAACCTCATCACGCGGCAGATGCGCCAGAATGATCCGGCCCATCACCGCCGCATGAGCGGGGAGGCGACTGCCTTCATGGACATTGCTGATCAGTTGAACATTCGGGGTTTCTCGCACCAATACGATCACCTCAGTGCCTGACAGCACGCCCAGATGTGCTGAAAGACCGATGTCGCGGGCCAGTCGGCCCAGGATTGGGCGGGCGAGACGCACGATGTTTCGCCCGGACAGCATGTTGGAGGCCAGTTCCAGCAGGCCATAGGACAGGATGTAGCCACCGCCTTCTAGATCCGCTTCAATCATCTGTTCGGCTTCAAGCGTGTGCAGCAGGCGAATCAAGGTCGTTCGGTTGATTTCAAGTGCATTCGAGGCTTTCGAAATGTTGCGGCACCGATTCCCGGCTGCGATGTAGCGCAGCAAATTGATCGCCCGGGTGACCGGAGGGACTTCATAGGTGTTTGGTTTCGGTGGTGTCAGGTCGTTTGGTGCGGGCATTCATTGATCCAGCTGAAGACGAGCATAATAGAACGATATGTTTAATTATGAACGTTTTATCTTCCAAGTCCAACGGAAATTCTCACGCAGAAATACAGGCGCTCCACGCGGTTTATAGTCGCGATGCGGCGGATGCAGGTTCAGCCTCTTTGCTGTGCTTTTGGAAATTCTTTCCCAGATTCAGCCTGAAAATGGTTGACAGAAATCATGCGCGCCATTCAGTATGAACAATGTGTTCTATAATGAACATGCAAGCATGCAACGATATTAACAGCAGGTGAGAAAACTCAGATGGACGCATTTAAAGATCGCCTTTCGCAGCAGGCGCATGACACGTCTCGCCCGGCGCTGGCACATCAGTCTCGCGGACGGGACCTGACCGAGGCGGAGACCGCTTTGGCGGAAGCTATGATGGAGGTTTACGGAACCGGTGTGACGGGTGCAGAAGCTCTGGCCGCTGGTCTGGCGGAGAAGGGTGTCAAAGCGCCGATCTCTGGTCGTACGGACTGGACGGCCGATCTGATTGCCTCCGAGCTGTCCGCCATCAATGCTGATCTCGACGCGGCTTATCAGGAGCACGGTTATGGCGCTTGAGTTTCGCCACGTAACCAAGCGGTTCCCGTCCAAGACGGGCGATGAGCTGACAGCCGTGAACGATGTCGACTTTCGCGTCGAGGCCGGAGAATTCGTGTCCGTCGTTGGCCCGTCAGGCTGCGGCAAGTCGACCATCCTGAGCATGACCGCAGGGCTTTATGGACCGACCGAAGGCGAAGTTCTCGTCTCTGGTGAAAAGGTCGACGGGCCGAATTCCCATGTCGGTTTCATGCTGCAAAAAGACCTGCTGCTGCCGTGGCGCGACATTGTCACCAACGTTGAATTCGGTTTGGAATCGCGCGGTCTCAAGCGCGATGAACGCCGTGCACGGGCCATGAGGGTCCTTGAGGCCTGCCATCTCGACGGTTTCGAACATCATTACCCTTATCAGTTGTCGGGCGGCATGCGTCAGCGGGCTGCTCTGGCACGGACGTTGGCGATCGATCCGGAAATCATTCTGCTCGATGAACCGTTTTCAGCGCTGGACGCGCAGACCAAGCTTCTGTTGCAAAACAGCTTTTCGAAAGTGATCGCGGAGCAGAAAAAAACCACTCTGCTGATTACGCACGATCTGTCAGAGGCGGTGTTGATGTCGGATCGCATTCTGGTCCTTTCCGAGCGTCCGGGCAGCGTGATTGCCGAGATCAATGTCGATCTTCCGCATCGTGATGAGCCGCTCAAGCGTCGAAGCCTCCCGGAAGTCTCTGAGTATGCGGCACAAATTTTCGCCTACCTCAAACTCGAAGAAAAAGCCTTTTGAAGAGGCACCTCCTCTAACAACAGGGATCAACCATGAAACGTTTCGTAATTTCTGTGACCACGGCCACAGCTGTTCTGTTCGGCGCAGCTGCCGCCTATGCCAATGAGGCCGTCACCTACCTTTTTCCAGCCCCCGACTTCCTTCCGGCCTTCGCACCCTTTCAGATCGCCAAAGGCAAGGGGTATTTTGAAGACGCAGGTCTGGATGTAAACTTTCAGATCGGTAAAGGCGGTGCGGATGTCGCGACGCAGGTCGCCGTTGGCAATGCCGATCTCGGCGGCGGGATCGGTGACACGCCGATCATCGTGCGCGCCAATGGACTCGAGATCAAAGGCGTAGCGCTTCTTGGCGGTCACGGGCTGACGCAGCTTGCGTGGCGCGCAGATAGTGGCATCAGCGGCCCCGAAGACTTCAAAGGCAAATCGATTGGCGTTCTCGCCTATCAGGATACGACCTATTACAACCTGTTGGGCGTGCTCGCCTCTGTCGGTTTGACCAAGGATGACGTCGACATTCAGGCTGTGGGGCCGGGCGGTGTGATTCAGCTGTCGATCTCCGGCGATCTTGACGGCATGTCCGGCGTTCCCGAGTGGATCGCAGCGATTGAAGGTGCGGGTGTTGAGATGCAGCAAACGCCGGTCGACACCTATTTCCCGGCGATGGCGCAGGCCATTCTGGCCTCTGACGAGATGATCGAAGAGCGCCCTGAAGTTGTCTCCGGATTCGTAGGAGCAGTTCTGCACGCAATCGATGACATTCAGGCTGATCCTGCACAGGCGGCCGCAGATTACGTTTCCTTTGTACCTCAGCATGCGGGCAAAGAGGCTGAGATCGAACAAATCATGCGGTCCTATGTCGAAAAAGTCTACGCGCCTGCCGAAGATCATCCGCTTGGAACCTATTCTGCAGATCAAATGGCCGCAGTGCAGGACTTCTACGTGGAAAGCGGCATCGTGCGTGGCAGCACCCCTGTGGAAGACCTCTTTACCAATGAGTTCATCGAATGACCGACGCAGCACAGGGCGCGGGATCCCCAAGTCTGAAACAATCCTCCCAGAAAAAGGCAAGTCGCATGGCACCATCTCGTACACATCTTTACGTTTCAGTAGGCTTGCTGATTGTCGTTCTGGTGCTCTGGGAGGTGCTGCCGACAGCGCTTGATATCCCGCGCTACATCATTCCAACCCTGAGCGATTGCCTGGCTGAACTGCAGCGCATGTACAGCTTCGACAAGTTGCTTTCTCACACGGCGTCAACGGCACTTTATACAGTGATCGGCTTTGCCGTGGGATCGGCTCTTGGGGCTGCCATCGGTTATCTTCTTGGCATGTCGCCGTTCTGGGAAAAGGTTGTTTCGCCTTATATCCTGGCACTTCAGATCGCGCCGAAGGTGGCCTTTGCGCCGCTGTTCATCATGTGGTTCGGCTATAATTCGATGCCGAAACTGTTGGTGACCGTGCTGATCGTGTTTTTCCCGGTTCTGGTGAATGTGTTGCAGGCCATGCGCACGGTGGATCGTGATCTGGTCAATCTGGCCCGGGCCTATTCGCTCAGCCGTTGGCAGATTTTCCTGAAGATCGAGATGCCCTCGACCTTGCCGAACCTGATGGCGGGGCTACGGATCGCCTCAACGCTTTCGGTGATTGGTGTGACCGTGGGCGAACTGGTCGGCGGCAACACCGGGCTTGGCTACCTGATTTCCTACGGCGGCGGCCAAGCCAATGCCGCAATGGTGTTCAACGCAATCGGGCTTCTCACTCTGATCGGCACCGTCCTTTACATGGTGCTGGAGCGGATCGAGACCCGGGTGCTGCATTACCTGCCGAAGGCACAACACTAAAAGCAAGGGCCACGCAGCGTTTGTGTGACGCGTGGCGCATTCTGGACACATGTCCTGCTTGGAGGAATACAATATGACTGACAAAAAAGCCCTGATCGAAGAGCGTGTGAACACCGGGTTGCGGGGGCAATGGTACCCCGTCGCCAAATCCGTCGAAGTGCGCAAGGATCGTCCCTATGGCACGCAGTTGCTTGGCGAGAAGCTCGTGTTGTGGCGCGATGAAACCGGTGCGATCAAATGCATCGAAGATTTCTGCCCACACCGTGGTGCTCCGCTGTCGTATGGCGAGATCCATGACGGCAACATCGGGTGCCGCTATCACGGCGTGATCGTCGATGGCGAAGGTGTTGTGCAGCGCGTGCCGGCCATGCCGGAATGTGCGCTCGAAGGCCGGAAGGCGCTGAATCATTTCCACGTGACCGAAGCCCATGACGCGGTGTTCGTCTACGTGCCTTCCGTCGACCGTCCGGAGCCTCCGGAGCTGACGCTTCCGAAAGAGTTCGGATCTGATGAATGGGCCGGTTTCCTGTGCACCTCGATCTGGGAATGCAACTACCGCTATGCACTCGACAACCTCGCCGATCCGATGCACGGCTGCTACCTCCACGCCGAAAGCTTTACCCTGGCCTATGGTTCAAAGCAGGACCTTCTGGAGCTGAACAAGACAGAAGACGGCTTCCGCGTCAGCCGGATCGGCCAGACCGGTGCGAATTTCGACTGGACGGAATTCGAAGTGCATCCGGGCGCTATGTTCTGCTTCCTCGATATTCCCTATCCGCCAGCGGCGGGGCCGGGCGGTGTCTTCCGCATCATCGGTTTCGTGACGCCGATGGGGCCGCTGAAGACCAAGGTCTTCTTCTGGCGTATGCGTCAGGTTGAAGGCTTTGATCGCGAAAGCTGGCGTTTCCTTTATCGCGCTAAAATGGAAAAGACCCATTGGGATGTGCTGGAGCAGGACCGCGTCATGCTTGAGGGCATGCCGGACGATGCGCGCAAACGCGAAATGCTCTACCAGCACGATCTGGGTGTCAGCCGACTGCGTCAGATCCTGACGCGTGCGGCCAAACAGCAGGTCGAAGCCGAACTCAAGGTCGCGGCGGAATGATCCTGCAAGACCGACATATCCTTGTGACAGGCGCTGCGCGCGGGCTTGGGGCAGAAATTGCCTCAAAGCTTGCGGCGGAAGGGGCCAGTCTCATCCTCGCCGATCTTCTGGTCGAGGAAGGGCAGGCAACTGCTGCGCGGCTTGGAGCCGAATTCTTGGCTGTTGATCTGGCCAACCCGACTGCCATCTCGGATCTGGCCGAAAAGGCCGGTGCACTGTGCGGCGGCAAACTCGATGGGCTGGTGAATTGTGGCGCGATTGCCACCGGCATCGGTGGCATCATGTATGACGAAATCGAGATCGACGTCTGGGACAAGGTCATGTCGGTCAATGTGCGCGGCACATGGCTGATGATCCGTGCCTGTGCTCCGCTGCTGAAGGCGTCCGGCACCGGACGGGTGGTCAACGTTGCCTCAGATACGGCGCTTTGGGGCGCACCGCGTCTGATGGCTTATACGGCCTCGAAAGGCGCCGTCATGTCGATGACGCGATCTTATGCCCGTGAGCTTGGCCCTGATCGGGTGGGGGTGACGGCCGTGGCGCCGGGGATCCTGACCACGCAAAGCACCGAATATGTGCCGGAGGCCCGCCATCGTCTGTATCAGGAGAACAGCGCGGTTCCCGGTCCGCAAGGGCCGGAGGACATCACCGATGTGATCGCCTTTCTGCTGACGGAAGGCGCGCTGACCCTCACCGGGCAGGTGCTGCCCGTGAACAACGGCTTCGTGTTCAAGTGAGGTCGTGATGGGGTTTGAGGCAAATATTTCAAAAGGTCTGTCCTACCTTGAACGCCCGGGGCAAGGGCCCGTTCTGGTGTGCCTGCATGGCATCGGTTCAAACGCAGGCTCCTTCGCGCCGCTTCTTGAGCAGCTGCCGTCCGATTGGCGGGTGATTGCCTGGAATATGCCGGGGTATCTCGGCTCTGATCCGCTCGCGGGCGACTGGCCCGTGGCTGCGGATTATGCCGAGGTCCTGACGGACTTTCTCGACGGGCTTGGGCTCGGTTCGGTCATGCTTTTGGGGCATTCTCTCGGCTGCCTGACAGCTGCGGCGTTCGCGCGCCTGGCCCCCGAACGTGTGAGCGGTATGGTCCTGGCCTGTTGCGCTTTGGGCCATGGGGTTGAGGCCGGGACACAGCTGTCGGCGTCGTCGCAAAAACGGATTGAGGATCTCGAGACGCTGCAACCTGCGGCTTTCGCCACCGCGCGCGCACCTCGCCTGGTGTTTGCGCCGGACGCCCATCCCGATGTGACGGCCTTTGTGACCGAGGGCATGGCTCAGGTGTCCATGCCGGGCTACGGGCAGGCCGCCAGGATGCTGGCCTCGGGACGTTTGCTTGAGGATCTGTCGGCCTGCTCCGTGCCGTGCTCCGTAATTTATGGCGCTGAGGATGTCGTCACGCCACCAGACAACAGTCGCAAGGCCTATGCCGCCTTGCCCAACGCATTCCGTGGTCAGTTGATCGCAATCGATGAGGCAGGACACGCTGCCTATCAACAACGTCCGAAAGAATTCGCAGCTGCTTTGACACGCTGCCTGACACCATGAAGGAGGGTCGTCATGACTGAGATGGTTCGAGTGGGAGCGCTGCGCGGCATTGTCATGCGCGGTCCGGGTCTGCCCGATACGCTGCCCTTTTACGAAGATATGTGGGGGCTGTCGCTGGCCCATAAGGAAGAGGGCATCGCCTACCTGCGCGGGACCGGGATAGAGCCCTGTCTTTACGGTCTGAAAGAGGGCGACGTTTTCGGCATCGAATATGTGCATTTTGCCATGGACAGCCGGGCCGAAACGGATGCGCTCTATGAACAGGTTCTCGGACTGGGGGAAGTGGTTCTGGGCGCACCGGCGGAGTTCGACGACTGGATCGGTGGCTACGGGTTTGAAATGCTCGACCCGGACATGCGTCGTCTGCGGTTCCGTTGTGAGGCGCGTGAATTGGATGACCGCGAAGAATGGGCCATGCCGCGCAAGGTCAGCCATGTGGTTCTGAACACGCCTGATCTCGAAGGCCGTCAGGATTGGTGGGAGCGAGTGCTGGGCTTCCGGGCTTCGGACTACTCAGCGGATCAGATGGTGTTTTTGCGCTGCAACTCCAATCACCATTCGATTGCTCTGGTGCGCTCGCATTACCCGTCCGTGAACCACGTCGCTTTCGAAGTTCCGACGATCAACGAATTCATGCGGGCCATCGGCCGGATGAAGCAGAAGGGCCATGTTCCGTCCTGGGGGCCGGGCCGTCACGGACCGGGTGACAACCCCTTCGCCTATTTCGTTTCGCCCTCGGGCTTCGTGATCGAATTTACCACGGAGCTGCAGCAGATCGACGAGACGATCCACGAGGCGCAGGTCTGGCCGCGCGATGTTCCCGAGAAGATGGACCAGTGGATGACGGCAGGGCCGCCCACACCAGCACAACGCGCCGTGATGCAGGGCCGCCCCGATCCGGGCTGGCCTGAGCTGGCAGAGCATACTGCAAGCGGAAAGGGATCGAAATGAACAGCTATGATTACAAAGGCTCTGTTGCGGTTGTCACTGGCGGCTCTTCGGGCATCGGGCTTGAAACCGTCAAGCTTTTGCTGGCCAGCGGGGCGAAAGTTGCCTTCTGCGCGCGCAATGAAAGCCGCCTGAAGGATGTCGCCGCCGTTCTGGAACGCGATTTTGGCGCGGAGAACGTCTATGCAAAAGCATTCTCTGTACTGGAGCCGGAGGCGGTTAATGCGTTCGCGGGTGATGTGCAGGCGCGCTTTGGCGGCTGTGATCTCTTGGTGAATAACGCCGGGCAGGGGCGGATCTCGACCTTTGCCGACACCAGCGATGAAGACTGGCGTGCGGAATATGAGCTGAAAATCTTCAGCCAGGTCCATCCGACGCGGGCCTTTCTGCCGATGCTCACGGAGGCGGAAGGTGCGATCGTCGCGGTGAATTCGCTGCTCTCCTACCAGCCTGAACCACATATGGTCTGCACCTCTTCGGCGCGGGCCGGGGTGCAAAACCTGCTCAAAAGTCTCTCGGTCGAACTCGCGCCGAATGTCCGGGTCAATTCGATCCTTCTAGGGCTCGTGGGCTCAGGCCAATGGACCCGCCGTTTTGCCGAACGCGAAGACAAGAGCGTCAGCCGCGAAGAATGGTACGGCGCATTGGCCAAACGCAAAGGCATCCCGTTGGGGCGCCTGGGAGATCCGCAAGAGGCGGCTCACGCAATCGCATTTCTGGGCTCTCGGGCCGCGAGTTACATCACAGGCGCGCAGCTGGAAGTTTCCGGCGGTCTGTCGCGTTATATCTGAGGATAGAAGAATGAAAATGGATACCAAACTTCAGATCGCGACCGTTGGTGAATATATCGCCAATTACCTCGCGGATATCGGGGTTACGACGATCTTTGGGGTCATTTCGATCCACAATATGCCCATTCTTGATGCCGTGGCGCGTCAGGGGCGGATCCGGTTTGTTCCCGCACGCGGTGAAGCGGGCGCGATGAATATGGCCGATGCGCATGCACGGGTCACCGGAAAGCTGGGCGTCTGCCTGACCTCGACGGGAACCGCTGCCGGCAATGCCGCCGGGGCACAGGCCGAGGCGCTGACCGCGGGCACGTCGCTTTTGCACATCACAACGCAGGTGGATACGGAATTTGCCGACCGCGACCGTGCCGCCATCCATGACGTGCCGCGTCAGCCGGAAATGCTGCGCGGCGTGTCCAAGGCTGTCTATCGCATGTGGGATGCCAAAAGCGCGATCGGCGCGCTTTCGGCAGCGACCTCTGCGGCATTGTCCGCCCCGACCGGGCCGGTTGCGCTGGAAATCCCGGTGGATGTGCAGCGACAGGCGATCGAAGGGGCCGCGCGTGCCTATACGCCGGTGCTGCAGCTGCCCTATGCGGCTGACGATGCGATCTCTGAATTGGCGGAGCGCGTGGTCAAGGCTCGTCGTCCGATGATCTGGCTTGGTGGCGGTGCGCGCGGTGCAGGCGCAGAGGCGACGGAACTCGTCCGTCGCGGTTTCGGCGCGGTGAGCTCGACCAATGGCCGTGCTGTGGTCTCAGAAGACAATCCGGCAACGCTTGGGGCGTTCAACATGACGCCTGAGGCCATGGCCCTTTATGAGACATGCGATTTGATGATTGTCGTGGGGTCGCGTTTGCGTGGCAATGAAACTCACAACAACAAAATGCCTTTGCCGCGCCCGCTGATTCAGATCGACGCGGACGCAAGCCAGGGCGGTCGCAACTACGAAGTGGACCAGTTCATTCACGGCGACGCCGCCGATGTTCTTGGCCGTCTTCTCAAGATGCTTCCAGAGACGCTTGAGGCAGATCCCTCGCTGGGGTTTGATATTGCGCAGGCCCGTGCGCAAGGCGAAGGACGCATTCGCGACATCCTTGGCCCCTACGCCCGGCTGGCCGATATTCTCAACGAAAAGATTTCTGCGGGCGCACACCCGTGGGTGCGCGATGTCACGATTTCCAATTCGACCTTCGGCAATCGTTTCGTGCGCATTGCAGAGCCGTGTCACGGGGTTCACGCCCTTGGTGGTGGTATCGGGCAAGGGGTTGCCATGGGCGTGGGGGCCGCGCTGGCCGGGGCGAAAGCGAAAACCGTGACTCTTCTGGGAGACGGGGGCACGCAGCTTGGTATCGCCGAGATGATCACCGCTGTCGATGAGAATGCACCACTGGTCTACATCCTGATGAACGATCAGGCCTATGGGGTGATCAAGAATATTCAGGATGCGCAATACGGTTCGCGCCATCATTACAGCGCGCTGGCAACGCCGGACTTTCAGACTTATGCAAAGGCGATTGGTATCCCACATCATCGGGTGAGCGACATCGAAGGCGAATTCGAAGCTGTCTTTGATGCGGCGATTGCGGCGGACGGCCCGCAGCTGATTGAGGTCGATATGTGTGCCATAGGTCCCTTCGCCCAGACCTTTGCCGGTCCGCCTGCTGGTGCCGCAGGTAAGACGGAGTAAACCATGCATCTTGGTGTGATCGGATTTGGCAACATCGGACAGGAATTGTTGTGCCTGCTTGGGGATTTGGCCATTGACCGGATCTCAGTTCTGGTGCGTCCCGGGCGCGCGGCTGAGAGCGAAAAGGCGCTCGCAGAAATCGCGCCCGGACAAGCCGGCAAAACTCAGTTCCTGGAAGATTTCTCGACCTTTCTGGAAGGGACGCCGGAGTTTGTCGTCGAGGCCGCGGGCCACGGTGCCGTGAAAACCTACGCGGCGGAGGTGCTAAGGTCCGGTACGGATCTGGTGGTGGTTTCCATCGGGGCGCTGGCGGATGAGGCGTTGCATGAAACACTTCTGACAGCGGCCCAGACCGGCGGGGCACGGATGATCCTGCCGTCCGGAGCCGTTGGTGGGCTGGATATCCTGTCGGCCGTATCCGCCGCAGGGTCTATGCACCTGCGCTACTTTGGGACAAAACCGCCCCATGCATGGGCGGGAACGCCGGTGGCTGAGCAGGTCGATCTGGGCAGCCTCGACCATGTTCTGGAGTTTTTCCATGGCACAGCGCGTGAAGCAGCCGTTGCCTATCCGAAAAATGCCAATGTCGCCGCCGCGCTGGCTTTGGCTGGTGGAGGTTTCGAGACCACCCATGTCACATTGATTGCGGACCCGAAGGCTTCGGGAAATTCGCACCGCTATGAGCTGAATTCGCCGCTGGCCACGGTCTCGGTCGAGATCGCCAACAAGGCAAGCGGGGGCAATGCAAAGACGTCGCTGGCCACCGTCTATTCGGTGCGACGCGAAATTCGCAACAGGCTTGGGCCAGTGGCGATCTGAGGGAGAGCGAGATGAAAGACCAGAACACAATCGAGCTGCCCGATGGCAAGCTTTTTGTCGGCGGCGAGTGGGAAGAGGGCACCGGGGCCGAGATCACCTCGATCTTTCCAGCCGACGGCTCGGTCAACCGGGTGTTGCGCGGGGCCTCACGCGAAGATGGGCTGCGGGCGATCGCACGGGCCAAAGCCGCACAGGCCGATCCGGCATGGCGAGCGCTGAAACCGCATGAGCGCGCGCGGTTTCTCTACCGCATTGCGGACGGGATCGAGGCCAATGTCGAGCGCATCGCACAAATTCAGACGCGTGATACCGGCAAGACCTTGACCGAAACACGCGCTCTTGCTGCCTCTGCGGCGGGTACGTTTCGCTATTTCGGCGCCGTTTTGGAAACAGCTGACGATGATTTGACGGCGCAGCGCGGAACCGCGATGACCATGTCTGTCTGGGAACCCATCGGGTTGGTTGCGGCCATCACACCGTGGAATTCCCCGATTGCATCGGACGCGCAAAAAGTGGCTCCGGCGCTGGCGGCGGGCAATGCGGTTCTGCTGAAACCGGCAAGCTGGTCGCCGCTGGTCTCTTTGGAACTGGCGCGCATTGTCGAGGAGGCGGGCCTGCCCAAAGGGCTGCTGTCGGTTCTGCCCGGCGCAGGGCGCGAAATTGGCAACCTTCTGGTCGAGCACCCGGATGTTGGCCGCGTGTCCTTTACCGGCGGGACCTCGACCGGACGCAAACTTGCAACGCAGGCGGCGCAAAAGCTGATGCCGGTGTCGCTTGAACTTGGTGGCAAGTCGCCCACCATCGTGTTCGAGGATGCGGATCAGGATCTCGCACTTTCGGGCATTCTGTTCGGGATTTTTTCGTCCTCTGGTCAAAGCTGCATCGCAGGCGCGCGCCTGTTTGTGCAGCGCTCTATTTACGATCGTTTCGTCGCGCGTCTGGTTGCCGCAACAGAGCGGCTGAAAGTCGGCCATCCGCATGACCCGCAGACGCAGGTTTCCTGCCTTGTGCATCCCGATCATCGCGCCAGTGTCGAGACTTTTGTTAAGGATGCCGTGGCAGCCGGGGCAACTGTTCTGACCGGAGGTAAACGTCCTGACGATCCCGCGCTTTCCGAGGGGGCATTCTATCTGCCAACAATTTTGTCGGGCGTTTCCAACACCGATAAGATCTGTCGCGAAGAGGTCTTCGGCCCGGTTCTGGTCGTGATGCCCTTTGACGATGAGGACGACGTGATCGCTCTGTCGAACGACAATGAATACGCGCTGGCCTGCGGGATCTGGAGCCAGGATTTCCCGCGCAGTATGCGCATCGGTCGTGCGATCACGGCGGGTACGGTCTGGATCAACACCTATAAGCAATTCTCTGTTTCGACACCGTTCGGCGGGGAAAAGGACAGTGGCATGGCGCGTGAAAAGGGGCGTGATGGTCTGCGTGCCTATCAGGTGCAAAAGGCGGTTTACGTCGACCTGACCGGGGCCCCACATCCGTGGGCCGCGCGCGCAGTGGCGGAGGTCTGAGATGAGGAAAGTGGCCATCATCGGTTCCGGCCCGTCGGGATGTTTTACCGCACAGGGCTTGCTAAAGGCACGCCCCGACTGGCAGGTGGATGTCTATGACAGCCTGCCTGTGCCCTATGGTCTGGTGCGGTATGGCGTGGCCCCGGATCACCAGGGGACCAAAGCGGTGTCGCGTCAGTTCGACCGTGTGTTTGAACGCCAGGGCGCACGTTTCTTTGGAAATGTGACATTGGGTAAAGACGTCACGCTGGAACGGATGCGCGCGGCTTACGATGCGGTGGTTTTGGCAACCGGCCTTTCGGGAGATCGCGAACCTGAAATCGGTAAGCTCGACGGCGTGATCGGTGCGGGGGCTCTGACACGGGCGCTGTACGATCACCCGGACGCGGACAATCTGCCCGATATCGCGGGTGATGTGGTGATCCTTGGCAACGGGAACGTCGCGGTGGATGTGCTGCGGCTGCTGGCCAAAAGCGAAAGTGAGCTCGAAGGGTCAGATCTTTCTCAACGGGCAACCGAGTGGCTCGTGTCGCGCCAAATTGACAGCCTGACCATTGTCGGACGTTCCCCGGCACCTGTTGCCAAATTCGATCCGGTGATGATCCGTGAACTGGGTAAGTTGCAGGCCGTCACGGTCCGGGTCGCTGATTTGCCCGCAGCGGAGGACGATAAGCTGCTTGCGGCGCTGCATGAAATTGACGGGCTGTCTGCGGGTGTCTTACCTGTCACGTTCCGTTTCGGCTGTGCGCTGAAAGGATACGAGCAGGCACAGGGCCATTTGAAAGGGCTGGTGTTCGAGACCGCCGATGGACCTGAAGCTTTGCCTGCGGACACGCTCATTACGGCGATCGGGTTCCAATGTGATGGCAGTCTAAAGCGGGATGAGGTCATGGCTACCGCTGACGCACCTGACGAAGGCCGCATTGCCGAAGGGCTTTATGCGGCTGGCTGGTTCCGTCGCGGGCCGCGGGGCACGATCCCGGAAAACCGTGCAGAAAGTCTGGCGCTCGCCAAGCGGATTGTGGCCGATGTCGAAGCCGGTCCCGAAGTGGAACGTGCTGGTCACGACGGTCTGGGTCTGGCGCAAGATATTGTGGACTACGACGGGTGGAAGCGGCTCGATGCCGTCGAGAAGGCTGAGGCTGCAGCCGGCCGTAGTCGAAAGAAGATAGCTACACGCGCGGATATGCTGCGCCTTGCGCGCTCAGTCGAGGAGATCAATTGATGGATATTGCGATTTTGTTCGGAACCGAAACCGGAAACGCCGAAATGCTGGCCGAAGACATCCAAACGGCTCTGGAGGATGCAGGGCATGATGTGACGCTGGCCAATCTTTGCGACGTCAGCCCCTCTGAGCTGGACATTGCCAAGCTGCATCTGGTGGTCTGTTCGACCTACGGAGACGGAGAATTGCCAGCCTCCGCGCAGCCCTTTGGCGAGGCGATGAAAGACGCTCCGGATCTCAGCGGTCTGAAATTCGGTATTTTTGGGTTGGGTGACAGCGAATATGACACCTACAATCTGGGGTCCAAACTGATCGAAGACATGTTGGTGGACGCAGGCGCCGTCTGTCTGGGGGAACGGCTGACGCATGACGCCTCTGGCAGCGATATGGCCGAAGATGTGGCTCTGCCATGGGCAGAATCCATCGTTGAGGCCGCTCAGTCATGACCCCCGAAGAGATCCGCGCGAAGATCGAAGTCGCCCATAAGTTTGGCGCCTGCGTTGACCTGCGAGGGGTCATTTGCGAGGGGCTTTTGGTGCTGGATGGCGCAAAGCTGACGGGCGTTGATTTCACCGGCGCTCAGTTCCCGCAAGGCATCAGCGCTGTCGGCGCCGAGTTTATGGGTGTGAGTTGGTTTCACGAGATTTCCGCGCCATATCTGGATTTTCGCGATGCGCTTTTCCACAATGACGCCCGCTTTGACCGGGCGCAGGTTGCAGCGCGTGCCGATTTCAGCGGAGCGGAGTTGCGTGGGGTCAGCCAGTTTGACAGCGCACGGATCGAGGGTGACCTGAGCCTAAGCGGGGTCAACGGATATGGCAATTGTTCGCTGGAAAACGCCGTCGTCGGTGGGACGCTGGCCCTTGGGGGGTCGGAATGGTTCGGCGGTTTATGGCTTGAGAACACACGGCTTTCTGGTTTGGCCGCGGATGATATGCAGGTGCATGGGAGGCTTTGGCTGAAACGCGCCCGTCTTGGCAATGAGCCGGTGCCTGAAGACCGTTTCAATATCCGTTTTGGATACAGTTATCTGTGATGGGCCCCGTGCGCATCACAAGACAAAAGGAAAAACACATGTTGAAAGTAGGAATTTGCGGTGGTGGCGTGGGTGGCTTGTGTGCTGCCATCGCACTCTTGAAGTTCGGTCATGAGGTGCAGGTTTTCGAACGTGTTGCCGAGTTTGGCCGCATTGGTGCGGATATCAATTTGACACCCAATGCCGTGGCGGCGCTCGATGGGCTTGGCATTGGCGAGGCTTTGCGCGAAACCGCAGCCCGGCCAGAGTTTCGGATCAGCCGGACCTGGGACAGCGGTGAAGAAACGTCGCGTTTGCCGATGCAGGGCGGGCGGTATAGCGCGCCGCAGCTGACCATTCACCGTGCAGACCTGATCTCGGCGCTCGATGGGGCATTGCCCGAGGGGGTGCTGCGGCTCGGGCGTTCCGTCTCTTCGGTCAAAGAGACGCCGCAGGGGGCCGAAATCGGATTCTCGGATGGCACCACGGAAAACTTTGATCTGGTGATCGGGGCGGACGGGATTCACTCCGTCGTGCGCGAAGCGTTGTTCGGCGCGGACCATCCGAAGTTCACTGGTCTGGTGTCTTGGCGCGGTGTCTTTGCACGCGAGAAAGCGAAAGACATTCCCAATCTCGACAGTTTCACCAAATGGTGGGGGCCTACCTCGGATCTGCAGCTTGTGGTTTTCCCGCTGTTGCGCGGCGAAGAGGTCTTTGTTTTCGCGACCACGCCGCTTGAAGGCTGGAACGAAGAAGGCTGGACCTTGCCGGGCGACGTCGATGAATTGCGCGCCGCCTATGCCGGTTTCCATCCGGAAGCCCGTGCCTTGTTGGAATGCCTCGACGATGTGACCCGTTCTGCGCTTCATGTCCGCGCGCCGATGGAAGCCTGGTCCAAGGGGAACATCACCATTCTGGGCGATGCGGCTCACCCGATGGTGCCCTTTATGGCGCAGGGTGCGACCATGGCCATTGAGGACGGTGTGGTTCTGGCTCTGGCGCTCAAAGACGCAACTGCGGAAACGGTCCCGGACGCGCTGGCGAAATACGAAGAAGCGCGCCGTCCGCGGACGGCGCGGGTGCAGGAGGGCTCATTGGCGAACAACTGGTTGAAACAACCGGAGAACGCGGATTGGGTCTATGCCTATAAAGCGTGGGAGGTCTTTTCAGCCGGAGAAACCGACCTCTGAGATAAAGAGTTTAGCCTGATCGTTGTAAAATGCATATTCTCAGTCCATTGCCGCATGAATCCCAATAGGTATGTCGCCCATTCTTAATAAGATTGGGCGACTATGATCATTCTAGAGCTTCGATAGAAAAGGCAGGAAGTGCGTAGACTTCCATATATCGCAGCGCTTTCTGCCTTTTCGCCCCGGACCTGCCGTTCATGGGGACAACTGTCGCTGCGGTGCGGCTTCCCCGAAGCCGTCCTTCACACGCGATGCAGCATTGGCACGACCGTCAAAGTCCGCAATGCGGGACGAAGCTGTCGTCCACTCGAACGATGTGAGCGTCCGCTTGTCGACGCTATGCTGCCTTTTCGGTTCGCGCGAGCAGGAGAGCAGCAGTCCCCATCAATCCGGCCGAGGCGCGGTTGATGATCTTGCGTCGAAGAGGAGTGAGGGCATGCTCTCCGACGAGAGTTCCTGCCGAAACCCACAAAAGCGCAGCTACGCCTTCGACCAGCAGGTAAAGCGCACCAAGCGCGAAGAGCTGCGGCATTATGGCAGCACCATCGTTCACGAATTGGGGAAGGAAGGCGGTCAGCAAGAGATAGGCCTTGGGGTTGCCCATCAGCGTCAAAAACTCCCGACGCATCAGTGTCGATACCTCTGGAACTTCGATCTCCGTGGACACATCCGCAGTCCAGAATTGCCATGCGAGGTAGAGTAAATACGAAACGCCGATCCACTTCAGAGCGATGAAGGCAACCTCGGACGTACGGAGTAATACGTCGAGACCCAAAGAGACCAAGAAGACAAGCACTGCCCATGCCGCCAGCCGACCGAAGATGCCTTTGGCAGTTCGAAGCCATCCGGCTTTCGTTGCCGAAGTGAAGGCCAGCAGATTGTTAGCTCCTGGCGATGCCCCCAGAAGCAGCGCGGCCGGAAGGAAGATGAGAAGCTGCTCAATTGTCATGGCCAAATCCTGTGCGTTTGAGGAGACTGCATAGCAACTTTGCTGTGGTAGACATCATCGCGCAAGAGCCGCCGTTCGTGCGCTGAGCCACTCCCCCATCCGTTGGACAGTATCTGGCGTAAATTAAGCTACTCTCTGCCCCTGCTGATCGGGTTGGGTTTTGTCATTTCTCAGCCAGTAGAACACGGCTGGAGGCCTACCGCCAAGGGCTGAGTGTGGGCGTTGATTGTTGTAAAAGGTCATCCATTTCCGGATGCCTGCCTTCGCTTCTGATCAGGTCTCCCAGGCATGCAGCTAGACGCACTCGTATTTCAGGGTTCGCCAGAGCCGCTCGATGAAGATATTGTCGAGGAAGCGGCCCTTGCCATCCATCGAGATGCGGACGCCGGTCCGGCGCAGTCGATCCGTCCAGGCAAAAGATGTGAACTGAGATCCTTGGTCAGTATTCATGATCTCCGGCGGACCAAACTTGTGGATGGCCTCGTTCAGCGCCTCAACGCAGAAGGCCGCCTCCAGCGTATTCGAGATGCGCCAAGCCAGCACCTTACGGGTGTGCCAATCCATAATGGCGACCAGATACAGGAACCCTCGGCGCATGGGCAGATAGGTGATATCCGAGCACCAAACTTGGTTCGGACGCTCCACCCGAAGACTTCTCAGCAGATAGGGATAGGTCTTGTGCCCTTTCGCCGGCCTGCTGGTGTTGGGCTTTTGGTAGATCGGCATCAGCCCCATCAGGCGCATCAGCCGGCGTATCCGTTTCTCGTTTACCAAATGGCCGTCGTTGCGCAAATACCAAGTCATCTGGCGGACACCGAAGAACGGCGTCTCCAGAAACTGCTCATCAATCCGCCGCATCAGGCCGAGGTTCTGCTCGGTCTCGCCCTTAGGCTTGTAATAGAATGACGAGCGCGAGATCGACAGCAACCTGCATTGCTGACCAATGGACAAAATGGAATTGTTCGGCTCAATCATGTCGCGTCTCACTTGCCGGTCCACGGTTTGAGCTTTCGTGACAAAAAATCGTTGGCCACAGCCAGCTCCCCGATCTTGGCGTGCAGCTCTCTCACCTGATCTTCGCCGATCTCGGGGGCTTTCCTGCCGCCGCGCTCGAACACGCCAGAGGCACCTTCCAGCAACGCCCGCTTCCATGTGTGGATCATCGTCGGATGAACCCCGAACCGGCTCGCCAGCTCGGCCACCGTCTGCTCCCCCTTCAGCGCTTCAAGCGCCACCTTCGCCTTGAACTCGGGAGCGTGTTGTTTCCGTTTCGACATCATTCGACCATTGTCCTCGGACCAATGGCGGACAAGGTCTCATTCTCCTTCTCGTCGAAGATCAGCAGACAACAAATCGTAGCTTACGTCGGTGTCCGATTTTCGGGGGTAGCTCATGGAATGTCTTGCGGCGTGATTTGAACATGCACGCGCCGAATTGAGGTTGCGGCGAGCGGTCGTCCTGTGATCTGGGAGGCCGCCTGTCTCTTTCCCGTCATTGGGACGCGGGGCGCGTGACGGAGCTGATGATGCTTTGCACAACCTGTTCGCGCAGCAGCAATTGCATGTCGTCTGCAAACAGGTCCTCTCCGAAGTTCATCGAAAAAGTTGCCCGGTTCGAGACGTTGAAGAAACTCATCGCCGAGATCTGCCAGTGGATCATCAGAGGCGAGACATCTGGGCGAAACAGCCCGGCGTCGATACCGTCGCGGCAGATGCGGTCCAACTGATCAATGGCAGCAATATTCGTCGTCGACAGCGTCTCTATCTTGGTCATGTGGTCGCCGTCATGGATATTTTCGATCATCACGAGGCGAATGAAATCCGGGTGGTTGCGGTGATGATCGAAGGTGAATTCGACCACTTTTCGCAGCGCCTGATCCGGCGGGAGATCGCCAAGTTCCAGCCCGGCTTCAGCTTCGCGAACCTCCCGGTAGGCCTGGTCCAGAACGGCAAGATACAGGCCTTCTTTGTCCCCGAAATAGTAGAAAATCATGCGTTTCGACGTCTGTGTGCGTTCGACGATATCGCTGATTCTCGCTCCTGACAGCCCATGCGCGGCAAATTCCGCGCGGGCGGCGCTCAGGATATCCGCCTTTACGGTTTCAGGGTCTTGCTTCCACGAGCGGTTCGCGCCGGCTTTTTTTGCATGCGGGTCTCGTTGCTTGGCTGCGCCCGGTTTGGGGGCAGCTTTGGGTTTTTGAGTTGTGCTGTCCTGCATTCGTGAACTCCTCCGCCGTCGCGCCAAACTGGCATATTTAACCGTGTGGTACAATCATCTTGACACAATTAACCGCGCGGTACAAAGTTGTCCTCAACGAATCGTTAAATTCGCCTTGGGAGGAGCGTCTTGACCAACTCACCTATCCGTAAAGACGCAGCAAAAGACTCTGTCCTTGTCGGCCTGATCGGGCGCGGCATTGGTTTGTCGCGCACCCCGGCAATGCATATGATCGAAGCGCGTGCGCAGGGGATCAACGGTGTCTATCGTCTGCTCGACATGGATGCGCCGGAACGTGCGAACACCAGTCTGAAAGCGCTCATCGCGCAGGCGGAGAGCCTTGGCTATGATGGGTTCAACGTCACCTATCCCTACAAAATCGATGTTATCGAACATCTCGATGAGCTGTCCGACAATGCGCGTTCTGTTGGTTCTGTGAACACGGTGGTGCTTAGAGACGGCAAGCGCTTCGGCCACAACACCGATCTGTGGGGCTTTGCCGAAAGCTTCCGCCGGGGGCTGCCCGATGTGGCCCGCGATCATGCGCTTTTGATCGGGGCCGGTGGGGCCGGTGTAGCCGTGGCCCATGCGCTGGCGGATTGCGGCGTCACGCGGCTTTCAATCACTGACACAGATCCGAAACGGGCCGAGGCCCTGGCCGCGCAGGTGCGCCGCAACAGGCCGCAATGCGACGCGCAGGCGGTGACAGACATTGCTGCGCTGATTAGGGATGCCCGCCCGGACGGCATCGTGAACGCAACGCCTGTGGGTATGGCAAAGCTGCCGGGGACCTCGTTCCCTGTCGGGCTGCTCGACCCGGCGATGTGGGTGGCAGATATCGTGTATTTCCCGCTGGAAACCGAACTGCTTCGCGCTGCCCGCGCGGTTGGCTGCGCGGTGTTGCCGGGATCGGGCATGGCCGTGTTTCAGGCGGTCCGTGCCTTTGAACTTTTCACCGGTCTGCCCGCCAGCCCGGAACGGATGAAAGCGCGGTTCGACGCTTTCGACGAAACGCCTCACGCACGCGCCGGCTGAGTTCAGTCGGCATCACGTCTTCAGATACGCAAATGGGAGGAACAAAATGCGTTTTGAACTGAAAACTCTGACCGTCGCTGCCGCACTCAGCATCGGCATGGTGTCCATGGCCGGTGCGGAAACGATCCGCATCGCACACGTTGATCCAGATGACTGGACGGGATCCAAAAAAGGCGCTGCGGCGCAGATCTTTAAAAACATCGTCGAAGGTGAAACCGATCTAGACGTGGAAATCTTCCCGGCCGGGGCGCTCGGCAATGAAGACGAGCTGATTGGTCAGGCACAGGAAGGCCTGCTGCAGATGGCCATCGTCTCCGGTGCCATGTCCAAGGCCTGCCCGGCGGCTTCGGTGCTCGATATTCCCTACACCTTTGCCTCGGCCACCATCGCCTGGGATGTTCTGGATGGCGATTTCGGCGACGCACTGGCGGAGCATTGCCTTGAGCAAACCGGCCTGCGCACTCTGGCCTACGGCGAAACGGGTTTCCGCAACTTCACCAACGGCACCCGTGAAATTCGTTCGCCGGAGGATATGGAAGGTCTGAAATTCCGCGTGCAGCCGATCCCGCTCTATATCGAGATGGTCAAAGGTCTGGGCGGTGAACCGACCCCGATCGCCTGGACCGAACTGCCGAACGCGCTGTCCACCGGCGTTGTGGACGGTCAGGAAAACCCTGTTGGCGTGATCTACAACAACGGCCTGCACAAGCTGCAGAAATACATGACCCTCGACGGTCACGTCTATGCGGCGGACTTCATCGTCATCGATGACGCCTTTTACAACGACCTGTCGGCCTCCGATCAGGAAGTGGTCGCCAAAGCCGCGCGAATCGCGGGAACCATGGGCCGGGCCATTCAGGAGTGGAACACCGCTGAAGGTGTGAAAAAGGTGCAGGACGAAGGCATGCAGGTCTATTCACCGACCGCCGATGAAATCGCCGCTTTCGCCGAAAAGGCACAGCCCGCTGTGATCGAATACCTGCGCGGCGAACTTGGTGACGATGCCGTCTGGATCGACAACCTACAAACGGCTGTTGCAGAGGTCTCGCAATAACCTCTTTGCGCACGCAAAGACCGATAGCGGACCGGCACCAGCTTTCGTGCCGGTTCATTTCCATCCGAAGGGGGTGTCATGCACCGTTTTAATGCGATTCTCAGGCGTTTTTTTGCCTTTGGTTCCGGCCTGTCCATGGTCTTGGTTTTCACGGTCATCTTCGTGAACTCGCTGCGCCGCTACATCATCGGGCAATCCGTGCCTTGGGGCGAGGAACTGCCGATTTATCTGACCATCTATGGTGTGATGTTCGGCATTGCCTGGGCCTACAGCATTGATCAGCACATCCGCTTCACGATCCTTGTCGATCTGATCAAGACCCGCACGCGTGAAAAACTTTATCTCGCGGGCGACGTGATCACCGTGATCACCGGGCTCTGCCTTGCCTATTCTGGCCATATGTTCGCCGCCCGCCGGGGGCATCTGGCCTCTTCCGGTCTCAAATCTACGGCCGACAGCCTTGTGCAGTCCTCCGGTCTCGAGGCGCTTGCCTGGATCGGTAAAGTCGGCACCTGGCAATATGCCATGGCCATCGGTGGTGTGCTGCTGGCGCTGGCGGCCTTCGGTAAGTTCTTTGAGCGGCTCGCTGATGTGAAAGGGGGCCTCCAATGATCTATGCGATTCTGATCCTTGCCCTGATCGCCGGTGTGCCGATTGCCGTGTCGATCCTCGCCGCGCTGTTTTCCTTTATGGCGACACAGGACAATCCCTATGTCATGCGCATCGTCGCCACAGAGATGTACAAAAGCCTGAACTCTTTTCCGCTGCTGGCCATTCCGCTGTTCGTCCTTGCGGGTGAAATGATGAATGAATCCGGCATCACCGGACGCATCATCGCCTTTGCGAATGTGCTGGTCGGGCGGCTGCGTGCCGGGCTGGCTCTGGTCAACATCTGGGCCTCGGTGATCTTTGCCGGGCTTTCGGGCTCTGCGGTCGCAGATACTTCGGCTATCGGCCGCGTGTTCATTCCGGAGATGGAGAAGCACGGCTACAAACGCGATTTCGCGGCGGCGCTGACCGCAGCCTCCTCGGTCATCGGACCGATCATCCCGCCCTCGATCCCGGTGATCATCTATGCGCTGATTGTCTCGGGCGTGTCGGTTCCCGCGCTCTTTATGGCCGGGGTTGTGCCCGGCATCTTGCTGGCCGTGTTCCTCTCGGCCTATGTGATGATCACGGTCAAGGTCGACCATGGCGATCAGTCCGGAGACCTTGTGACACAGCCGCCGATGCAGGCGCTTCTGGGGGGCATTCTGCCGCTTCTGATGCCGGTTTTTGTCGTTGGGTCGATCCTGTTGGGCATTGTCACGCCGACCGAAGCGGCGAGCTTTGCCGTGGCTTATGCGCTGTTCCTAGGGCTGTTTGTCTATCGCAAGATCAAGCTGAGCCGTTTGCCTGGGATCTTTGCTGCGGCTATGCGTGACAGTGCCGTGATTTTGGTGATCATTGCCGTTGTCGGTGCTGGTAACTGGCTGCTGACCTACAACCGTGTGCCGAACATGCTGACCGACTGGGTGCTGTCGAATGTCGATGGTCAGACGGCCTTCCTGATCGCGGTGATCCTGCTGTTCCTTTTCGTGGGGCTCTTTCTGGAAGGCATTGCCGCCATGTTGGTGCTGGTGCCGATCCTGCATCCGATCGCGGTCAGCCTTGGCATCGACCCGGTGCATTTCGGTATCCTGGTGATCTTCAACCTGATGATCGGGCTGATCACGCCGCCGCTTGGGCTGTGCCTGTTCGTCGCCGAAGGGGTTGCGCAGGTCGGCATGGCGCGACTGACCCGCGCGATCATGCCCTTTTTCTTGGTCGAAGTTTTGGTGCTGCTGATCCTGACCTTTGTACCGGAAACGGTCACATGGTTGCCCCGCGTGCTGGGCTACTGACCCAAATCAAGGGCCTCACGCACTGGCGTGAGGCCCGAAGCCTCCATCGCTGTCTCAATCGTTTTCGGGAGATCCTTTCATGAAGACCTCTATTGCCACCGTCTCCATTTCCGGCAGCCTGCGTGAAAAGCTCGAAGCCATCGCAAAGGCAGGCTACGACGGGATCGAGATTTTCGAACAGGATTTCATCGCCCATGACGGCGGCCCGCGAGAGGTGGGCCGGATGATCCGTGATTGCGGACTGGACATCACCCTGTTTCAGCCGTTCCGCGATTTCGAATGCCTCCCGGAGCCACTGCGCTCCAAGGCCTTCGATCGTGCCAAGCGCAAATTCGAAGTGATGAACGAACTGGGTACCGATCTGATTCTCGTTTGTTCTTCCTGCCATCCCGCCAGCCTTGGCGGCATCGACCGTGCCGCAGATGATTTCGCCGAACTGGGGGAGCTGGCCAAGGCCCATGGCGTGCGCGTCGGCTATGAAGCTTTGGCTTGGGGGCGACACATTGACGATCACCGGGATGCCTGGGAAATCGTCCGTCGCGCCAATCACGACAACATCGGTCTGATTGTCGACAGCTTCCATTCTCTGGGGCGCAAGCTCGACCCGAACTCAATCCGCTCAATCCCGGGTGACAAGATATTCTTTGTGCAGCTCGCCGATGCACCGCTGATCGAGATGGATCTGCTCTACTGGTCGCGGCACTTTCGCAATATGCCGGGCGAGGGCGATCTTGATGTCAGCAGCTTCATGCGCGCGGTGATGGCCACGGGGTACGCTGGCCCGGTCAGTCTGGAAATTTTCAACGATCAGTTCCGGGGCGGAAATCCGCTGACCATCGCCCAGGACGGGTATCGGTCGCTGATTTCACTGATGGACGACGTGCGTACGGCGGAGCCCTCGATCCAGTTGGATCTGGCCCCGATCCCGCCGCGCGTGGATGTGGCCGGGGTCGAATTCATTGAATTCGCTGCCCGTGGAGAGGATGCGGCCAAACTCGCAAATCTTCTGACCTCTCTGGGGTTCGCGCGGACCGGGCAGCACCGCAACAAAGACATAGGTCTCTGGCAGCAGGGTGACATTCGCATCATCTTCAATTCGGAGAGCACCGGGCATGCTGCGCATGTCTGGAATGCAAACGGGCTCAGCGTTTGTGACATCGGCCTCAAGGTCGGTTCCGCCAAGGACACGGTGGCGCGCGCCACGGCGCTGGGCATCAGCCCGTTCGAGCAGCGGATCGGCCCCGGCGAGCTGTCGATCCCGGCCATTCGCGGCCTCGAAGGCTCTGTGATACATTTCATCGACGAAGAAAGCGGCCTGTCGCAGGTTTGGGATGTGGAGTTCAGCGCTACCGGCGAAAAGGCCACCGCAGACGTGGGCCTCAAACGCATCGACCATCTGGCCCAGACCATGAGCTATGACAACATGCTCAGCTGGACCCTGTTCTACACCACCCTGTTCGACATGGATAAATCTCCGATGGTTGATGTGATCGACCCCGACGGGCTGGTGCGTTCGCAGGTGGTGGAAAGCGATGATCGCGCGCTTTGCGTGACGCTCAATGGCGCGGAAACGCACCGCACCCTCGCCGGGGATTTCCTTGCGCAGAACTTCGGGGCCTCGGTGCAGCATATCGCGCTGGCCACGGACGACATCTTCGCAACAGCCGAATCGCTGGCGCAATGTGGCTTCGATCCACTGCCCTTGCCGGACAACTACTATGCCGATCTGGCGGCGCGTTTCGATCTTGCGCCGGGCCTGCTGGACCGGTTGAAGGCCTCGAATGTGTTTTATGACGAACACAATGGCATGGCATTTTTTCAGCTCTATTCGCGCAGTTTCGCGGGCGGCATGTTCTTCGAGATTGTACAGCGCGATCCGGGCTATAAAGGTTACGGTGCCGCGAATGCGCCGTTCCGGATCGCCGCACAGAAACGGCTTGGCCGGGTCAAGGGTATGCCGATGCTGTAAAGCACTGGACGCCCCAGACGGGTGCCGACCACCCACTGAAAACTGAAAAACGACCGGGAGTCTTCTGGCCGAGGCGCGCGTTCGTTTGGGCGCGCATGATCATGCGTGTGGTTTGACGACTGCGGGGAGCCATGTCTTTGGCTTCAAATTCCCGATATATCTTGATTTTCGATATATCGGGAATATATGAAGGCTATAAATTGACAATGCGCGCGGCCATGCGCCGTACACCGGTTCCTGCGACCGGCGGTTGCGCAACAGAAGCGAGAAGACAGATGACCAGAGAAAACGCGCCATGCCGCAGCCTGTCACATGATCCCAATGAAATCTGGCGCGGGCGGGCCCGGCGGCATCGCAAGGGCCAGATGGGGTCTGGGGGTGAGGACGCAGACAGCGGCTGCGGCAAGGGACGTCGTCACGGTCACGAATGCGGGCGGGGCGGGCGCAAGCGCCTTTTCGACTATGGCGAGTTGCGGCTTTTGATCCTGTCGATGATTCAGAAGAAGCCAAGCCATGGCTATGAGATCATCAAAGGGATCTCGGATCGTTTCAATGGCCAGTACACACCCAGCCCGGGCGTCATCTATCCGACGCTCTCATGGCTTGAAGACATGGGATATATTCGTATTTCCGCGATCGCAGGCGGGCGCAAACAATCGGCAATCACCGCCGACGGGCAGACGTTCCTGGCGGCCAATATGCAGCTGGTGGAGGACCTTCTGTCGCGCAGGCCGCCCTATGGCGACACCCCGCAACCCGTGATCGAGGCGATGGACCGCCTGAAAACCGCGCTGCGTAACCAATTGCACGGCGCTGACACTGATCCGGCAACATTGGCAGAGATCGTGGCCGCGATTGACGCTGCCGCACAGAGAGTGAATAGGGATACGAAATGAACCAAGCTCCACAAGGAACCCTCGAAACCGATCCTGCACAAGAGCCGGTCATCACTCGGCATCGGCACGAAATCCGTCGCCGGACGCTGCGTGTGGCGGAGATCGTGCAGTTGACCCCGCATATGATCCGGATCGTCTTCGAAAGCGAAGACCTTGCGGATTTCAACAGCCTGTCGCCGGATGACCATATCAAACTGTTTTTTGAAACCGGTGGGGAGAAGCCCGAAATGCGGGATTACACCCCCCGGTCTTTTGACCCGGAAGCGCGGCGTCTGGTGATTGATTTTGCGGTGCATGAGGCGGGACCTGCCACGGCATGGGCGATGCAGGCGCGGGAGGGCGATCTGCTGAACATCGGCGGGCCGCGTGGTTCCGCCGTCGTGAACCCCGTGTTCGACTGGTATCTGCTGATCGGCGATGAAACCGCGCTGCCCGCGATCGGTCGCAGGGTCGAAGAGCTGCCCGCCGGTGTGCAGGTGATGACATTGGTGGCGGTGCCAGAGGCGGCAGATGAGCAGCGTTTTGAAACCGCAGCGTCCCATGTGGCCCATTGGGTGCATCGCCCGGTCGCCGAGGCGGCGGACCCCGCCAATATGGTCGCAGCGTTGCGTGGCCTGACATTGCCCGAGGGCAAAGGTTTTGTCTGGATCGCGGCCGAGGCGCAGGTGGCCCGTGCCCTGCGTGGAGTGGTGATCGATGACCTCGGCCATCCTTTGCCTTGGATGAAGGCCTCAGGCTATTGGACGGCGGGCGTCGCCGATGGCAGCGACAAGCAGCTGGGCTGAAGGATCGCGTGTGTCGTCGCCTGGGTCAGAAGCTGTCTTCACGGAAACTGAGGCTTAGGCATTTTCTTCTGACAGGACCCGCTCTAGATTGGGCAGATGTGTGAACGCGTTTCTCCTGTGTCCCGGTCTGTGACGGGTGTTGAGACGGACGGGCTGCTGGCCTGCCCGTCCTGCGATGCGCTGTTGCGGGATCATGCGGTGCCGGTCGGCCATCGCGTCTCTTGCCCGCGCTGCCATACCGTCATCGAATCCCCCCGACCCATGGCGATGACCCGGATCATCATGTTGGCGCTGGCCGCACTTATTTTGATGATTGCTGCGGTGTTTTTCCCCTTTCTGGAACTCGGCGCGGCGGGCATGATCCGGCGAAGCTCGTTGCTGGACACGGTGATGGCCTTTTCCAGCGGCATGACCGCGCCCCTGACACTTGCCATGGCGGCATTGATCGTAGTGTTGCCGGTGACGCGCTTTCTGGCGCTGATTTATGTGCTGGGGCCGATGGCCTTTGGCTGGCGCCCGGCGCGGCACGCCGAAACGGCCTTTCGGCTGGCGCAGCTGTTGCGGCCCTGGGCCATGGCGGAGGTCTTTATCGTCGGGGTGGCCGTGGCTTTGGTGAAAGTGGCGGGTCTGGCGCATGTGTCTTTGGGGCCTGCGTTCTGGGCCTTTGTGGCACTGGTGATCGTGACGGTGATGAAGGACAATTTCATGAGCAGGGTAACGGTTTGGAAAACGCTGGAAACACGCCGCAACTCCTGACCGCCCGGACGGCGGGGCTGATCGGCTGCACGCAATGCGGCAAGGTCTATGCGCCCGGCGTGGCGCAGTGTTCGCGTTGCGGGTCGCCCCTGCGTGCCCGCCGGCGCACCGACCTGCAAAAGGTCTGGGCTTGGTGGGCGGCGGGGCTGGTGGTCTACCTGCCTGCCAATATTTATCCGATGCTGAAGACCTCCAGTCTCGGCACCACCACGGAAAACACCATTCTTGGCGGCGTGGTCGAGCTGATACATCACGGCTCCATCGGGGTCGCGCTGATCGTTTTCGTGGCGTCGCTGGTGATTCCGGTCGCCAAATTCGTCGCCATCGCCTTTCTCGCGCTGAGCGTGACACACAGGGTGCGGCTGTCCGCGCACCGGCGTCATACCCTGTTCGAAGTGGTGGAATTCATCGGGCGCTGGTCGATGATCGATGTGTTCGTGGTGGCGATCCTGTCGTCGCTTGTGCGGCTTGATTTCGCGGCCACCATCCATCCCGGAATCGCGGCGGTCAGCTTTGCGCTTTCGGTGGCCTTCACGATGATTTCCGCACTGAGTTTTGACCCGCGTCTGATATGGGATGCGCAAGAGGGCGATGAGGCCTGATGCCAAATGAGGAAGCAAGATGACTGATCCGCACGCGGCCGAGATGATCGACGAAGGACCAAAGCGTTCGTTCTGGCGCAATCTGTCCGTTGTCTGGGTGGTGCCGCTTCTGGCGCTCGTGGTCACCCTGTTCGTGGCCTGGCAGAGCTGGGCGGAACGGGGCACCCGGATTGATATCCTGTTTGAAAATGCGGCGGGGATCACGCCGGATGAAACCACCCTGCGGTTTCGCGATGTGATCGTGGGTACGGTCGAAGACGTGGCTTTTGCCGCGGATCTGACCTCGGTCGTGGTTGGCGTGCGGGTGGATCGGGCCGTGGCGGATATGTTGCCCGCGGATGCACAGTTCTGGGTGGTGCGCCCGGAAGTGTCTACCAGCGGCATAACCGGCCTGTCGACGGTTTTGTCGGGTGTTTATATTCAGGCGGCCTTCGTGCCCGAAGCGGGCCAGCGCGTCTCGCGGTTCACCGGGCTGGAAACCGCGCCTCTGGTTTTGCCGGGCACGGAGGGCACCAAGATCACCATTCGCTCCTCGGATGGGTCCAAGCTGACGGCGGGAGCGCCGATCTCTTATCAGGGGATTGAGGTGGGCAAGATCGAAACCCCGCGTCTGATGCCCAATGGGCAGGGCGTCGTGGTTGACGCCTTTATCGAAGCTCCCCATGACAGGCGCATCAATACGGCAACGCGTTTTTGGGAAACCTCGGGCTTTTCGGTGAATTTCGGGCCGGGCGGGCTGAACCTGTCTGTCGGCTCCATCGCCGGGCTGCTTCGGGGCGGGCTTTCCTTTGATACAGTGTTCTCTGGCGGCACGCCGGTGGAAGATGGCACCATCTTTGATCTGTATGAAAACGAAGAGGCCGCGCGGGACAGCGCCTTTAGTGAAGTGATCGAGAATGCCGTGGACCTGACGGTGGAATTCGAGGACTCCGTGGGTGGGCTGTCGGCAGGATCGCCGGTGATTTACCATGGGCTGCGCGTTGGCACGGTCAGCACATTGGGCGCCTTTCTGGAAGACACGGACGAGGGTCAGGAGGTGCGAGTACGTGCCACGATTTCCATCGATCCCAGTCGTCTGGGCCTGCCCGCAGAGGCGCCGACGGCAGACACCATCGCCTTTTTCGCCAATGCGGTTCAGAACGGGCTACGGGCGCGTTTGGCCTCGCAAAGCATTTTTAACCGGTCGCTGGTCGTGGAACTGGTCGAACTCGAAGACACCGAACCGGCCACGCTGGGGGTTTTTGCCCAGACCGCACCGCTTCTGCCCTCGGTGCCCTCAGATCTGCCGGATGTCGGCGACACCGCCGAGGGCATGCTGAAACGGGTGAACAATCTACCGGTGGAAGAGCTTATGGATCAGGCCATCGCGACGATGGCGGCCATTGAAAGCCTGGCAGGTGATGAAAACCTGCGGGCGGCCCCGGATGCATTTGTCTCGCTGATGGATGATGCGCGCGGGCTGATCGGAAGTGACGAAGCGCAGGCTTTGCCGGGTGAGTTGAACGCCGCGGTGACGGAGCTGCGCGCCGTCGCCGAAGACCTGCGCGCGGCGGATGCCGTGGGCAAACTTGTCGCCGCGCTGGACGCTGCCGAAGAGGCGGCTACGTCAGTGACGGATGTGGCCGAAGAGATCGACACCGCGACGGCGGAACTGCCTGCGCTGGTGGAAGATCTGCGCCGCCTGACGGCCAAGGCAAACTCGCTGGAGGTCGAAGACTTCCTTGCAGCGGCAAGCGCCTTTCTCGAAGGGGCCGATCGGCTGATCGATACGCCTGACGCTCGCGCCCTGCCAGCCAGCCTGACGGGCGCCTTGGAAGAGGCGCGTCAGGCGCTCGCCGAATTGCGCGCCGGCGGTGTGGTGGAAAATGCCAATGCCACGCTGGCCTCGGCCCGCGACGCCGCAAGTGCGGTGGAACAGGCGGCGGAAAGCCTGCCGGAGCTGTCGGATCGCATCGAAGGTCTGGTGGCGGAGGCCGAAAGCCTGATTGCTGGTTACGGCAGCCAGTCCAGTTTCGGTCGCGAAACGCTGTCTTCTCTGCGCGAAGTGCGTGCGGCGGCAGAGGCGCTGAGCAAACTTGCCCGCGCGATTGAGCGCAATCCCAATTCACTTTTGTTTGGACGGTGATCCCATGGCCCGATTTCTTTTGCCGATGCTCCTGACTGCGAGCGCAGCCCTGACCGCCTGTGGCGGCACAGACCCGCGTTATCTGATCGACAGCCCAGCAGGGACGGTCGCACAGCAGACCCGGCTGGCGGTGGCGACGCTGGAGGTGCGCGAGGTTTCTCTGCCAGCCTACGCCGAAGAGTCGCAGATCCTGATGGAAGGCGGCGATGGCGCATTGACCCCGGTCGACGGCGCGGTTTGGGCCGATGACCCCGTGCGCGCCGTCAGCTTGCTTTTGGCCGACAATCTGTCCCGGACCACCACAGCAACGGTGGCGGCTGAGCCTTGGCCGCTGGAAACCCCGGCGCAAGCGGCGGTGCAGGTGACCGTGGCGCAGCTTGTGGCACGCGACAGCGGGCGGCTGGATCTGAAAGGTCAGTTTGCCATTTCCTCTTATGATCGCATCGTGCGCGAACGCATCCGCCGGTTCGACATTTCGGTGCCGCTGAGCGGGACCAGCCCCGGTGCCATCGCCACGGCGACCAGCCAGGCCATGGGGCAGCTGTCGGATCAGATCCGGTCGGACTTGGCGCGTTAAGTTTTTCGCAACGAAATCACCCTATCCCTGTTCCGCAGGGGAATTCAGCTTGCGGGACAGGGGACGTGAAACACGAAGGTCAGTTTGCCACAGGGCGTGATGCGACAGGTGGCGCGGTGCGGCAGAACCGTGTTTCAGGTCGTGCCCTGACCACGGAACTTGGCCTCGCCTGTGACGTTGGCATCGTCCATGACTGGTTTCCGGTCATTGCCGGCGGTGAACGGGTGGTGCAGGAATGCGTGGCTGCTTTTCCCAACAGTTCGGTCTATGGCGTCTTCGATTTCCTCAGCGATGAGGCGCGCCGCGAACTGGTGGGAGACCGCCCGATCCATGTCAGCGCGCTCAATGATTTGCCTTTTGTCGAGCGCTATTATCGCTACCTTCTGATGGCAGGCACCCGTGCGATCGAGGCCTTTGATGTGACGGAACATGATCTGGTGCTGTCGTCTTCTGTTGCGCTGGCCAAAGGCGTGATCACCCGTCCGGGACAGCCGCATATCGCCTATATCCACAGCCCGGCGCGCTATGCCTGGGATCAGACACACGCCTATATCAACAGCCTCGGCGGCCCTTTGGGCGCGGTGAAGCGGCATCTGGCACGCGAGATGATGCATCGGTTCCGGATCTGGGATCTGCGCACGCCGCCCTCGATCGACGTGATGGTCGCCAACTCCAATTTCATTCGTCAGCGTATTCGCAAGGTCTATGGCCGCGATGCGCAGGTCATCTACCCGCCAGTGAACACGGATGGGTTTGCGATGGGCACGGAATATCGCGACGAGTTCTATCTGACGGCGTCCCGGCTGGTGCCCTACAAACGTGTGGATCTGATCGTTCGGGCGTTTTCCCATATGCCGGAGAAGCGTCTGGTGGTCATCGGCGACGGTCCCGAAATGAAGCGGATCAAAGCGCTGGCCACACCCAATGTGGAGATTCTGGGCTATCAGCCCTTTGAGGTGCTGCGCGATCACATGCAGCGGGCGCGGGCCTTTGTTTTTGCGGCGCAGGAAGATTTCGGCATCGTCCCGCTTGAGGCACAGGCCTGCGGCACACCGGTGATCGCCCTGAACCATGGCGGCACGGCGGAAACTCTGCGCGGTTTGGGGCGCAATCGCCCGACCGGGGTGCATTTCGACACCCAGAACGAGGCCAGCCTGTGCAAGGGGGTGGCGCAGTTTGAGGCGTATCGCGATTTGATCGACCCCGAAGACTGCCGCCGCAACGCGCTGAGTTTCAGCGCTGCAGTCTTTCGGGAGCGTATGCAGACCCTTGTGGCCGACCAATTCAGTTAGCGCTTTTACCCAAGGCTGGGCTGTTGAAACCAACGTTCGACGCGGGCGATCTCCGTGTCGCTCAACAAGCGGTTGATGGCGAACAGCCCAAAGATCACGCCGCAGAATCCCTCGCTGCCATTCGCCCGTGCCCCAAGACTGAGGCTCTGCGTGCTGAAGGTTCCGCCACCAAGTGCCGGGGTGCCCGTCTCCATTGTCCCTCCGTTGTTGTGCAGCCGCAGGGTGTTTGTGCTCAGATCCACACTGGCCGCAACCCGGCAGGCGCCCATGCCGCGTGCCTGTTGCAGCGTGCCAACGCCGGTGGCGCCATGGGCTTGCACCCCGGTGGTCAGCGGCGTGTCTGCGGCTGGTGCAAACACACCGAGATGGCCCGGCGCGCTGTCCGAACTGTCCCCGAATTCAAAGGCCATGCCGCGTGTTTCCCGGCCCAGAGGCGACAGATGTGCGATCACGGTGGCCGCCGGGCTGCTCAGCCAGTTTCCTCCGGCGGCGGTCAGGCATGGTCCCGTCCCATCGAAATACAACCCGGCGCAGCGCGGGTGTCCGGCCTCAAAGACATCGCTGCGCGACACCACCCTCTGATAGGCGCCGGGCGTTGTGCCGCGGTCCACCTGCGCGCCCCAGACATAGATCGACCCACCGCCGGGACCCTGATCCGATGCCAACGGGCTGAAAGCGAAATTCGCGTCCCCCATCGCGGCGCGGATCAGTGTGCAGCGCCACCAACCGTCGCCAAGACCGGTGATCTGCGCGGTGCAGCCCGAGGTGGCGGTGATGGTGCCGCTGGCCAGATTGAAATAAGCGGAACAGACTGTCTGGGTGTCGTCGCTGCGCAGCCGCAAGAAATCGGAGGTGGCGGCTTTGACATGCACCGACATGGCATAATCGCTGGCGCCATGGGCAATCCACTGCGCCGGTGTGGTGGCATCTGTCCCGGTTTTGGTTAGCAGATGCGCGGCGCTGACGCCATCGGGAGCCAAAGTGCCATCGAGCGACAGAGTGTTGTCGATCTGCTGCCAGCGGTCCCCGGTGAAGGTCTCGCTCTGAACCAGAAGATTGCGGATGCCGGTCACGGGATAGCGCCCCCAGAGCGGTCGGTTGGCCGGGGTGCTCTGGGTCAGCACTACGGTTCTGTTCGCCTGGCTTTCCAGACGTGCCACGGCTGTGCCCGGGGCCATGACCGGTGTCAGACCGGCGGTGTCGGAATAGAGCCCCGTCGCACGCGTCGCCGCCAGCAGCAGCCCGGCACCGCTGTCCGCGATCAGTGCGGCGGGTCCGGAGGCGCGGGTCAGACATTGCGGGGCGGCGACGCCGGAGCCCAACCCGATCCTCATGCGAACACCAGCGCATGGAGGCCCGTGGCGGTCGTGCCCGTGGCCAAGACGCGCCGCACACCGACGGGGAGAATGGCGAAATCCGTGACCTCGACCGTTCGGGTTTCGCCGCGTTCCGTTACCATCGTCACCGTGCCGCCACCGGTGACATAGAGCGCGGCGGCCACCTGCTGCAGATCGCTGCCGTCATTCGGAGTGATCGGCAGAATATCATTCGTGGGGCCGCTCAGATCTGCGGCGCGGTTCGCAAAGGGGTTTTTCACGTCGATTGTCCTCGTTTCCTGTCAGCTCAGCCAAGCTGTGATCGGACCTGACAGTGACGCAAAGGCATGAAGATCAGATCAGTCGCCGGAACGTGTTCGTAAGGAAAATTTAACCTCTTTCCGGCAAAGACGAAGCAGTCGGGTGAGGGCGATGGCCAGAAGGCCAGTCTGTCCGCTGAGATGACATGTGCAGAAGCACGACGGGGAAGGGTCCTCTCCCGACACTTTTTTGGGCCGGCGCTTTCTTTGGGAACACTTTTTTCGGGAACTGTGCGGGTGATCGCTGTGTTTGGGGGGCGCGTTTGGGGAGAGGTTTGGGTCGAGACACAGTGATTGTGCTGGCTATGCGAGTGGTCGGAACCCTGTTGTGGATGGGCTATCTTGTTGTGCTGGCCCGCAGCCTCTCAAAGCCCGATTTTGCTCTGACAATCTATGTCACGAATTTTGCTCTGGTCGCGGTTCTGGTGATCACCATGGGCCGGGATGTGTCGCTGTTGCGTTTGAGCGCGCGGTTGTGGGGCAGCGCTGATGTCGCGCAGATCGGCGGGGTTTTGCATCAGGCCCGGCGCGACGTTTTGCTGGCGGGAATGTTGCTCGGTGTGGCTCTGGCCGGGGGCGTCTGGATCGGTTTGGACTGGCCGGTTACGCGCAGCCTGCCGCTGGCGTTGCTCTGTGGTGCTATGGCAACGCTGCTGGCACAAATGGGGCTGAGCCGGGATGTGTTGCGGGCCTGCGGGCGCATGTGGCAATCGCAGCTTGGTCTGAACATAACCCGCGCTGCCGTGCCGCTTGTCGGCGGGCTGCTCGCCTTGCGGTCTGGCGGCATGCGTGCCGAAACGGCTTTGGCGATGTTTCTTGCCGCGCTCTGCCTGTCGGTCCTGATCGAAGCATGGATGCTAGCGCCGCTGGGCCTGAACAATGCGGCAGCACCCGAAGCACGGACACACCCGGCGGATGCAGGTCTCGCCCTAGGGCGCAGCGCCTGGCAGATCTGGCCCGGAGATGTGGCCAATGCCATCCAGATGAGGCTGGCGGGGCTGATTGCAGGAGCCGTGCTATCGCCGGATGCGGCGGCGTTGTTTCTGGCCGCCGAGCGTCTCGCCAATCTGGCGCAGTTTCCGATTGCTGCCACATCGCAGGCCAGCGCGCCGCGGCTTGCGCGAGCAGCCGTCGCACCGGCCCCCGCGCTGCAAGCGGGCCTGAGCAAGGCCAGCATGTTGATGGGGCTGGGCACCTGTATTGGTGTGGGCGGCGCGCTGGCGATGAGCTGGCCGGCGTTGCGCGCGATGGGGCCGGAATTCACCGCAGCCTTCCCGCTGGTGCTGATTCTGGTGGCAGGGCATCTGTCTTGGTCGGTTTTCGGGCTGGCGCAGCCAGCCCTGCATCTCAGCGGTTTCTTCCGGAGCTACAGCTTTTTGGCGGTTGCGGCCTGCCTGTTCACGGCTCTGCTGGTCTGCGGCGGGGGCCAAAAAGCTGGCGCTCTGGGCACGGCAGTCGGGTTCGCGCTTGGCTGGTGGCTGACCAATCTGGCCTACACGCTGACTTTCTGGCGGCTGAGCGGCTGTCGCAGCGGAGTGCTGTCCTGGTCGCCCTCGATGATCCGCGCGGCCATGCGGCGCTCTTTGCTCTGGGGGCGTGGGTGATATGCGGATCTGTCTGGTCTCGGAAACCTTTCGCCCGCAGGAGGAAGGCGGTGCAGAGATCTCCAGCTCCCATGCGGCGCGCAATCTGACCGCGCGGGGACATGAGGTGACCGTGATGGCATTGGGCAGACCCGGGGACCGGAAGGCTCCGCCGGGGCGGCAGGATACGGCGGAGGCTTTTGCGCTTTGGCGTGTGCCTTATCATAATCTCTACCTGCCCGGTCCCAAACCGCCGAGCGTCTCGCGCCTGCAAAAGTGGCGCTGGCATGGGCGCAATGCGCTGGGCGCTGTCGACCGGCGCGTTGTTGAAGAGGGGTTGCGGGAGGGCGCATTTGACGTGGTCTACGCACAAAACTGCTCGCGGATGCTGCCGGCGCTCTATCAGGAGGCGGGGCGCGCTGGGGTCCCGGTCTGTCAACACCTGCGCGACTATGCGCTGCTGTGTCCCAGAGCCAGCATGTATCGCACCGGGGGCAACTGTTCGGCTCAATGCCACAGCTGCCGCCTGCTGAGCTGGCGTGCGCGCCGCGCCAGCGCCATGGTGACCAGTGTCATCGCCGTATCGGATTTTCTGCGCAAACGGGTGCAGGCACAGGGGCTGTTTCACGACAAACAGGTGCATGTTTTGCACAACACAAATATGGCGCGGGCGGATCTGGACACTAAGTTGCTGGCTGCGCGTCCTGAGCCGTGTGATCCGTTCACCTTCGGCTATCTTGGGGCTTTGGCCCCGGCCAAGGGGATCGAGGTGCTCTTGGACGCCTTCGCGCAGTTGCCCGCAAACCTGTCTGTCCGGTTGCTGATCGCAGGGCGGGGGGAGGCAGGCTATGTTGCGCGTTTGAAAGCGCGTTATGCGGCGCTGTCCCCAGACCGTCTGGTCTGGCTCGGCCATGTGCCTGCGGCAAAAGTCTATGCGCAAAGTGAGGCGATCGTCGTGCCTTCGCTTTGGCACGAACCCCTCAGCCGGGTGCCCATCGAAGCGGCGAGTTACGGCCTGCCGGTGATCGTGGCAGCCAGGGGTGGCCTGCCGGAAATCGTAGCGAGCCGACAGATCGGCTGGATGTATCCGGCAACGGATGTCTCCGTATTGAATGCCTATCTGCGCGAGGCCGCACGGGCGGAGGCCGCGGCGTGGCGGGCTGGGTTGGCAAAACGCTTTGCCGGACTGTCCGGGTTTGATGGCACGGCTGAGGCGACGGGCTATTACGACCGCGTTGAAGCCATTCTGCACGCCACCATAGAGGAGGGCAGGAGGTGAACGCCCTTGGTTATCCCATGGCCCTCACCGGCCTTGTTGCCCTGATCTGTCTGGCGCTGATGGGCAGCTATATCTGGCCGGGTGCGGTGTGGGGCTATGCCGCACTGGCCGGGTTTGCCGCCTATGCCGTGCTGCTGCTGCAGGCACGCCCGGCGGTTTTTGTGATGCTGTCGCCCCTGCTGTTCTTGCGCGGGACAGAGTTTCTATCCGGCGCGGCGATCGAAAGCGGTGCCTGGATTGCAGAGCTGATGCGTTTTGGGACGCCGAGCGGGGCCTTTCTGCGGTTGCTGCTGATCTATCTGGTCGGTCTGATCCCGGCGAGCATGTTCTTGCAGCGGATCTGGCAGGGGGCCGCGCGGGACGATCTGCTGCGTGTGATGCGCGAGGTCGACCGGCATTGGGCCTTCTGGCCGTTGGGCGGGCTGATCTTGTTGCTGACGGGCTATGTGGCTTTGGTCGGCGCCGCTGCCGGGTTCCCGCTGCTGGAAGGGGTCGACCGCTTCACCTATCGCAGTGGCATCGGAAACCGTCTGGTGACGTCCTATATCGACAACCGCTATGTCGTCGTTCTGGTTTTGGCACTGTTTGTAACAGCGCGTCGGGGACGGTGGCTGACCGGGCTGAATATTCTGGCAATCTTTCTTGTCTCGATACTCTATGCCGAGAAGTTCACCTCGATTTCCCTGATGCTGATCCTGCTGATGATGCCCGCTGCGCTTCTGCGGATTGCCGAGCAGGGCCGCTTGCCGGTGTTGGGCGTGCTGGGCGTTGTGGCGGCCATCGTCGCTGTGACCGCGCCGCTGGTGCTCTATGTCTACGGGGTGAGCGAGAACCCCGTGGCAGCTTGGCAGCGGGTGCTGTCCCGCGCCGCCGCGCAGGGAGAATTGTGGTGGATTGCGGATCGGGGCGCGGTTGCTTTTGCCTATCTCGACACCGATGTGCTGGCGGCGGATGTCGCAAGCTGGTGGTCGCTGGCCGCGCAAAACACCGAGCAGGCCGCGAACCGGTTTGGCCTCTATTTCGTGATGGACGCCTATGCACCTTCTGACATCGCCCTGCAGGCCCGCTATCGCGGCACGGGCTACATTTTTTCTCTCTTCGCCTATGCGCTGATGGTGTCGGGGTATCTCGGGGCTTGCGTGGTCAGCCTGGCCACACATCTGGTTTTCGCCATAGTCATGGGCTTCGTTCTGGCGGCCATCGCACATGGGCGCATCTGGTGCCTGATCGTGGCGGGCAAGCTGTTTGTTTGGTGCCTCGCCGGGGGTTTTATCGTCGGTTATCTGTGGTTTTTTTTCGGGATCAAGACTGCAGCGCTGATTGCAGCCTATCTCACGCTCTGGAGCTTGGGCGGGCGTGGGGATATCACCCGGCGCGCTGGGGCCGGGGTGGCGCCGCCGGCACAGGCTGAGACGGTCGCATTGGGGGCGTCCCGATGATGTCACACAGCTGCCGTGCGGCTTTGTCCCAGCGGTAGCGTGCACTGCGGGCATATCCTTTTTGCCGCAGGCGCGCGCGCAGGTTCGTCTCTGCGGCCAGCCGGGTCAGGGCGATGGTCCAGCCCGGTTCGTCCATGGGGTCAACAAACAGTGCGGCATGGCCAAGCACCTCTGGCACCGCGCCGCCGGTCGTGGCGACCACCGGGCAACCGCAGCGCATCGCTTCAAGCGGGGGCAGGCCAAAGCCTTCGGTCAGCGATGGAAAGGCCAGTCCCAGCGCGTGACCGTAAAGCATCTGCAGCGTGTCATCGCTTACGCGTCCCAGAAAGCGGACATTCGGGTCTTGCGGCAGGCCGCTGTCGCGAAAGACCCGGGGGTTGCCGCCGCCTGCAATCACTAGCGGAGGGGCGTCAGGACTGCGGGCAGCTGCCGCCCGCAACAACATTGCGAGATTCTTGTGGGGCGCCAGACTGCCGATCGCCAGAATGTACCCCTCAGAGGTCAGACAGAGATCCGCAAGGGCCCCGTTGTCGGGTCGCGTTTCAGGCTGTGCTGCAGGGATATGATCGACGCCATTGTGAATCACCTGCGCCCGACCGCGCGGGACGACACCATGGGCCTCGAGCTGCTGGCGGGCATATTGCGACACGGTCAGCACCGCTGTCGCACGATGGGCCAGCCGGGGCAAAAGCAGCCGATAGTACTGGCGAAATGTCCAGGACAGCCCCGTTGGCACGTCCCAGACCTGCGCATCATGCAGCATGACGGCCTGATGCCGCCATGCCAGCGGCCCGGTGTTACACAGGCTCAAAAGCAACGGCCACTTCAGACGCCGTTGCAGCCTTGGCAATTCGCATTGTTCCCAGAAATGGCCGCTCCGGCGCCCAAAGCTGCGCAGGTGGACCCCCAAGTCGCGCAATCGTGCGATGTCAGCGGCATGGCTTGGATCAAGAAAGCGGGTGCGCGGCGTCAGCAGGCAGAGCCGCCGGTTTCTCTGACGCGCCAAAGCAAAAACCAGACTGAAGGCCACGCGATCCACCCCGGTCATGGGACGGGTCAGAAACCGACCATTGATATAAAGCGTTTCTTGCGCCACCCCATGCCTCTCAGAACAGAACGCTGCGGCCATCGCGACGGGCGATGACCCTCGAGTTCAGATCAGGGGGAAAACCTTTCCAAAATCTTAAAATCAGCACCGAGGGCGTGGGAGTCGTAGGGTCAATCCAGTTGAAAGCGGCGCAGTTGGGCGATCAGCACAGATTTTTGGCGGTCGGCTGTCTCTGCGTCCCAGCCAGCTTCGGCGGCGACCACCTCGGTGACACGGTTCAGGGTTTCCGCGTCCGGTTCGCCCAATGTGCCAAGCCCCATCCGGCGCAGCACCACATCCGCCAGCGTCACCGCGCCCTCATGGCGGATCGCATAGACCGCTTGGGCCAAGATTTCTCCGTCCTCATCGACGGTTTGCGCCAGAGCGGGATTTTCGCCTATCAGGGCCAGAACCGCATCGGCATCGGTGCCATAGCAACGAACCAGATGCCGGGCGGTTTCGGTGGAAATTTGCGGATGCCGTGACAGACAGGCCAGTTGGGCGCTGTCGATGGCGTCGATCCCGCAGCCGTTCAGGGGCTGTTTTTCCGTGCCCGATGGTTTGTAGCGGCGGCCAAGTTTCTGAAAAATATGACGCATGGCTTTGGCGGCAAAGGCACGGCTGGTGGTGTATTTGCCGCCGGTGGCTGTGACCAGCCCGTCGATCCCGGCTGCGGCGTGATCCATCAGTTCCGAGGCGCGCGAGGCGTTGTAGCTGTCGCCGTCGCTTTCCACGAGGGGCCGAAGCCCGCCATAGGCCGCTTTGACATCGGCGCGGGTCAGCGGCTCTGGCAGAACACCCATGGTGTTGATCCGTTCGAGAAAATCATCCACGGCCTGCGCGGTGATGCGCCAGTCTTCGACCGCGCCCTCATAGGGGGTTTCCGTCGGGCCGATCAGGCTCATCCCGCGCCATGGGGCAAAGCTGAAATGCCCATGTGGCGACACGAAGAGCACCATGATGTCAGAGAGCTTTCGCGTGACCAGATAGATCCCCTCGGAGCGGGTCTTGGGGCGTGGTCCCAGCAGCCCGTCGGTCTGCGGCGTGTTTGCCAGAAGGTCATGCGCCCAGGGGCCCGTGGCATTGACCACCACTTTGGCGTGCACCGTCATGTCCTTTTGGCCGACCAGATCGGTGATTTCGGCGCCTGTGACCCGTTGGCCTTCGACGATCAGCCGCGACACGGGGGCATAGGTCATCAGGTGCGCGCCTTTCGCGAGCGCAGAGCGGGCAAAGGCCAGCGTCAGCCGCTCGGGATGCGGCATCAGGCAGTCATAATAGAGGATCGCGCTTTTGATGTCGGGCAGCCCGTGTTCGGCCAGCTCAGGCGCGGACATGCTGCGGTGGGCGGGGATGCGATGGGTCGGGTCTTTGACGTGGTTGCGGTCAAAGGACAGCAGGTCATAGGTCCACAGTCCCAGATGTTCGATCAGGCCGGGATTGGGCAGGATCATCGGAAAAGGTTCGACCAGACCGGGGGCGATGTTGGACAGGGTGCGCCGTTCGGCCAGAGATTCCCGCACCAGCCCCAGCTCAAAGTTCTTCAGATAGCGCAGCCCACCATGGATGAGCTTGCCGGTTGCCGCCGAGGTGGCCCCGCCAATGTCGGCCTTGTCGACCAGCGCAACTCGCAGCCCCTGCATTGCCGCCTCATAGGCCATGGCGCAGCCGGTGATCCCGGCCCCGATGATGAGAAGGTCATAAGGTGTTGTCGGATCGAGTGTTCGGGTCAGGGTTTGCGGTATCTGTGACACGGTCTGTCAGTCCTTCAGCAATCTCGTGATTTCGGCCCGCAGGCGTGGGCCTTCGCTGGCGATGTCCCATTCCGCCAGTCGGATGATCAGCGCGGGCAGGCGCCAGGCGTCCAGTTCGGCTTGCGAGATCCCGCTGATCGCCTTGTATTCGGTCAGATAGGCCTGACGCAGAATGCGCCGTACGGTGTTGTAGAGCAGCTTCTGGGCAAAGGTGACACCGGGCCAAAGCTCGGCATCGGCGAGCAGGAATAGGGTCATTGCGACATCGGCGGCGGGGGTGCCGCGCAGGGTGGTTTGCCAGTCGATTGTGGCATATCCGTCCTGGTGAGCGAACACGTTGTTGGTGTGAAAATCCATATGCAGAATGGCCGAGCCATCCGGCAGACCCGCGATTATATCTCTGGCCTTGGTCTTTTGTCTTGGAGAGAGAAAGGCCATGGGCGCGCGCTCCAGCAGGCTGGTCAGCGTCTCGCGCACATCGGGAAACAAATCGCTTTCGATCTGGTGCAGCTGGCAGTGACAGCGCGCCAGAATGCGCCCGCTTTCGCGCAGTTTGAACAGGTTGCGTTCGGCCATTTCCGTGAGCGATCCGCCGGTGAGCGCGTCAAAGACGATGCCCGGAGTGTCGCAATGCGCCCCCATCCCGTGGCAGGCAATGGGCGTGGCGCCAAGCGCATGTGCCTCCGTGGAATGCGCAACCTCCTGCGCGATCTCCGTGGGATCAATACCGGCTTTGAAAAGTTTCAGGACCTTTCCATCGCCATAGGACAGGATCTCGCTCGTCCGTCCCGTGGCCATGACCTCGCCTGTGATTTCCTCCCTGAGCATCGCAACCTCCCGTTCGCGGTCTCGTGTTTCTATCGCCTTGTCAGGTCTTTCTGGTGCTGCCGTAGCCGACCTTGACGGCGTGTTCGATGACGGCAACCTGTTCGTCGATGGTCAGTGCTCGTGGCGTACCAAAGGACAGGGCGGTGGCATGCAGACGGCAGAGCCACTCCAACAGTAGGGCATGGGAAACGGCAGCCTCCAGATCCTTGCCTTGGGCCACGGCGCCGTGATTGGCCATCAGCGCAGCTTTGCGTCCCTTGAGCGCCTGTTTGACGTTCTCCGCCAATTCAGCTGTGCCGAACACGGCAAAAGGGGCCACGCGCACGCTGCCCCCCAGAGCGATCTGTTCATAGTGGATCACCGGCAATTCGCTGAGCACACAGCCCGCGGCGGTGGCATAGGGCGCGTGGCAATGTACCACCGCGCCACAGGTCGCGCTGCGATAGACGCCCAGATGCAGATCCAGTTCCGACGTGGGTGCCAGATCTCCGGCGACAAGGGTGCCGTCCATGTCGACGACCGTGACCTCTTCGGCTGTGGTGTTGGCGAGCACAACGCCGGTTGCGGTTACGGCGACAAGGTCGCCCTGACGCGCGCTGACATTGCCGGAGGTGCCGCCGACAAGGCCGTGATCCGCGATGGTGCGGGCCGCCTTGGCGACCGCTTCACGCAATTGAGAAAAGCTGTTGTCTTGTGTCATGGGATCAGATGAGGCAATAATAAAATCAGAGTCAAGTTTGGTTTAGAGATGGCAGAACCTTTAGAACACCTTCCGTTGCGTCGCATCCCGGCGCAAAGCCGGTCACGGGCCAAGGTCGCGCGCGCTTTGGCGGCAGCGGACCGCTTGCTGGATGAAAAGGGACCGGAGGCGCTGAACCTGACCCGTGTGGCGCAGGAGGCGGGCCTGTCAGCAGGCGCGCTGCACCAATATCTGCCGGACCGAGATGCGATCCTGCGGGTGCTGGCCGCGCGCTATTATGAACGGCTTGAGGCGCTGATGGCCGCACTCATGCAGGTGCCTGACAGCGCTGCCGACATTGGCGGTTTGCTAGAGGCGGTTGTTGAGATTTACCGCGATGAAGCGGCCTTGCGGAGTCTGCGGCTGGGGACAGATACGGAAATGTCTCAGGCGCATAAGGCGCGGATGGCCACGATTTTGACGCAGGTGCTTCTGGCCCGCGGGCTTGTCACGCGCGCCGATGCCGAAGCCCGCGCCCGTGCGATCTTTTTTGCCGCAGACGGTGTGCTCAAAGAGGCGTTCCGCCGCGACCCTCAGGGGGACCCCGATATGCTGCGCGCGCTTCGGGACATGATCGAAGCGACGCTGGCGCAGGGGTGACGTCAGTATCGGGGCGCTCAGATCTTGTCGCCTGCACGCTGGACCAGCGGGTCCAGCCCCTCGCCACCCTCAGAAATATAACGACGCAGCTGCTCGCGCATACGCGGTTCCCAGAAATCTGTCAGATGTGCGGCGATCTGATCGCTTTGATCTGTGCCGGGCTGGGTTTTGAAAAACGTGGCGATCTGGTTGGCCATCAGGACCATTTTTTCAGGCGACATTAAAGACCTCGGAAACGATGCGTTCGGGATGGGAAAAGACGTCAAACCCGGTGGCGCGGGCATAGGCCGCCAGCGTCAGGCCGCTTCTTTCGGCCAGTCTGAGCGCGGCGGCGGTCGGGGCGGACAGGGCAATCAGGGCCGGGCAGCCCGCCATGACGGCCTTCTGAATCAATTCGATGGAGAGGCGGCTGGTCAGCACGATGGCGCCCGAGCCGGGTGATATCCCGGCCCGCCAGAGCGCGCCGATCAGCTTGTCGAGGGCATTGTGCCGCCCGACGTCTTCGCGGGCCATGACGATGCCCTTGCCGGGCATGAGAAAACCTGCAGCATGCACGGCATGGGTCGCGTCATGCAGCGGTTGATGAGCGCGCAGCGCGGCGTTTGCGCTGGCGATGTCCTCTGCGCTCAGGATCAGATCGTCGGGCGGCAAGGGCGGTAGACCGCGCTGGGCCTGATCCAGACTGTCGATGCCGCACAGCCCGCACCCGACCGGTCCGGCCATGAATCTGCGCCGGGCCGACAGCGCGGTGCGGCGATCCTCACGCAACCAGAAACGCGCTTCCAGAGCCATTTCACTGCCGACCCTGTGGGATTGAATTTCAAAGCGCTCGATCTGATCGCGCGCCGTGATGATGCCCTCGGTCAGCGAAAAGCCATAGGCGAAGTCTTCGATCGCTTCCGGCGTGGCCATCATCACCGCCTGTGTCGAACCGTCATAGACCAGGGCGACCGGAGTTTCTTCGGCCAGAACGCGGTTCAGCGGACGCGCCGCCTCCGGAGTGATCCTGTGCCCCCTGCGGGTCTGTGTCGGCTTGACGGCCATGAGACGATCACTCCGCCGCGGGCAGGATGCGGCGCGCGCGCTTGGCCTGTGCCGCGTAGCGTTCCTGCCAGTCTGTGGGGCCGTTGGAGGGGCTGACCTGCACCGCCGTGACCTTGTATTCCGGGCAATTCGTTGCCCAGTCGGAATAATCGGTGGTGATCACATTGGCCTGTGTGTCGGGATGGTGGAAGGTGGTGTAGACCACCCCCGGGCTGACCCGGTCAGTGATCTTGGCTCGCAGCGTTGTTTCGCCTGCGCGGCTGGCCAGTTTGATCCAGTCTCCGTCTTTTACACCGCGCAGTTCGGCGTCATGGGGATGCAGTTCCAGCACGTCCTGATCATGCCAGACCACATTGTCGGTGCGCCGGGTTTGGGCGCCGACGTTATACTGGCTGAGGATACGCCCCGTGGTCAAAAGCAGCGGGAAGCGCGGCCCGGTCTTTTCATCCGTTGGCACGTATTCGGTGACGATGAACCGCCCCTTACCGCGCACGAAGCCGTCGACATGCATCAGCGGTGTGCCCTCGGGATGGGCGTCATTGCAGGGCCATTGCACCGACCCTTTTTCTTCCAAAAGCTCATAGGTCACCCCGGCAAAGGACGGTGTCGTTTGCGCGATTTCGGCCATGATCTGCGACGGGTGGGTATAGTGCCACGGTGTGCCGCCGGTCTCTGCCAGCATGGCGTTGGCCAGCAGTTGGGTGACCTCCCAGTCGGCATAGCCATTGCGCGGCTTCATGACTTTGCGCACCCGGTTGATCCGGCGTTCGGCATTGGTGAAGGTGCCGTCTTTCTCAAGAAAGGTCGATCCGGGCAGGAACACATGGGCGTAATTTGCGGTCTCATTGAGGAATAGGTCATGCACGATGACACAGTCCATTGCGGCCAGCCCCGCGGCCACATGTTTGGTGTCCGGATCGGATTGCAGAATGTCTTCCCCCTGACAGTAGAGACCTTTGAAGGTGCCATCGACAGCGGCGTCCAGCATGTTGGGAATGCGCAGGCCGGGTTCGGGATCGATTTCCACGCCCCAGCTGTCCTCAAAGATCTTGCGCACCTCGGGAAGCTTCACATGGCGATAGCCCGGCAGCTCATGCGGGAAGGACCCCATGTCGCAGGAGCCTTGCACGTTGTTCTGACCGCGCAGCGGGTTCACGCCAACGCCGGCGCGCCCGATATTGCCGGTCAGCATCGCCAGATTGGCAATGCCCATCACCGTGGTCGAGCCCTGTGAATGCTCGGTGACGCCCAGACCGTAATAAATCGCGCCATTGCCGCCGGTGGCAAAGAGCCGTGCGGCGGCCCGCAGTTCGGGTGCGGGCACACCGGTCAGAAGCGTGGTGGCCTCCGGGCTGTGGCGGGGTTCGGAAATGAAACGTGCGTAGTCTTGGAATTCGTCCCAGTCGCAGCGCGTGCGGATGAACTCTTCGTCCATCAGCCCTTCGGTGACAATGACATGGGCCAGCGCAGAGACCACGGCGACATTGGTGCCGGGGCGCAGCGTAAGGTGGTGCGCGTCGCCCATATGCGGCGTTGTCAGCAGGTCGATCCGGCGCGGGTCCACGACGATCAATTTCGCCCCCTGCCGCAGCCGTTTGCGCAGGCGCGAGGCAAAGACAGGATGCCCGTCCGTGGGGTTCGCGCCGATCACCATCACCACGTCGGACTGTTCGACCGAATCGAAATCCTGCGTGCCAGCCGAGGTGCCAAAGGTCTGGCCCAGCCCATAGCCGGTCGGAGAATGGCAGACACGGGCGCAAGTGTCGGTGTTGTTGTTGCCAAAGACCGCACGGGTGAGCTTTTGCACCAGATAGGTTTCTTCGTTGGTGCAGCGGCTCGATGTGATCACCCCGATGCTCTTTTGCCCATGGGTCTGTTGCAGCCCATGCAGCCGTTTTGCGGCAAAGCTCAAAGCCTCTTTCCAGCTCACCTCGCGCCAGGGGTCCTCGATGCGTTCGCGGATCATCGGTTTGAGGATGCGATCCTTGTGATTGGCATAGCCATAGGCAAACCGCCCCTTCACACAGGAATGGCCGCGGTTCGCTTTGCCGTGTTTGTACGGCACCATGCGCACCAGCTGATCGCCCTGCATTTCCGCCTTAAAGCTGCAGCCGACGCCGCAATAGGCACAGGTGGTGACCACCGCGTGATCGGGCGTCCCCATGTCAATGACGGCGTTTTCCTGCAGAGTGGCGGTGGGGCAGGCCTGAACGCAGGCGCCGCAGGACACGCAATCAGAGGCCAGAAAATTTTCGGCCCCGGCAGAGACCCGGCTGTCAAAGCCGCGTCCTTCGATGGTCAGCGCAAAGGTGCCTTGAACCTCTTCGCAGGCGCGCACACAGCGGTTGCAGACGATGCATTTGCTGGGATCATAGGTGAAATAGGGGTTGCTTTCGTCCTTGGCGCGATAGTCCGGGTTAGACTGGCCCGAAGTGTCACGGGGGGTGAAGTGATTGGCGAAACGACCGGATTTCGGCGCGCTGTAGCGCACGTCCCGCAGGCCGACTGCCCCGGCCATGTCTTGCAGTTCGCAATCGCCATTGGCGGCGCAGGTCAGACAGTCCAGTGGGTGATCCGAGATGTATAGTTCCATCACCCCGCGCCGCAGCTTGCGCAGCTTCTCGGTCTGTGTGTGCACGACCATGCCGGAATGCACCGGCGTCGTGCAGGAGGCTGGCGTCCCCCGCCGTCCGTCGATCTCCACGGCGCAGAGACGGCAGGACCCGAAGGCCTCCAATGTGTCCGTGGCACAGAGCTTGGGCACCTGAATGCCCAGTTCGGCGGCGGCACGCATCACCGATGTGCCTTCGGGTACGGTCACGCTCTGGCCGTCGATGGTTACTGTGACCGGCGCGCCTGTGCGGGCGGGGGTGCCCATGTCGCGGTCGTCCTGGATGCCGTTCCAGGGGATGATGAAATCTTTCATTCTGCGGCCTCCTTCGCGGCGGATGGGGCGGGGCTTGGCGCCGCACCGAAGTCTTCGGGGAAATGCGTGAGTGCGGACATCACCGGATAGGGGGTGAACCCGCCCAGGGCGCAGAGCGACCCATCGGTCATGGTTTCGCACAGATCGCTGAGCAATGGCACGGCTGCCGTGTCCCCTTCGGCAATACGGTCGATCGTTTCGACGCCGCGCACCGCCCCGATGCGGCAGGGGGTGCATTTGCCACAGCTTTCGATCGCGCAGAATTCCATGGCGAAACGCGCCATTTTCAGCATGTCTGCCGTGTCGTCAAAGACGACGATCCCGGCGTGGCCGATCAGGGCCTTTTGCCCGTCGAATTCCTCATAGCCAAAGGGCGTGTCGAACTGATCGGGGTGCAGATAGGCCCCCAGCGGGCCGCCGACCTGCACGGCTTTCACCGGGCGGCCAGAGGCCGTGCCGCCAGCGATATCCTGCACCAGCTCTTTCAGCGGCATGCCAAAGGCGGTTTCAAACAGTCCACCCTGTTTGACGTTCCCGGCGATCTGGATCGGCATGGTGCCTTTTGATCGGCCCAGTCCGAAATTGGCGTAATGCTGCGCGCCCTTTTCAAAGATCACCGGCACGGTGGCCAGAGAGATCACATTGTTCACCACGGTCGGGTGCCCCAGAAACCCTTCGAGCGCAGGCAAGGGCGGTTTGGCGCGGACCACGCCGCGTTTGCCTTCAAGCGAATTGAGGAGCGAGGTCTCCTCGCCACAGACATAAGCCCCCGCACCGACGCGGATCTCCATGTCGAACGCCTTGCCGGAGCCCAGAATGTCGGGGCCCAGAAGACCGGCATCGCGGGCGCGACGGACGGCCTCTTGCATCACCGAGATGGCATTGGGGTATTCCGAGCGGATGTAGACATAGCCCTGTGTCGCACCGACGGCGATCCCGGCGATCACCATGCCTTCGATCAGGGTAAAGGGGTCGCCCTCCATCAACATGCGGTCGGCAAAAGTGCCGCTGTCGCCCTCATCGGCGTTGCAGACGATGTATTTTTGCGGCGCGTGTGCCATGCGCACCGTGTTCCATTTGATGCCGGTGGGAAAGCCCGCGCCGCCACGACCGCGCAGACCGCTGTCTTTCAGAGTGTCGACAATGGTTTCGCCTGACATGGCGAGTGCGGTTTCCAATCCCGTGAGGCCGCCGTGGGCGGCATAGTCATCAAGCGACAGGGGGTCGATCAATCCGACGCGGGCAAAGGTCAGCCGGGTCTGGCGGGCGAAAAAGGGCAGATCTTCGACCGGTCCCAGTGTCTCCAGCGTGCCGTCCAGCAGCGCGTCCACATCCGCAGGTGTGACTTGCCCATAGCCAAGGCGCTGCCCGCCGGCGTCGATTTCCACCAGCGGTTCAAGCCAGATCATGCCGCGCGAGCCGTTGCGGATGATGTCGACACTCAGCCCGCGCGCCGTTGCGGCTTGTGCGATTGCGAGGGCCACGGCGTCGGCGCCCAGTGCCTTGGCAGCGCTGTCGAGAGGGACATAGATCTTCATGCGCCGATCTCCTGCAACAGAGTGTCGAGACGGCTGTCGTCCACACGCCCGTGGAGCGTTTCATCGACCATCGCGGCGGGACCGCATGCGCACAGGCCCAGGCAATAGACCGGCTCCACCGTGATCTGCCCATCGGCGGTCGTGCCGTTCCAATCCAGGCCCAACCGGTCCAGAAGTCGCGCGGCCAGCGCATTTGCCCCCATCGCCTGACAGGCTTCGGCCCGGCAGATCTTGATCACATGATGTCCGGCGGGACGGCGGCGGAAATCATGGTAAAAGCTGATGACGCCCTGCACCTCGGCACGGGTGAGCTTAAGCGCGGCAGCCATCAGTGGCACGGCGCTGTCGGGGATATGGCCATAGCGGTCCTGCAGATCATGCAGGATCGGCAAAAGCGGTCCCTCTTGCGTCAAATGGCTGTCGATGAGCGCGCGAAGCTCGGCTTCGGTCGGGACCGTCGCGGTGGCGGGCACAGAAGTCTGCATGGCTGGCCTTGTCTGGAATTGTCGCAACAGGATCGCCTGAATTGCATGGGAGAATCAATAATGTTTTTCCGTTAATTGATAGAAGTTACCTATCAATCAGCTGTAGATGTCTTGCGTGCTTGTGCCAGAAGGGCGCTGAGAACGGGCGTGTGGGGTTCGCTATATGCTGCGATCAGCCCGACCGGGTGTTTGGGGCCGCCGCCAACCAGCGGCACGGTCTCCAAGGGTTTGCCAGCCACCAGAGTGGCGGCAATATCGGTCGGCAGGATCGTGATCCAGTCGCCGCGGGCCACATAGGACACCAGAACCACGGTCGAATTGGATTCGATGACGGCCTCCGGTTCGATCCCGTCCTGCGCGAAGTTGCGATTGATGATTCGGCGATTTTGCATGTCCGGTGTCAGCAGGCACAGTTTTTGCCCCGCCAGATCCGACCAGGACACCGCCTCCAGCCCGGCAAAGGCAGAGCGCCGGTCGCAGATCAGCATGTAGCTCTCCTCATAGAGTGGCACGGCGCTCACCCGGCCCAGAGGTTCATTGTCGAGATAGGTGATCCCGGCATCGATTTCGAGATTGTCGAGCATGCTCAGAATGTCGTCAGAAGGGCGCGACAATACGGTAAAGCGGACATTGGGGTGTCTGTCGCAAAACTCAGCTGTCAGCCTGGCGGCCCATGTCAGCGCGGTGGGAATGACGCCCAGACGGAGCCGCCCGGTGAGGCCCTGATGGGTGGCACGCATTTCCTCTTTCAATTGGCGCGCATCGCCGACGATGCGCCGTGCCCAGATCAGTGCGCTTTGCCCTTCGGGTGTGAGCCCGCCAAACCGCGATCCGCGCAGGATCAGGCGTACGCCCAGTGTTGCTTCCAGTTGCTTGATCCCCGCAGACAGGCTGGGTTGCGTGATACCCAAACTGGCCGCCGCACGCCCAAAATGGCGTTCTTTGGCGACCGCGATGAACATTTCCAGCTTGTCCAGCATTGTTTCGGATCCTTTGCCTGCGCTTGACAGGGTGTTTGCGTCACAAGGTGATGGTGTTTCCCGCGTATCGTAACAAAAAAGAAAGTAAATCTGTTGTTAAGTTTCAACCCGATGGTCTATTTTCACCCCACAGACATTCGGAGTTCTCTATGATTTTTCCAGTTCTTCTGTGCGGCGGCTCGGGTACGCGTCTTTGGCCCTTGTCGCGCAAAAGCTATCCCAAGCAATTTGTCCCTCTCGTTGGAGAGGAAACGCTGTTTCAAGCCTCCGCAAAACGATTTTCCAGCACGGAGCTTCTGAGCTTTGCCCCGCCGGTCGTTTTGACCGGTTCGGATTTCCGGTTTATTGTGACTGAGCAACTGCAATCCGTCGGCATCGATCCCGGCGCGATCCTGATCGAACCCGAAGGCCGCAACACCGCGCCGGCGGTTCTGGCCGCCGCCTTGCATTTGCTGGCGCAGGATCCCGAGGCGGTCATGCTGGTGGCCCCTTCCGACCACGTCGTGCCCGACACAGCCGCCTTTCAGGCCGCTGTGCTGCGTGGGCTCGCTGCCGTCGAGGCGGGCAAGCTGGTCACTTTCGGCATTCAGCCGACTCATGGTGAAACCGGCTATGGCTATCTCGAACTGAGCGCCGTGCCCGAAGGCGATGGTGCAGCTATCGATCTTGCGCGCTTTGTTGAAAAGCCGGATCAGGCGACGGCAGACAAGATGGTCGAGGCGGGCACCTTTATGTGGAACGCCGGGATCTTTCTGTTCCGGGCCGCAGACATCATCGCTGCGTTTGAACGCTTTGCGCCCGCGCTGATGACCCCTGTCGCCAAGGCCGTCGAGGCGGCGCAGGTGGATCTTGGGTTCTTGCGACTGGATCCCGCAGCCTGGGGTGATGTGGAAGACATTTCCATCGACTATGCGGTGATGGAAAAGGCCGATAATCTGGCCGTGGTGCCCTTCAGTGGCGGCTGGTCGGATCTGGGCGGCTGGGATGCGGTCTGGCGCGAGGCCGGTCCGGATGCCGATGGCGTCGTCACCTCTGGCGAAGCGACCGCGATCGACTGCACAAACAGTCTTTTGCGCTCGGACAGTGAACGGCTGGAACTGGTCGGTATCGGGCTGGACAACATCATGGCCGTGGCGATGAACGATGCGGTGCTGATCGCGGATATGCGTCGTGGGCAAGACGTGAAAAAGGCGGTTGCCGCGCTCAAGGCCAAAGGGGCCCAGCAGGCCACGCATTTCCCCAAGGACCACCGTCCATGGGGCTGGTTCGAAAGTCTTGTGGTCGGGGATCGCTTTCAGGTCAAACGCATCCATGTCCACCCCGGCGCGGCGCTGTCGCTGCAAAGCCACTTCCACCGGTCTGAACATTGGATCGTGGTCGAGGGCACGGCCCGGGTCACCGTGGATGACGAGGTGCGTCTCGTGACGGAAAACCAGTCCGTCTATATCCCGCTGGGCGCTGTCCACCGGATGGAGAACCCCGGCAAGGTGCCGATGGTGCTGATCGAAGTGCAGACCGGTTCTTATGTCGGGGAAGATGACATTATTCGCTACGAAGATGTCTATTCGCGCGGTCAGGGTGAAAAAGGGTAAAGGTGAAAGAATGAAAATTGCAGTTGCCGGGATCGGCTATGTCGGTTTGTCCAATGCGGTGCTTCTGGCGCAGCACAACGCTGTGACAGCGGTGGATACCTCGCCGGAGCGGGTCGCGATGCTCAATGCCCGCAAATGCCCGATCGTCGATCCCGAGCTGGAAGATTTTCTGGCCCATAAAGACTTGCACCTGAGCGCCACCACCGAGGCACGGGTTGCCTATGAGGGCGCGGATTTTGTCATCGTGGCGACGCCGACCAATTACGACCCGAAACACAACTATTTCGACACTTCCAGTGTCGAAGCGGTGATCCAGCAGGTGCTCGAGGTCAATGAAACGGCGACCATCGTTGTGAAGTCCACGATCCCCGTGGGCTTTGTCAGCCGCATTCGCGAAGAGTTCGACACGGAGCAGGTGATCTTTTCGCCGGAATTCCTGCGCGAAGGCCGGGCGCTTTACGACAATCTCTATCCGTCGCGGATTATCGTCGGGGAACGATCTGACCGCGCCCGGACCTTTGCCGATCTGTTGCTGGAAGGGGCCATCAAGAAAGACGTCGATGTCCTGTTCACCGATGCCGATGAGGCAGAGGCGATCAAGCTTTTCGCGAACACCTATCTGGCGATGCGGGTGGCGTTCTTCAACGAACTCGACAGCTATGCCATGGCGCGGGGGATGGACAGCCGTCAGATCATTGACGGGGTGTCGCTCGATCCGCGGATCGGCTCGCATTACAACAACCCCTCCTTTGGTTACGGCGGTTATTGCCTGCCGAAAGACACCAAGCAGCTTTTGGCAAACTATTCCGAAGTGCCGCAGAACCTGATTGCCGCAATCGTGGATGCCAACCGCACGCGCAAGGACTTTCTGGCGGATCGGATCATCGCGCGACGTCCGGCCATTGTCGGCGTCTATCGTCTGGTCATGAAGGCGGGCAGCGACAATTTCCGCCAGTCCTCGATTCAGGGGATCATGAAGCGGATCAAGGCCAAGGGGATCGAGGTGATCGTCTATGAACCGGTGATGACGGAGCCGGAGTTCTTTGGATCCCGCGTGGTGAACGATCTGGCCGCCTTCAAGGCCGAAGCCGATGTGATCATTGCCAACCGCCTGACCGACGACATCCGCGAAGTCGAAGACAAGATTTTCACCCGCGACCTGTTTGGCGCTGACTGAGGACCCTATCATGCCCACTGCTTTGGTCACCGGGGCTGCCGGTTTCATTGGTTCATTCGTGTGTCGCAAATTGCTGGACGAAGGCTGGCGCGTTGTCGGGCTGGATTGCCTGTCCGACTATTACGACGTGGCTTTGAAAGCGCGCCGTGAAGAGACGCTTATGGCCTATGACGGCTATCGCTCCGTGCACGACAAGGTGGAAACGCCGGGCCTGCTGATGGCGCTGTTCGAAGAGGAAAAGCCCGACGCGGTGATCCATCTCGCGGCACAGGCCGGGGTGCGCTATTCGATCGAGAACCCGCGTTCCTATCTGGAAAGCAACATCATCGGCACCTTTGAACTGCTGGAAGCGGCGCGGGCCTATCCGCCCAAGCATATGCTTCTGGCCTCGACCTCATCGGCATACGGCGCGAATACGGAGATGCCCTATCAGGAGACGGTCAAGGCTGATCACCAGATGTCCTTTTATGCGGCGACCAAGAAGTCGACGGAAAGCATGGCGCATTCCTATGCGCATCTGTTCGATCTGCCGATCACCATGTTCCGCTTTTTCACCGTCTACGGTCCCTGGGGGCGTCCGGACATGGCGCTGTTCAAATTCACCAAGGCAATCCTCGAAGATCGCCCGATCGACGTCTACAATTACGGCGATATGAAGCGTGACTTCACCTATGTCGATGATCTGGTGCATGCGATCCGCCTGTTGATCGACGCGGTGCCGGTGCGACCCGAAAACGGGGTGGTGCCCGAGGGCGACAGCCTGTCGCCGGTGGCGCCCTATCGGGTCGTGAACATCGGCAATAATGATGCGGTGCAGCTCACCGATTTCATTGCGGCCATCGAACAGGCGACCGGTAAGACGGCAGAGCGCAATCTGATGCCGATGCAGGCGGGCGACGTTCCGGCGACTTGGGCGGATGCGAGCCTTTTGACCACGCTGACCGGCTACGCCCCCCAGACCGCTGTGCCGGAGGGCGTCGCCAAGTTCGTGCGCTGGTATCGACAGTATTACAATCAGTGAGCGGGCCCTGAGCGGCGGCCCTGAGCGGACTGTGCGTGGCCGGAGCAGATCATATGGCGATCCGCACCGGCTGGCGTGATCAGAAGATCTCGAAGAGCCCGGCCGCGCCCTGACCGCCGCCGATGCACATCGACACCACGCCATAGCGTGCGCCTCGGCGTTTGCCTTCCAGCAGGATATGCCCGGCCATGCGCGCGCCTGACATGCCATAAGGGTGGCCGATGGAAATCGCGCCGCCGTTCACATTCAGCCGCTCATCGGGGATGCCCAGCGTGTCGCGGCAATACAAAAGCTGCGATGCAAAGGCTTCGTTGATTTCCCACAGGTCGATGTCGTCGATGCTCAGCCCCGCGCGCTCCAAGAGGCGGGGGATGGCATGGACCGGACCGATGCCCATCTCATCCGGGGCGCAGCCCGCCACGGCAAAGCCACGGAAGGCGCCCAGCGGGGGCAGCCCGCGCGCGCGTGCGGCCTCTGCCGACATGATCACGCAGGCGGAGGCCCCGTCCGACAATTGGCTGGCGTTGCCCGCCGTCACGCAGGCCTCCGGGCCCAGCACCGGTTTCAGGCTTTGCAGCCCGTCCAGCGTGGTGCCCGGACGATTGCATTCATCGGCCTCAAGGCGCACGGTTTCTTCATGGCTTTCGCCCGTCGCCTTGTCAGTGACGATCTTCACCGCTTCGACGGGAACGATCTCATCGGCAAAGAGACCCGCCTCCTGTGCGGCGGCGGTTTTGCGTTGTGAGGCCAGCGCATAGGCATCCTGCGCCGCACGGCTGACGCCATAGCGTTCGGCGACGACCTCGGCGGTTTCGATCATCGACATGTAATAGGCGTCCGGCACGCCCGGGGATTTGTAGCGATAGCCGTTCCAGTGGCTGTTTTGCACGAGGGAAATCGAATCGAGTCCCCCGGCCAGCGCCACCTCAACCCCTTCGGCCATGACCATATGGGCAGCCGTTGCGATGGCGTTCAGCCCCGAAGCGCATTGCCGGTCCAGAGTCACCCCGGCTACGGTGTCGGGCAGGCCAGAGGCCAGTGCGATGTGGCGCGCGACATTGACCCCGGTGGAGCCTTGGGTCAGGGCAGAGCCAAACACCGTCTCTTCGATGTCGCGGCCTTCCACGCCTGCACGAGACACGGCCGCACGCACGGCATGGGCGGCCAGCGCCGGGCCTTCGAGATTGTTGAACGCGCCGCGATAGGCTTTGCCGATCGGTGTGCGGGCGGTGGAGACGATAACGGCCTCACGCATGGGGAACTCCTTAGATCTCTTCGACACCGCACCAGTTGGCGATGAACAGGGCGGTGGATTGGGTGATGCGGCGGATGCTTTCCAGTTCGACACGTTCGTTGAAACCGTGGATCGCCTCGGCGCGCGGACCATAGACCAGCGCGGGCGTGTCGGCATAAAGGCCAAAGAAACGCGCGTCGGTGGTGGCGGTGATCGCCGCCCGGTCGAGTGCTTCGCCGGTTGTGGCCAGATGCGCCTGATCCAGTGCATCGGTGGCGGCTTTGGCTGTCGCCGATCCGTCGTCGGAGAGCGCATAGCCTTCGGCCATGAAGCCGTGCCAGATGATTTCAGGCATGGCGTTTTTCAAAAAGGCATTGCCGCGCGCCGCCTCCATGATCGCGTCCGTGATTTCGGCGCGGGCTGCGGCCATGTCCTGTCCGGGGTAGACGGCAATCCGCACGTCGAAGACGCACCAGGCAGGCACCGAGCTGGCCCAGTCGCCACCCTGAATTTTGCCGATGTTCAGGTTGATCGGGTGATGGGCATGGGCATAATCGCCATGGCGGCAGCCGGGCAGGTTCCAGCGCTCCTCAAGTTCATGCAAAGCGGCAATCAGCGGAATGGCGGCCTCGATCGCATTGGCACCGGTGCCGGCGTAGGCGACATGGGTCGGCAGGCCTTTCAGGTGCACCTGACACCAGATCACACCAAGTTGCGCGGTGACCAGCTTTTCTTCGAAAGGTTCCGGGATCAGCGCGGCATCGGCCTTATATCCGCGTTGCAGACAGGCCAGTGCGCCGTTGCCGGTACATTCCTCTTCGACCACGGATTGAAAGAACACATCGGCGGCAGGGGCCAGTCCCAGATGCCGCAACGCATCAAGGGCAAAGAGGTTCGACGCGAGCCCCGCCTTCATATCCCCGGCGCCGCGCCCGTAGAGCCAGCCATCGGCGACATGCGGTTCAAAAGGCGGTTGATCCCACATGTCGAGCGGCCCTGCGGGGACCACATCAATGTGACCGTTCAGGATCAGAGAGCGGCCTTTGCGGCTGCGGCTTTCATGGCTGCCGACCACGTTGCGGGCGTCTTCATAGGTGCCGATCACCGGCGAAAACCCCGGCAGATTGCAGATGTCATCGACATTGATCTGCCATTCGTCGACGCGCAGACCGCGCGTGCTCAGCTCCTTGGCCATAAAGGTCTGGGCGCTCTGTTCCTGCCCGCGGATTGACGGGTGGGCGGTGAGTTCGCTCAAAAAATCGATCTCTTGGTCGAACAGGTCATCGACCGCAGAAAGAATGCGGGTGGAAAGCTCTTGATTCATAGTGAAACCTCAGAACGTCGGGATGTCTGTATCCGGCAGATGCAACGCGGCACCGGTTGCCTCGGTGACCTCGGCGAGGGTGACGCCCTCTGCCAGTTCGCGCAGCTCGAAACCGCGCGGGGAAATGTCGATCACGGCCAGATCGGTAAAGATCCGGTCCACGCCGCCACGGGTTGTCAGCGGCAGGGTGCAGCGTTGCAGCAGCTTGGGGTTGCCCTTGCGATCCGTGTGGGTGGTCATGACGCCCACGCGCCGGGCCTTTTGTGCCAGTTCAATGGCCCCGCCCGCGCCGGGGGAAAACTTGCCGGGGATTTTCCAGTTGGCCAGATCGCCGGTTTCGGCCACCTCAAACGCGCCCAGAAGCGTCAGGTCGAGCCGCCCGGAACGCACCAGCGCGAAAGACACCGCGCTGTCGAAATAGGCCGATCCGGGGATGGGGGACACATAGGCCCCGCCCGCGTCGATCAGATTGCGGTCGGCCTGCTCATAGGGCAGCGTCGGGCCGATGCCGGTCATACCGTTTTCGGTGTGCAGGCACACCGGCATGTCGGCGGGCAGATGGTCGATCACTTTGGTCGGCAGACCGATGCCAAGGTTGACCACCATGCTCGGCGCGATTTCGCGGGCGGCGCGGGCGACCATGCGGGCGCGACCATCGCGGGGACGTTCTGCCGTGGTCGTCGCGGCGGCAGGGGATGCACATTCAACGTTTGACAATGCCATATTCCTCGCTGAGTGCGGGCAGGGCCGCGATGTGATCGACAAAGGCGCCGGGTGTTTCCACGGCATCCGGCGTAAGGCTGCCAAGCGCGCCAAGGGTTTCCACCTCGGCGATGACGGTGTGGGCGGCCATGGCCATCATCGGGTTGAAATTGCGGGCCGTGGCGCGATAGGCGAGATTGCCGAACAGATCACCGCGATCGGCATGGATCAGTGCCACATCAGCGCGCAGCGCAGGTTCCACCAGCAGGCTTTGCCCGTTCATTTCGACAATCTGCTTGCCCTCGGCCATTTCGGTGTCCAGACCGATGTCGGTCAGGATCGCCTGCAGTCCGGCCCCACCCGCACGGATGCGTTCGGCCAGAATGCCTTGAGCGCAGAATTCCATTTCGATCCGACCCTGATTGATCGCGTCAATGGCGTGGGCGTTCAGACCGATATGGGTTGAGATCAGCTTGCGCACCTGACCGTTGGCGATCAGGTGATCGATGCCCATGCCGGTTTCATTGGCGTCGTTCTTGATCAGGGTCAGATCCGTCTGCCCCTGACGTTTGAGTTCCTGAATGAGGGCGAAGGGGGTGCCCGGCACGCCAAAGCCCCCCACCATGATCGTGGCCCCGTTCGGAATGCGGGCCACGGCCTCTTCAAGCGTTGTGGATTTGTCGGGCAGGCTCATGATGCGCTCTCGGTTTCCAGAACCGGCAGGTCGTGACGCGCAGCAAAGGCGTCGAGAGCGTCGATCAGGATCGTCATCACTTCATCGATTTGCGCCTCGGTGATGATCAGCGGCGGACAGACAAGGAAATGGTCGCCCTCCGAGCCGCCCCGGGTGCGGCGCGAATAGATGATCAAACCGCGCTCATAAGCCAGTTCAACAAGTTCGAGATAGGCATTCCACGCCTTCGGCAAGGGGGTCATCGTTTCGCGGTCGGCGACGAATTCGAAGGCCAGCAGCAGGCCTTTGCCACGCACATCCCCGATAAAGGGATAGCGTTCCATCAGCCCTGTCAGACGCGCCTTCAGGATCTCTCCCATCGCGGCGGCATTGGCGACGATGTTCTGGTCTTCCATCTCTTCGAGCACTGCCAGACCTGCGGCACAGGCCAGCGGGTTGCCGGAATAGGTGTAGCCATGCAGAAAACCGCCGTGGGTCTCGATGGTGTCCACGATGTCCCCGCGCGCGACCATGGCCCCGAGCGGCGCATAGCCCGCGGCGAGCCCCTTGGACATGGAGACGATGTCCGGAATCACGCCGTAGTGTTCTGAGGCCACGAATTTCCCGGTGCGCCCGACACCTGTCATGACCTCATCGAAGATCAGAAGGATTCCGAATTCATCGCAGATTTCGCGGATGCGTTTGAAATAGCTGTCGGGGGCCACAAGTGCACCTGTGGAGGCGCCGCCAACGGGTTCCATGATGAAGGCGGCGATGCTGTCGGGGCCTTCTTCGAGGATCTTGTCGCGCAGCAGTTCGGCATATTTCAGGCCGCGTTCATCTTCGCTCAGGTTGTCGCGGTCCAGATAGGTGCGCGGAGCCGCGATCTTGGGCATGTCGCGCAGCATCGGATCGAAGGGACGGGCCAGCGGATCATAGCCGGTCAGCGCCAGCGTGCCCAGCGTCGAGCCGTGATAGGACGGGAAGCGCGAAATGACTTTCCAGCGCGATGGTTCGCCTTTGGCTATCGCATATTGGCGCGCCAGCTTGATGCAGGATTCGACTGCCTCGGATCCGCCCGAGACGAAAAACACCCGGTCCAGACCTTCGGGCATCATCTCAGACAGTTTGGTGGCCAGATCTTCGGAACTATGCGTGCGGAAATGCAGGCGATAGCCAAAGGTGGAGCGATCCATCTGCGCCTTCATCTTGGCCAGAACGCGTGGATTGGAATGGCCGATGTTGGACACCATGGCCCCGGAGGATCCGTCAATATAACGCTTGCCGGATTCGTCGTAAAAATAGATCCCCTCGCCCCGGTCCAGGAATGGACGCGGGGTGTTGGTGAGGGAAAACATGTGGCTACGCTCTCGCGTCATTTTGCACCTTCAAGATGTTTGCGCAGGAAGTTTTTGGTTCTTTCTTGGGTCGGGTTCTGGAAGACCACCGAGGGCGGGCCTTCCTCGACGACCACCCCGCCGTCCATGAAGATCACCCGGTCGCAGACCGAGGCGGCGAAATCCATTTCATGGGTGACGATGATCATGGTCATATGCTCTTCGGCGAGTTTCTTCATGACGAGGTTCACCTCTTCGACCAGTTCCGGGTCGAGCGCAGAGGTGGCTTCGTCAAAGAGCATCAGCTTGGGTTTCATCGCCAGCGCGCGGGCGATGGCAACCCGTTGTTTCTGCCCACCCGACAGCTGCGACGGATAATAGTCGATGCGTTCGAGCATGCCGACATGGGACAGTTGATCTTCGGCCAGCTTGTCGGCTTCGGCGTCGGAAATGCCCTTGAGCAGCTTGGGCGCCATAGTGACGTTGTCGCGGACGCTCAGATGCGGAAACAGATTGAAGTGCTGGAACACCATGCCGACCTGCTGGCGCATCTCGTTGATGTGCTTTTCATATTGCCGGTGGGGCAGGGTCTTGTTGATCTGCACCCCTTCAAGCCAGACCTCGCCCGAGGTGAGCGAATCCAGTTCGTTGATGGCGCGCAGCAGCGTGGACTTGCCAGAGCCGGACGGCCCGATGATGGCGACGATTTCCCCCCGGTCGACCGTGAGGGAGATGTCCTTGAGCACTTCCAGTTCACCGTAGGCTTTCTGAGCGTGGCGGATTTCGACGAATTTTTGCGGGTCAGACATAACAGATCCTCAATCGGTCAGCGGGAGAGGCTCGTGCGGCGCTCAATGCGACGTACGACGGCTTCCATCCCGAGGTTGATGACGTAGTAGCAAACGGCGGCGACAGTGTAGAATTCGAACGGCCGGTAGGTGCGGCCAATCGCCAGCTGGGCCGACAAGGTCAGCTCGGATACACCGATCACCGATACAAGGGCAGAGTCCTTGAGCAGGGCAATCATGTTGTTGCCGATCGGCGGGATCACATCGCGCACTGCCTGTGGAATGACCACTTTGCGCAACGCCTGTCCGCGCGACAGGCCAAGGGTGCGGGCGGCTTCCATCTGTCCTTTGTCGACGGCCAGAATGGCGGTCTGGATCAGTTCGGAATTGTAGACCGCGAAGTGCAGGCCCAGTCCGACCACCCCGGCAACGAAGGCCGGTAGGTCAATCCCCAGCTCCACCAGTCCGAAATAGATCAGGAACAGTTGCAACAGCAGGGGCGTGCCCATGAATAGCCAGGCGAACAGGCGCACCGGGAGGCGGATGATCCAGGGCGAGTAAAGGGCGATCACGGCAAAGAGGATGCCGCCGAAGAAGCTGAGAATGGCGGAGGCGACGGTGATCGCGATGGTCCAGAGGACGCCAAGCAAAATCGCGTCGGCGTAGCTAGGGACAACGGTGAAATCAAGACCCATGACGCGCGCCTTTCATGTTTGGGGAAACGACAGAGCAATGGACCATCATGGCAGGCGCACTTTCCGGTCGAGAAAGGAAATACCTTTGCCCGTCACATAGATGATGATCATGTAGAGAATGCCCGCGATGAAGAACATTTCGAACGGCTTGTAGGTCGATCCGATGTAGCGTTGCGCCGTATAGGTCAGCTCGACGACCGAGATCGCGGCGACCAGTGCCGTGCCTTTGATCTGGGCGTTGATGTTCACGCCAAGCGGGCGGATCATCAGGCGCATGGCCTGCGGCAGGGTCACTTTGCGAAAAGCCTGTGCGCGTGACAGGCCCAGGGTGCGGGCGGCTTCGATTTGACCGCTGTCGATCGAAATGATCGCGCCGCGCATGGTTTCGGCCATATAGGCACCGATGTTGAGGCCAAGGCCGATCACGCCAGCTTGAAACGCATCCAGTTGGATGCCGATCTGGGGGCCGCCGAAATACAGTAAGAACAGTTGGATCAGGGCCGGGGTGCCGCGAAAGATGCTGACGTAAACCGCGCCGATTATGCGCAGCAGGCGAAAGCGCGACAGGCGGGCCGCAGCCCCGGCTGCGCCACAGGCCAATCCCAGAAGCGTTGTCAAAACTGACAGTTCAATCGTGACGACCGCCGCTTTCAGAAAATAGGGATAGACCTTGAGAATAAGCTCGATGTCCATACGGGAGGGCTTTTCTGTTTAGGGGAAAGGGGGGCCGGTCCACCCGAACGCGGGCAGACCGGAAAAACGTCAAACCGGGTTGGTTTAGCGGATGTCGCCGCCGACCCATTCGGTTGCGATTTCAAGATAGGTGCCGTCTTCCATCATGGATTCGAGCGCGTCCTGCATCGCAGCGGCCAGTTCGGGGTTGTTTTCACGGATCGCGATCCCGGCGCCGAAGGGCTCAGTGTCCGGATCGTCGAACATCTCATATTCGGTGCCGTTTTCTTTCAGCGCAAGCATTGCCGCGATGTTGTCGTTGACGATGGCGTCGACACGGCCGTTTTCCAGCTCCAGGATCAGTTCCGGGAGACCCTTGTAGGTGCGCACCTTGTAGCCTTGTTCCTTGGCCCACTCTTCATGGGTTTCGCCGAGCGTTACGCCGACTTTTTTGCCGTCGAGATCAGCCAGCGAAGTGATGCCGCTGCCCGGAAGGGTGAAGACGGCACGTTTGGTGGAATAGTAGGGGCCAACGAAGTCGACAACTTCGTCGCGTTCTTCGGTGATCGACATGGAGCCGACGATGGCGTCGTATTTCTGAGCCAGAAGCCCGCCGATGATGCCGTCCCATGCGGTGGTGACGATCTCGGCCTCAAGACCCATGCGCTTGGCGATTTCCGTGCCGATCGCCGGGTCGAAACCGACGACTTCGTTTTTGTCGTTCACGAAATTGAACGGCGGGTAGGCGCCGGACATGGCAATGCGCATCACGCCTTTTTCCTTAAGGGTTTCCAGTTCGTCGGCGGCGACGGGGGCGGCGATGGTCAGCCCGGCCAGAGCAAAGCTGCCTGCTGCGATGGCCGTTTTCATGAAGGTTCTGCGATATGTCATGTGTCTCTCTCTCCTGTTGTGTTCCGGGGCGCGCGAAAGATGCGCCTGGTGGTCCTTGCCACCTCATGCAAAACGCTTGCATCTGAGCGCCCATTGCGCAAATAAATAATGAGAATGTTCAACATAGATTTCGACAATGATAAAGCCCTATGAGCAGCGCTTCCCCTGGCATCTGGATTGGAACCTCCTGCGCACTTTCATGGTGGTGGTGGAACAGCGCGGGCTGTCGCGTGCGGCGGATTATCTGGGGCTGAAACAGCCGACCATTTCCTCGGCGCTCAAGCGTCTTGAAGACACGACTGGGCATCAGTTGATCGTTAGAAAGCCCAATGAATTCAGGGTGACACGGGCTGGACATTTGCTCTACGGCGAATGCTCCGCGATCTTTGGAGCGGTGTCGCAACTCCCGTCTTTGCTGGAAAAAGGCGGCGAAGAATTGCGTGGCCATATTTCTGTGGTCACCGCCTCGCATGTCATTTCCGATCACTTCGATGCCGTGTTGCACCGGTTCACGACCGAGCATCCTAAGGTCAGTTTTTCGTTCACCGTGGCCGACAGTGAGGAAATCGTTTCGCGGATGAAACAGAACCGCGCGAGCCTTGGCGTTTGTTTGCTGCACGAAATTCCGGCAGGTTTGCGCGCAAAGGTGCTCTACCGTGAATTTTTCGGACTGTATTGTGGTCCAAACCACCGCCTGTTTTCCCAACCGGTGATTCAGCTTTCGGATCTGGAGGGGGAGCGGTCCGTGTCCTTCCAGACCGAAACCATTGGTGGTCCGCTTGAACCTGTGTCGCGCCTGCGGGCGTTGGCCAAGATCGCGACAGGCTGGAGCGGCGTGTCCGCCGATTTGCACGAATTGCGCCGGATGATCGTGGCCAATGTCGGGATCGGGGCCTTGCCTCTGCACGTCGCGCAGAGCGACGTTGATCTGGGACGGTTGCGCCAGTTGCCGCCTTATGAAGACTTGCCGATGGTCAGCATCTACCTGCTGACCAACCCGCGCCGTAAAGTGTCGGATGCCGAGGCGGCCTTTCTGGGGATGTGCGAACAGGAATTACTCCGTACGGATCTGGAAGAACGCACCTACCGTTGATCGGTGTCACCCCATATGAGGCAGAGAGGCGATAAACCGCAGTGCAGCCCGCAGATCACGGGACGCCAATGGAAGATGTTTGCGCAGCATGCCGGTTACTTCGTCAGGATCAGCTTGCCAGCACGGGTGATGCGCAGCGTGTAGATCTGGCCATCAAGATCGATCTGGCGCGTGGTGCCATCCGAGATCAGATCACGGGCGTCGAGCGGGGGGAGCTGTCCGTTCGGGGTGCTGCTGGTCAGCGGTGAAACATGTGCGTTCATAAGTGAAGCCTTTTCGGTCTTATGCGTATCGTTTGTCATCTTGCCTTCCATGCGCCCGTGGGGGTGCATGTCGCATCATGAGTTCAAGGATCACCAAGACTGGCTGGGCGCGTTTTGGCCGCTGCTTGCCAAGGGTTTAAAGGGCGCCGCAGTGAGTGCGACTCGTCGATTTTGCGTCGTTCTTTCCCCCTGAGTATTTAATCTGAGTTTTTCTGTCAACTTTCCTCGATGGAATTTTTTCGAGGCTTGCGGATTTTTACCGCAGCGCAGTTAGACCTCTGACCGCCAAATACAAAAACGCGCGCCGGAAAGCGCGCGTTTTGTCGTGGCGACTGTAAAAGCTCAGGCAGCGCCTTCGGATCTGGCTAGAGCCTGCGCCAGCAAGGTGGCTGCCTGCACCCCGTCAATCAGCGTCAGCCCTGTGCGGGCTTGCAACGCCGCATGATGTGCTGTCATGCCGGCACAGCCGAGCACGATTGCGGACGCGCCGCGGCAGCTCATCTCGACGATTTCGCGGCTGAGATGGTCAAGCGTATCGGGCGCGCCTTCTTCGGCTTCCAGCACGCTGATGCCGCTGGGGTGCACTCCGACGCAGGCGCTTTCAAATCCCAACGCGCGGATGTTGCTCTCGATTACGGGCGCAGACACGGGCAGGGTGGTCACCACGCCGTAGCTTTGCCCCTTGAGCAGGGCGAAATGATAGGCGGCCTGACCGATCCCAAGGACCGGGCAATGCGCCTGTTCGCGCAGTTCGACAAGGCCGGTATCGTCAAAACAGGCGATGACGATGGCGTGGACACCTTCCGCGCTGGCCCTAGGCAGCAGCGCCAGCAGGCCGGGCACTGCAGCGGCACCGTCTTCGGGTCCCTGAATGGCGGGTGGCCCATCATGGTTGGTCCAGCCAAGGATCTCGCTGTTGGGCAGGAGCGCTCTGGCTGTCGTAATGATGCTGTCAGTCATCTGCTCCGTTGAGTTGGGGTTAAGGAACAGCAGCTTCACCTCAGACCCCTTTGCCGGCGTCGGAACCCAGACGCGCCCGACGCTTGCCCATGACCCAGACCGCCAGCAGGCAGGTGCCGATGATCACCAGCGAAAACACGGTGGTCAGCGTGCCCAGCGCATAGATCACCGGGGTGGTGACATTGGTGGTCATCCCAAAGATCTCCAGCGGCAGCGTGTTGTAGGAGCCTGCGGTCAGCAGAGTTCGCGCAAATTCGTCATAGGACAGGGTGAAGCCGAACAATCCGACGCCGATGAGCGATGGCATGATGATCGGCAGCACCACATAGCGGATGGTTTGCCAGGGCGAGGCTCCCTGATCGCGTGCGGCTTCTTCAAAGCTTTTGTCAAAGCGGTTGAAGACGGCGAACATGATCAGCAGGCCAAACGGCAGCGTCCATGTCAGTTGGGACCCGAAGCCCGAGGTGGCCCAGTGAATTTTCAGCCCGAACTGGTTGAAGATCAGCCCCACGCCCAGCGAGATCAGGATCGACGGGATCACCAGCGACGCGATGATCAGGTAGAACAGGATGCCGGAACCGTAAAAACGCTTGCGGAAGGCAAAGCCGCCCATGACCGAGACCACGACCGTGGTGCTCATGACCATCAGCCCGAGGATCGAGGAGCGGCGGAACGCCCCCCAGATGTCGCCGACGGCCTGTTGCTGGAACAGGTCGCGGAACCAATGCAGAGAGCTGCCCTCCATCGGGAAGGTCAGGCCACCGCCCGGCCCCTGAAAGGACAGGATTCCGATGGTCAGGGTCGGTCCGTAAAGGAACAGAATGAAGAGGACGAAAAAGGCCGTCAGGACGTAGAAGGAGGACGATTTCTTTTCCATGGTCAGAGCTCCTTTCGGATGTCGACGAAGCGCAGCAGGATGCCGATCACGATCAGCACGGTGATCAGCAGGATCACGGCAGTGGCAGCGGCGGAGGGGTATTGCAGCAGGGCAATGTCATTGGAGATCAGGCGTCCGACATTGGCCTTTTGCGATCCGGACATGAAGCGCACGGTGATGAAGTCGCCCATCACGAGGGTAAGCACGAAAATCGTGCCGATCATGATCCCCGGTTTGGTTAGCGGCATGATCACATGGGTGAGGGTCTGGAACCCGGAGGCACCATTGTCGCGTGCGGCTTCAATCAGGCTGTGGTCGATGCGCGTCATCGTGTTGAAAATCGGCACGACCATGAAAAGCGTATAGAGGTGCACGAAGGCCAGGATCACAGAAAAGTCGGAATAGAGCAGCCATTCCAGAGGCTGGTCGATGACCCCCCAGCTTTGCAGCATGGAGTTGGCAATACCGTTGCGCCCCAAAAAGGGTATCCAGGAAATCATCCGAATGATGTTCGAGGTCCAGAACGGGATCGTGCACAGCAGAAACAGGGCGATCTGCGTGGTCTGGTTCTGGACGTGAAAGGCCAGATAATAGGCCACTGTGAAGCCGATCGCGAGGGTCAGGGCCCAAGTGATAAAGGCGTATTTGAAGGTCGCCAGAAACACCTTGTAGGTGACGGGCGAGCCGAAAAGAAATGCGTAATTGTCCAGCGAGAATGCCGGGATGATGGAAAACTCGGTGGCCTGCCAGAAGCTCACGACGAAGATGGTGATGATCGGCAGGATCAGAAATCCGATCAGAACAAGGCTCAGCGGTGCAGCCTGAAGCCAGCCCTGAATGTGGCGGTTTTTCAACATGTGTTTCACCCGGTCAGACACATGGCCTGTCTAAAGCGTTTCGATAAAAGAGGGCGCCCGGACCAAGGAAGGGGCAGTCAAGGTCCGGGCTGGGAGTTTCATCAGGAAGCGATGAACTCATTCCATTTGCGAACCATGTACTGGTTCTCATCCATGACGGCGTTCCAGCAGGCCACATGGCCCATGCGGTCGTAGAACGACCCGCCGTCGCGGCTTTCGCCAGCCTGTGCCAGCACGTCGCCGGTCGGCGAGGTGATGACGTCGGTGGCCGGTTTGCCTTCGAACCAGTAGCCCCATTCGTTTTCCGTCATGAACTCCTTGGAGGTCTCCGGAACAGCCGAATAGTAGCCCTGGCGCATCAGGTACCCGCCGACCCAGCCGGAGAGATACCAGTTGATATATTCATAGGCCGCGTCCAGCTCCATGCCGGTCAGCGACTTCGACAAGCCGATGCCGCCGCCCCAGGACCGATAGCCCTCTTTGAGTGGCTGATAGACACAGGGGATGCCGCGCGATTTCACCGCGGTGATGGCGGGCGACCACATGGACTGGATCACCACTTCGCCGGATGCCATGAGATTCACGGATTCGTCGAATGTCTTCCAGAAGGCGCGGAACTGGCCGCTTTGCTTGGCGGCGGTGAAGATCGCAAAGGTTTTGTCGATCTCTTCGCGGGTCATGTTGCCCTTGTCGCCATAGGTGATTTCGCCCATGGCTTCGCACACCATGGCCATATCCATGATGCCGATCGACGAGATGTCGAGGATCGAGGCCTTGCCCTTGAATTCCGGGTTCAGCAGCTCTGCCCAGCTTTCGATCGGGCGCCCGATCAGGTCGGGGCGGATGCCCAGCGTGTCGGCATTGTAGATCGTCGGGATCAGCGTCATCCAGTTGGTTTGCTCATCGGCAAAAGTCTTTGAGCCTTCGCCTTCGACAAAGCCCACGGTGTGGGGAGCGGTGCCCTGGGCGATTTCGCTCTCCGGTGTCAGCTTGCCGTCTTTGAAGATGCCCACGATTTTGTCGTAGTTCTTGATCTTGGACACATCCATCGCCTGCAGGTTGCCCGTCGGCCAGACTTTCTTGCAGATCCAGTATTCGATATCGGCGATGTCGAAGCTGTCGGGCTGTGTTGCAGCGCGCTGGGTCACGCTGTCGCTGTCCAGAGCGGTCATTTCGAGCGTGAAGCCAAGGTCTTCTTTCACCTTGATGGCTACATCGTTGAGGTTCGACACCCCGGTGCCGAACTGGCGCAGGGTGATGTCCTTGATTTCCTGGGCCCACACCATCGGCGCAGGCAGGGCAGAGGCAGCAGCAGCGGCTGCGCCACCCTTGAGAACCGCACGGCGGCTGTAACGCATTTTAGACATAGTCGTTCGTCCCTTGTTGGTCGTGTTGGTCGCTGAAAGTCAGGCTTGAAGGCGGTGCAGCCGCCCTTCGTCCCAGGCAAGGCTGACCGCATCGCCCGGATTCTTGGGGGCGAGGAAGAAGGTTTCTTCCGGCACCAGGGCCAGAACTTCTTCGCCACCGTTTGTCATGGAGGTCATGGCAACATGGGCCCCCTGATATTCCACGGAAGTCACCGTTGCGGGCAGTCCGTGATCGCCAAGACGCACTTCGTCGGCGCGCAGAGCCACCTTGGTCCCGTCGAGCGAGATGACGTTATGGCCGCCCATGAAACGCGCGATAAATTCGGTGCGCGGTTCGTTCCAGACTTCACGGGACGGTCCGGCCTGTTCGATGACCGAATTGTTCATCACAACGAGTTCGTCGGCGAGCGCCAGTGCCTCGTCCTGGCCGTGGGTCACATGCAGGAAGGTGATGCCAAGTTCACGCTGGATGCGCTTCAGTTCCGCCCGCACCTTGATGCGCAGGAAGGGGTCGAGCGCCGACAGCGGTTCGTCGAGCAGCAGAACCCGGGGTTTGGTCACCAGAGCGCGGGCCAGCGCGACTCGCTGCTGCTGACCGCCGGACAATTGCGCGGGCAGGCGGTCGGCGAAGCTCGTCATATGGACGAGTTCCAGCATTTCATTGGCGGCCTTGTGGCGTTCCGCCTTATCGACACCCTTCATGCGAAGGGAGAAGGCGACATTGTCCCGCACGCTGAGATGTGGGAACAGGGCGTAGCTCTGAAACATCATCGCAGTGCCGCGTTTGGCGGGGGGCAGATGGGAAATATCCATCCCGTCCAGCAGGATCGACCCGTCCGAAACCGTTTCGTGACCGGCAATCATGCGCAAAGTCGTCGACTTCCCGCAGCCTGACGGCCCCAAAAGGCACACATAAGTTCCGTTGCTGAAAGCGTAATCAATATTGTCCACGGCAACGAAGTCGCCATAGCGTTTCGTCAGGTGCACCAATTCCAGATCTTTTCCTGAGCTCATTTGAAATCCGTTGGTTTGCGTTTCTGTTGTCTTAACGCTGGTCGGATTTTCTGCGTGGCCGAAGTTTTTTTTGCAGTTGCAGCGTCCCGGAACGGGGAATGCCTCTTCTTTGGGCGTCATGTATATAAGGGTGCATTATTTGTGCGCCAATTTTGTATACAATATTGTGGACACTATATTTCAGGCTCAAAGCTTGAGAATCATCCCTGCGCAACGGACATGTGATGTGCAGAAGAATTGAGGAAGCGAATCATGCAGGTTTTGGTTGCGCATGGCAGTGGTGGCAGTGGGAAGGTGGCGGATAGCCTCGCGAATGCGATCCACGAACATCGTCTGGCGCCGGGCATGAAGCTGAACGAAGATGAAGTCGGCGAGATTTTTGGGGTCAGCCGCACGGTGGTGCGCTCGGCGCTGCAGCAGCTCGCACATGAACGATTGATCGAGCTGAAACGCAATCGCGGCGCTTTTGTCGCCCAGCCAACCGTGCAGGAGGCGCGCGAGGTCTTTGAAGCACGCGCGCTCTTGGAACCGCGCACCGCGCGCTCGGCTGCAGAACGCGCCACGGCCAAGGACATCGCGCTGTTGCGCCGGCATATCGACGCGGAACATGCGGCATTGGAAGAAGGTGAAGTCGGGAAGGCGCTGAACCTGTCGGGGCTGTTTCACATTGAAATCGCCCGGATCGCCGATCAACAGACCATTGCCGATTTTATCGCGCAGTTGGTGTCGCGTTCGTCCCTGATTATCGCGCTCTATTGGCAGCGCCGCACGGCCCTGTGCGAAAGCCATGCGCATCACGCGCTGATCCGCGCACTTGAACGCCATGATCCGTCAGAGGCCGAGGAACTGATGAAACAACATCTACTCAATCTCCTGACCTCGCTCGACCTGCGGGAACAACCCTCGGCGGCAACCTCGCTGAAGGAAGCTTTCAAGTGATTTTGCGGCAGGCATCTCTGTCCGAGTTGTCGTGCATTCTCGATTGGGCAGCGGATGAGGGGTGGAACCCCGGGCGCGACGATGCGGCGGCGTTCCATGCTTCAGATCCTGACGGGTTCTTCGTGGCCGAGATCGACGGGCAGATCATGGCGGCGATTTCTGTCGTCAATCACGATGCAACGCTGGCGTTTCTGGGTCTCTACCTGTGCCGCCCCGCGTATCGGGGGCAGGGGATCGGCTTTGCGCTTTGGTCCCATGCGCTGGCCCATGCCGGGACACGGACCGTGGGGCTGGATGGTGTGGCAGACCAGCAAGACAATTATGCGCGCTCTGGTTTTGTCCGGACGGGCGCCACCGCACGCTATGAAGGCAGTCTGGCTGCGCTGGAAGCCGGTCCAGACAAGGCCGAAGCTGGCTCTGAAGATCTGCGCGCCTGCCGCGACGCCGATACAGAGGCCGTGGCGGCGTTGGATCTGGCGGCCAATGGGTTTGCGCGGCCCGCCTTCCTCTCGGTCTGGTGCCGGAACGCGACGGATCGAAAAACCACATTGCTGTGGCGTGACGGGGCTGTGGCCGGAATGGCGACTGCACGGCTGTGTCGTGACGGCAGCAAGATTGGGCCTCTCGTAGCCCCGGATCAGGCCGGGGCGCTTGCGCTGGTTGGGGCCGCGGCGCGCTCTGTTGGCGCGACGCAACTCATTGTCGATGTGCCGGAGACGCAGCCGGGATTTCAGGCGGCTTTAGACGCACACGGTTTCGTATCGGGCTTTGCCACGGCGCGCATGTATCGCGGGGCGCCACCCCGGCCTGCAGCCCCCGCTACGCTTTGGGGCGTGGCGACACTGGAATTGGGCTGAGCCAGTTCAGCGTCGCAGCAGCCGTGACAGATTGCTTAGGGCAAAGAGAATGGCTGCCGTGCAGACAATCGTCGGGCCGGTGGGGCTATCGAGGGCGAAGGCCGCTTCGATGCCGGCCAGAACTGCTCCACCACCGAGCAGCGTGGCGATCACAGCCATGCGTTCCGGGGTGCGGGCAAAGGGGCGCGCAGCGGCCGCAGGGATCAACAACATTGCCGCGATTAGCAGGGTGCCGACCACTTTGATCGCGACCGCCACGGTCAGTGCCAGCGCCAGTGACAGGATCAGTTGTTCGCGTTTGGGCGACAGGCCGGACGCTGCGGCCAGATCCGGGTTCAGCGTAGCCGTGAGCAAGGCCGACCAGCGCCAGTACAACAGGCCCAGCACCAGCGCGGCCCCAATCCAGATGACCAGTAGGTCGTTCTTGCCGACGGCCAGAATGTCGCCGAAGAGATAGGCCATCAGATCGACGCGCACCCCCTGCACGAAGGAGACGGCCACCAGCCCGAAGGCCAGAGAGCTATGGGCCATGACGCCAAGCAGCGTGTCCATGGCAAAGCCGCGGCCATGAAGGCTCGATACGGTCAGGGCCATGATCAGCGCAATGGCCAGAACCCCGGCAAAGATCGATATGTTGAAGGCGAGCGCCAGCGCGACGCCAAGAATGGCAGCATGGGCCGTGGCATCGCCGAAATAGGCCATGCGGCGCCAGACGACGAAGCAGCCCAGCGGCGCGGCGGCCAGCACAAGGCCCAGACCGGCCAGCGCCGCCCGCACAATGAAGTCATCAAGCAGGGTCATGACAGGCTGTCCTTCTGTGGCGCGGTGACCGGGTTGTCGTGCGTATGATCGTGGTCGCACCCGTCATGGCTGTGGCTGTGCTGATGGCGGTACAGGGCCAGCGCGCCATGGGTGCCGGTGCCGAACAGGGCGCGGTATTCTGGCGCGGAGGCCACATGTTCCGGGGCGCCCTGACAGCAGACATGCCCGTTCAGGCAGACCACGCGATCCGAGGCGGCCATGACCACATGCAATTCATGGGACACCATGAGCACGGCGCAGCCCTTTTCCCGCCGCACTGTTTCGATCTGGCTGTAGAAATCTGCCGAACCGGGCTGGTCCAGCCCCTGCGTGGCTTCATCCAGAATCAACAGGTCGGGTTGCATCAGCAGCGCCCGCGCCAACAAGACGCGCTGGAACTGCCCGCCGGACAAATCCGTCATTTGATGGCTGCACAGATGGCCTGCACCGGCATCATGCAGCGCGGCATGGGCGGCCTCGTCGCTGACGCGGCGGGGCAGGGACAGAAACCGGCGCACGGTGAGCGGCAGGGTCGGATCGATATGCAGCTTTTGCGGCACGTAGCCGATTTTCAGCCCCTTCCGCCGCTTCACCTTGCCCTCTGTCGGTTTCAGCGCGCCGATCAAAATGCGCAGCATGGTGGATTTGCCCGATCCATTCGGGCCGACGATGGTGACGATTTCGGCGGGGGCGATGGACATGGAGACATGATCGAGCACCTGCCGCCCGCCGAGGCGCACAGAGACATCGTTGAGAGAAATCAGGCTCATGCGTGGGCCTTTGCCTGACAATTGGGGCAGGTGCCCTCTGCCTCCAGAACCGCGCGCTGGATGGTGAAGCCCGTGGTTTCAGCGATCTGCCCCATCAGGCTGTGAGCGGGGTCTGTCTCAGCTTCGGCCACGGATTTGCAGCTGGTGCAGATCAGAAAAACGGGAGTGTGGCTGTCGCTGGGATGGGCGCATGCGATGAAGGCGTTCAGCCGTTCGATCTTATGGGCCAGCCCGTGTTTGGTCAGAAAATCCAGCGCCCGATAGGCGACCGGTGGCTGGGCGCCGAAGCCTTCCTGCGACAGGCGGGCCAGAACGTCATAGGCGCCCAGCGCGCGGTGTTCTTCCAGCAGGATTTCCAGAGTGCGCTTGCGTACCGGAGTCAGTTGCAAACCGGCATTCTGACACATGCGGGCCGCCGCCTCGACGGAATCGTGGATGCAGTGTTTGTGATCGTGTTTGGCAAAGCCGATTGGGTTCGGATCCATCACAATTTCCTTTGATGCGGAGGCGGAAGTTCGTGCTTGCGATGTGATAGCATGACGTTTAGAAGGTGTCACCTGTGATAACATAACATTCCCTCGAGGTACACATGTCCCTACGTCTTTCTTCTTCGCTTTTGGCTCTGACCTTTGCTGCCGGCGCCGCTCAGGCCGAGGTGCCGGAGGTCGTCACGGACATCGCGGCGGTGCAATCGCTTGCCGCGCAGGTCATGGGCGATCTGGGTGAACCGGTTGCCCTGATGCGGCAGGGTGCTTCGCCGCATGATTATGCCCTGCGCCCCTCGGATGCGAAGGCGTTGCAAGAGGCGGATCTCGTGCTCTGGACCGGTCCAGATCTCGCGCCTTGGCTGGATGAGATGATCGACACTGTCGCCAAAGGGGTGCCCTCTGTGGCACTGGCCGAAGTTGAAGGTACGGTCGAGCTGCCGTTCCGCGAGGGGGCAAATTTCGAGGCGCACAGCCATGATCATGCGGATGAGGATATGCATGGTGATGAGGCGCATGATCATGACGATGAACACTCCCATGAGGATCACGAAGACCAAGATGGTCATGACGACCATGATCATCACTCGGATGATGATGCGCATGGGGATGAACACGATCACCATGGCATGGATCCGCACAGCTGGCTGGACCCGGAAAACGGTCGCGTCTGGCTGGGTGTCATTGCCGAAGAACTCGCCGGGATCGATCCCGAACATGCCGAGACCTACCGCGCCAATGCAGAGGCGGCGCAGGCCGATCTCGATGCGGTGATTGCAGAGGTCCGCAGCGAACTGGCACCGGTGCAGGATATGAGGTTCATCGTGTTCCACGACGCCTATCAATATTTCGAAAACCGCTTCGGTCTTTCGGCGGCAGGGGCCATTTCGCTGAGCGATGCCAGCGATCCCAGCCCCGCGCGGATCCGTGAAATCCAGGAGGTGATCGCGGAGCAAAACGTGAGCTGTGTCTTCTCTGAGCCGCAGTTCAGCCCGGCGCTGGTGAAAACGGTTCTGAACGGGACGAACGCGCATTCGGGCGTCATCGATCCGTTGGGCGTCGAGATTGCCCCGGGAGCAGAGTTCTACGCTGCGTTGATCCGGGAGGTCGCGACAGCCTTTGTGGATTGTGCGGGGAATAAATAAAAAAAGCTCACCCTAAACCGGGCGCGCCCTTGTTTGGGGCTGGGGCGCGCTTTACATCCTTTTCCATGAAATACAGCCTGCCCTTTCTCAAATCCGGTCCCCGGGTCAATGTTGTGCGCCTGAATGGCGCGATCATGACCCGTCAGGGGGGATTGAACGATCAAAGCCTTGCGCCCGCGATTGAGCGGGCGTTTCGCAAAGGTAAGCCCACCGCCGTGGCGCTTTCGATCAATTCACCCGGGGGATCGCCGGTTCAGTCCTCGCTGATCGCCGCCCGCATCCGCAGGCTGGCGACCGAAAAGAACCTGCCGGTTTTTGCCTTTGTCGAAGATGTCGCGGCCTCAGGGGGCTATTGGCTCGCCTGTGCTGCAGACAAGATCTTTGTCGATCAGAGTTCGATTGTAGGCTCGATCGGGGTGATCTCGGCTGGTTTCGGCTTTGATCAGTTCATTGCGAAACATGGCATCGAACGCCGGGTGCATACATCGGGCCGTTCCAAAAGCCAGATGGACCCGTTTCGTCCGGAAAATCCCGAAGACATCACCCGTTTGAAAGAGCTTCAGGAAGACATCCATCAGGCCTTTATCGCGCATGTCAAATCCTCGCGTGCCACCCGGTTGTCGCAGGACGTGGAGCTGTTCGACGGCACCTATTGGACCGGCGAAAAGGGTGTTGCTCTCGGGCTGGTGGATGGGGTCGGGCATATGGTCCCGAAGCTCAAGGACATCTATGGCGAGAAAACCCGCTTTGCCGTCTTCGGTCCGAAGCGTCCGTTGCTGCGCCGCTTCGGGACTGAGCTGGCCGCCGGGCTGGGGGCACAGGTCGAAGAGCAGGCCCTTTGGGCGCGGTTCGGGTTGTAAGAGATGTTGTTTAAGGTCATCTCTCTGTTTCTTGTCTTCATGATGGTTCTGGCCATCTTCGGTCGGGTGAAATTTCCCGGACAGCAGAGACTGAAGGCCATGAAATGCCCCAATTGCGGGCGCTACAAAATTGGCAAGGGCGCCTGCGCCTGCAAAAAGGGTAAACCCTGATGGATTTCATTTATGCGGTCGTTGGCTTGGTGCTGTTGCTCATTGCGGGTGACATGCTGGTCCGGGGGGCCGTCAACATGTCCTTGCGTCTGGGCGTGCCGGCTTTGATCGTTTCGCTGACGATCGTGGCCTTTGGCACCTCTGCGCCAGAGCTTTTGATTTCGGTGTCAGCCATCAGCGAAGGTGTGCCGGGGCTGGCGCTGGGCAATGTGATCGGTTCGAACACCGCAAATGTTCTGTTGGTGCTGGGCATCCCCGCGATCATTACAACGCTGCATGTGATCGATAATTCTACTCGTGCCTCTTTCCTGCAGATGGTCGGGGCGACGGTTTTGTTCGTGGTGCTGGCGCTGCGTGGACAGTTCGATTGGATTTCGGGGCTGATCCTTCTGGCGGCCCTGTTCGCGATGCTGGGGCATGCGGCCTATGCGGCACGTTGCCATCAGCGCGCCTCCAAAGACGCGGAGGAGGACGAAGAGGTCGAAGGCGCCGATCCCGATATGCATTGGTGGAAGATCTTTCTGTTCCTGATCGCCGGGTTGATCGGTTTGCCGCTGGGGGCGGAGATTCTTGTCAATGCTTCGACCAATATCGCGCGCGCCTATGGGGTCTCTGAGACGGTGATTGGCCTGACACTGGTTGCTGTGGGTACATCGCTGCCGGAATTGGCGACGACGGTGATGGCGGCCCTGCGCAAACAGGCCGATGTGGCCTTTGGCAATGTGATCGGGTCAAACATGTTCAACCTGCTGGGCATCATCGGCGTGTCGAGTCTTGTCGGCAATCTGCCGGTCGACCCCGAAATCATGCAGTTCGACATCTGGGTCATGTGTGCGGCTTCCGCGCTGCTGGGGGTATTCGTGCTGTTCCACATCAACATCACCCGTGTTTGGGGGATCGTCCTGAGCGCCCTATATCTTCTCTACGTTCTGTCGGTGCTGAACTAAGGAGATCGCATGAGGCCCGGAAAAGCGCTTGTCACCGGTGCGGCCAAACGTCTGGGACGGGATATGGCCCTGTCTCTGGCGCAGATGGGTTTTGATGTCGCGGTGCACTATCACAGCTCTGAGGCGGCGGCACAGGCGCTTGTTCAGAAACTGCGTTCGATGGGGGTTGGGGCTGTGGCGTTGCAAGCCGATCTCTTGAAGGAAGCAGACGTCGATGGGCTGGTGGCGCGCGCTGGGGAGGCGCTTGGCGGACCACTCAACCTGATGTTGAACAATGCCTCGATCTTTGAGGCGGATGGGATCACCTCGATGACGCGGGACAGCTGGGACCGTCATCTGGAAAGCAACCTGCGCGCACCGGTCCGGTTGAGCCAGCTTTTCGCCGCTCAGGTGCCCGAGGCGGTGGCCGATGCCAGCGGGCGCCCGGTGGCGCAGGGGCTGATCGTCAATATGATCGATCAGCGGGTGCGCAAGCTGACGCCGCAGTTCATGTCCTACACGCTGGCAAAGTCGGCGCTCTGGACCTTTACGCAGACGGCGGCTCAGGCATTGGCCCCGCATGTGCGGGTCAATGGCATCGGGCCGGGACCGACATTGCAGGGCGCGCGGCAGTCTGCAGAAGACTTCGCGGCGCAGCAACAGGCGACGATTCTGGCGCGCGGGTCGGACCCTTCGGATGTCTGTCAGGCGTTATCCTATCTGATCGGTGCGAATGCGGTCACGGGACAGCTGATCTGCGTCGATGGTGGTCAGCATCTGGGCTGGCAAACCCCCGATGTGGACGGTCCCGAGTGATGTCTGTGAGCGTGGCCCGGCGAAAGTTGTGCACGGCTCACAAAACTGTTTCATTCGCGTCATGAAAATGTCAGTAGATTCAATGATTTGTCAGGCAGTTATAAAAATATCCTTATAAATCAATGCGTTGAAAATTTGACTATTATATGGGCAAATGGGAGAAATACCGTGTTTCCAAGGGAAAACCACAGTTCTCAAAAACTTATCGGCAGGGTTATCCACAGGAACGGTGGATGAGTTTTCTCTTGCCCTCGGAGCGATAAGATTGCAGCAGCGCGGGGAATCATAGGGTCGTGAATATGACGGAAGACACAGACAATATCGAACAGGCGGAGATCCCGCGCGGCCATGCCGTGATCGAGGGCTATCTGCGGCTGCTCGATGGTTCGCCGGGTGTCTATCGCATGCTCGATCCTGAGCATAACGTGCTCTATGTCGGTAAGGCCAAGAGCCTGCGCAATCGCGTGTCGAACTATGCCCGTCCGCACGGCCATTCGGCACGGATCGCCAAAATGATTTCCGAAACATCGCAGATGATGTTTCTGACGACGCGGACGGAAACCGAAGCCTTGCTGCTGGAGCAGAACCTCATCAAGCAGCTGAAGCCGCGCTACAATGTGCTGCTGCGCGACGACAAAAGCTTTCCGAATATCATGGTCACCAAGGATCATGATTTTCCGCAGATCACCAAGCATCGCGGCGCCAAGAAACGCAAAGCCGCCTATTACGGGCCATTTGCTTCGGCCAGCGCCGTCAATCGGACGTTGAATCAGCTGCAGCGGGTGTTTCTTCTGCGGACCTGTTCCGACAGCGATTTCGCGACCCGCACGCGGCCCTGCCTGCAACATCAGATCAAACGCTGTACCGCGCCTTGTGTGGGTAAGATTTCGCAGGAAGACTACGGTGCTCTGGTGTCCGAGGCGGAACGGTTCCTGCAGGGCCGGGATAGCGGGCTGCAACAGCGTCTGGCAGCGCAGATGCAGGAGGCCTCGGATGCCATGGAATTCGAAAAGGCGGCGGCATTGCGCGATCGCATCCGGGCGATGACGCAGGTGCAGACCTCTCAGGGGATCAACCCGCGCACGGTGGGCGAAGGCGATGTAATCGCGCTGCATATGGAAGGCGGCCAGGCCTGCGTGCAGGTCTTTTTCATCCGGGCGCATCAGAACTGGGGCAATAAGGATTTCTACCCCAAGACCAACGGTGCGCAGGCCGAAGAGGTGCTGCGGGGCTTTGTCGGTCAGTTCTATGATCAGAAAGAGCCGCCGCGTCAGCTGATCCTGTCCCATGACATCGACGAAAAGGATCTGATGGCCGAGGCCCTGTCGGAAAAGGCGGGCAAGAAAATCGAAATTCTGGTGCCGCAACGGGGGGAAAAGGCCGAATTGATCGCAGGCGCTCTGCGCAATGCCCGCGAAAGCCTTGGGCGCAAGATGTCGGAAACCGCTGCACAGGCCAAGTTGCTTGAGGGGCTGAAGGATGCCTTTGACCTGCCGCAAGTGCCGGAACGGGTCGAGGTCTATGACAACTCGCATATTCAGGGGGCCCATGCGGTGGGGGCAATGATCGTCGCCGGTCCGGATGGGTTCATGAAGAACCAGTATCGCAAATACGACATCAAGGGCGATGGCATCACGCCGGGCGATGACTTTGGCATGATGAAGGAAATGCTGACCCGCCGGTTCAAACGCCTGAAAAAGGACGACCCCGATCGCAATAAGGGTCTGTGGCCCGACCTGTTGCTGATCGATGGCGGTGCCGGTCAGGTGTCTGCGGTGCATGAGATCATGGTCGAACAGGAGGTGACGGACATTCCCATGGTCGGCGTCGCCAAGGGGATCGACCGCGATCAGGGCAAGGAAGAATTCTACCGCGTCGGGCAGCGGCCCATGGCGCTCAGGCGCAACGACCCGGTGCTTTATTTCATCCAGCGATTGCGCGACGAGGCACACCGCTTTGCGATCGGCACGCATCGGGCGAAACGGTCCAAGGCCATGGGGCTGACCAAGCTGGACGAGGTGCCCGGCGTGGGGGCAACGCGCAAACGCGCCCTTCTGGCACATTTCGGCTCGGCCAAGGCGGTGTCGCGGGCCAACCTGGCGGACCTGAAAGCGGTGGCGGGAATTTCCGAGAAAGTTGCCCAGACCATTTACGACTTCTTCCATGAGCACGGCTAAGGGGGTAAGCAGAGGCATGACATGGAACCTGCCCAATATTCTGACTGTCTTTCGGCTGCTTTGCGCGCCGGGGGTGGCCATCGTTTTTCTGCTGCTGCCGCGTCCGATTGCCGATTGGGCCGCACTGATCCTGTTTGCTTCAGCCTCGATCACCGATTTCATCGATGGCTATCTGGCGCGCAAATGGGACCAGATGTCGAAATTCGGGGCAATGCTCGATCCGATTGCTGACAAGGCAATGGTGGTGACCGCGATTGCGGTGCTGGCCATGCTCTATGGCATTGATCTGCTGATCGTGCTGCCGGCGTCCTTCATCCTGCTGCGGGAAACCTTTGTGTCGGGGCTGCGTGAGTTTCTGGGGGATACGGCGGGCACGTTGAAAGTGACCAAACTGGCGAAATGGAAAACCACGCTGCAGATGGTGGCCATCGCCGTGCTGTTCTTTCACGGGGCCGTCGGTCACAGCGTGGTCTATGGCCTTGGGGTTGCCCTTTTCTGGGGGGCCGCGCTTTTGACGGTGATCACCGGCTGGGACTATCTGACCAAAGCGATGCCGTTTTTGCGAGAACACCATGACGATTGAGGTGCTCTATTTCGCCTGGGTGCGCGAACGCATCGGCCTGCCGCGCGAGACGGTGGACACTGAGGCAGCGACCGTACGCGATCTGATTGCCGAACTGCGCGCGCGCGAGCCGCGCTATGATCTGGCACTTTCCGATCTGGCAGCGCTGCGCGTTGCGCTGGATCAGGAGCTGTCGGATTTCGACGCACCGCTCAAGGGCGTGCGCGAGATTGCTTTCTTCCCGCCAATGACCGGGGGCTGAGCGATGCGGGTGTCGGTTCAGACCGAGGATTTCCAACTGGCCGAGGTGCTGGCCGATTTCGGTCGGGCTCCGAACACGGGCGCGACGGTGACCTTCACCGGGCTTGTACGGGACGACAGCGGGTCACTCGATTACATGGAAATCGAGCATTATCCGGGCATGTGCGAAGCGGCGATCACGGCCATCTGTGAGGCGGCGAAAGAGCGCTGGGGGCTGAGTGACTGTCGGGTGATCCACCGCTATGGCCGCCTGCGCCCTGGCAATCAGATCATGATGGTCGCGACAGCGGCCCGCCATCGCAAGGCGGCTTTCGAGGCGGCTGAATTCCTGATGGACTATTTGAAATCGCGGGCCCCTTTCTGGAAGAAAGAGGTCAGCCGAGACGGTGCGCTCTGGGTCGCTGCCAAGGACGCGGACGAGACTGCTTTGAAACGGTGGTGAGCTGCCACTCCCTTTTGAAAACGAGAAGACGACTATGACTGAAAACAAACGTATCGTTCTGTCGAGCGACCATGCGGCCATTGACCTGCGTCAGGCCATCGCGAAACACATCACCACGATGGGCTGGGAAGCCGTCGACATCGGTCCAACCACGCCGGAAAGCACGCATTACCCGATCCACGGCAAGGCGGCTGCCGAAAAGGTCGCGTCCGGCGATTGTGCTCTGGGCATCGTCCTGTGCGGCACGGGCCAGGGCATCATGATGGCCGCGAACAAGGTGGCGGGCATTCGCTGTGGCGTTTGTTCTGACAGCTTTTCGGCCAGGATGATCCGTCAGCACAACAATGCCAACATTCTGTCGCTCGGCGCGCGCGTTGTTGGCGAAGGGCTGGCGCTGGATATCGTCGAGGCTTTTCTGAGTGCCGAATTCGAAGGCGGACGTCACGCCACGCGCGTTGATATGATCGAAGCGCCCGGGGCCTAAGCATTCTAGGTCATCCGACCCCTATAAAATGCGTGCCCGGCCAAGGCCGGGCACGAAATCATCCAAGAATTGGCGGATCTAACGGTTTAACCGGCGTTCTGGCGCTCGATATAGGCCCGCAGTTCTTCGGCCTCTTGCCGGGCTTCGCGCAGCCCGTCCATGGCCGCACGCAGTTCGGCTTCGGTCTGGTTTAGCTGGCCGGACAGTTCCGCTTCGCGTTGCTGATAATGGGCGATGGCCTGATCGCGTTCCTCTTCGGCTTCATGCAGGTGCTGGGCCATGGTGTCCAGATCGCTCATGTCGCCCTGACCCACCCGCACAAATCTGTGGATCAGCCAATGGGCAAACCACCCCATCAGGAAGGCGATGAAAAGCACGATCGCCGTGGCGATGATCAATTCTGTTCTGTTCATTCGGTCGTTTCCTCGTCCCCAGTCTCGACCGCAGGCGCATCTGCAGCCGTGTCCCCGGTATCCGCCTCTGCTGCGGTCTCTTGATCTGTTCCGCCCGTCTGTGCGGTTTCATCCGTTGCGGCTCCGTCTTCAACGCCGGTCTCAGTCCCTGGGCGCAGGGTCGGGCGCTCCTCGGCCAGAGCCTCGGCCTCTTCAGGCATCTCAACGGCCTCTTCTGCGGCGACGTCTTCCGCGACCGGCTTTGAGGCGTTGTCTGTTTCAGCGTTATCCGCAGGAGTGGCCGTCTCTTCTGTGGTCTCCACTGTGTCGCTGACATTTTCCGCGGCAGCTTCCGCCGTAGCGGCTTCAGATGACTGCGCCGGTACATCGTCGCCGTCGACGGGTGCTGACTCCTCAGCCTCCGTCGCCGCAGTCGCGTCTTGCTCAGTGCCGCCGATCAGAGTGAATTCGATCCGGCGGTTGGCTTCGCGGCCTTCTTCGGTGCCATTGTCGGCAATCGGGCGACTTTCGCCATAGCCCTCGGCGGTGAATTTCACCCCGACAACGCGGCGCATCAGCAGGCCGTCCAGAACAGAATTGGCCCGTTGACGCGACAGGTTGAGGTTCATTTCCTCACGCCCCTGACTGTCGGTGTGCCCACCGATTTCCATTTCGACGTCCTCGCAATCCTTCAGTGCGGCCGCGATGGCATCCAGCGTTTCATTGGCGTCGGCGTTCAGATCGGTGGAGCCGGGATCAAAGACGATCTTATGGGTCGCGTTGATCTGATTGGCGCGGGCGACGCATTCGGCGGGGGTCGGCAGGTTCAGAACCGGGTCGAGTTTGCGGACATATTCGACATTGATGTTGAACTGCTGCGCGTCTCCCAGCTTTTCCGACAGGATGCCGGCGATGGTCGCGCGGGCATTGGGGTCGCCGGTCTGGCCCCGGATGTCGAGCCCGTCTGTGGTCATGACGACAGAGCCTTGCTTGAGCTGTGCCAGTGCCTCGATTGCGGCCATGGCACGTAGCGACCAGCCTTCGGGCAGGGAATCATCGATCCGCATCGCGGAATAAATCGATTGCGCGCCAAAGGCGGCGCGGGCCAGCGCTTCGGTTGCCATCTTGCTGCGTTCGTCAGACATCCGGCCCCGGATCTGGGTTTGGCCTTCGGGGGAACGGGTGACGGTGAAGGTCGGACGGCTGTCGGGGTCTTCGGCCTCGTTTTGGGCAGCTGTGAGAGTGCTGTGCAGCGTGAAGATCGGCGGCAGGTCCGCTTCCAGATCGCCAACGACCTTGTCGAAAACGGCGGTCGTGGTGTCTTCGCCCGCGATCAGATGGACATCGCCATCGGCAAAGGTGATGGAGCCCTGCCCGATATCTTCCAGCGCACGCATGCCGGTTTCGACTGCGGCGGCCCATTGGCCAGTTGGCGATCCAAGGCCAAGAGTGCAGGCAGGATCTTCGACGCCGAGGGCGCGGGCGGCCGCGAGAATGCGGGCCTGTCCGGCCGGGGTTTCTGCCGCACAGGCGTCGAAATGCGGGCCGCTGTCGTCGATCAGAAAGCGCACGGTGAAGGGAGTGATGACCGGACGCGGCGCGGTGATTGCCACGGTAACGGGCACCTCGTCTGGGTCTTCGCGTGCCAGTGCGCGTTCAAAGCTCGCCTTTTGTGCCTTGCTGTCAGCCAGGGCTGTGACGGTGATGCCGTCAGCGGCGAGCGAGATTTTGGAGCGCGGCAGCAGTTCGATGGCTTCCAGCCCGAAATCGATGGCCGTGTCCCAATGATCGGGCTTCGGGTAATCCGCATGTTCCAGAAAATCCGCGATCGATCCGGAACTGGCGGCAGACTTGAGATCTTCGATAAAGCCATCGTGATCCCAGGATGACGGGACAAGGCCGATCAGCGACAGGCCGTTGTCATTGCGCAGGATCTCGATGGAAAATTTCGGGGCGGGGATGGCCTCTTGCTGGACCACATTCATCACGTTGATCACCCGGGCCGGATCGACGGCATGGCCTGCGGCCCGTTGCGCGGCCAGCTGTGTGGGTTCGTCGGGGGCGGTGCCGGTCAGCACGATCTGCAGCCCGTCGGCGTCGACTTCGGTCCATTCAAACCCGCCCATGACCAGTTGCTTTTCGACGGCCTGAACCGAGGTTGCCTCAATGGTTCTGGCCCCGATGGAGGCCGCAGCGAGGCAGAGAAGGGCACCGATCAGAACGGCAGCGAAGACGGGCAGATACTGTGAAAAGCGCATGCGGGGCGGTTGGCCTGACTTAGGAAATTTCGGTCAATGTCTTAGGGGGTTCCCCCCCGTGCTGCAATCACAGGAAGATCGCAACGGCAAGAAACAGCGCAGCCAGCAGCCCCGCATCCCGGTTTGAGCGAAAAAGATGCAGGCATTTCTCATGATCTTCCGTGTCAAGCCGTGCCATTTGCCATGTCATATGCAGACCCATGGCCCATGGGGCCCCAAGGGCGACAACAAGTGCGAGCACCGACCGGTCCGCCACGGCTTCGACAATCCCGGCGGCCATCAGCACCACGGTGACGATCAGGAAGCGTTTCAGCCAGCGTGGGGTGTTTTCGGCAAACAGCCGTGCGGTGGATTTGACGCCAATCAGCGCGTCGTCTTCCTTGTCCTGATGGGCATAGATCGTGTCATAGAAAATCGTCCAGGCGATGCCGGCAAAATAGAGAAAGAACGGCACGGCGCTCAGTTTCCCGGACACCGCAGCATAGGCGAGGATGGCGCCCCAGTTGAAGGCGATGCCCAGAAAGACCTGTGGCCACCATGTGAAGCGTTTGGCAAAGGGGTAGACCGCCACCGGCACGAGCGAGATCACCCCAAGCAGGATGGCCAGCGGGCCGAAGCTGAGCAGAATGACCAGAGCAATCAGGCTCTGCATCACCATCCACAGCGCGGCCTGTTTGACGCTGACCTGACCCGAGGGAATCGGGCGGCTTTTGGTGCGTTCCACCTTGTCGTCGAAATCGCGGTCGGTGATGTCGTTCCATGTGCAGCCCGCGCCACGCATCAGCCAGGCGCCCATGGCGCAGCCGATCATGATCCACAGGGTGCGCCCGGAAAATGTACCCGCTTCGGCGGCGGCCAGAAGCGCGCCCCACCAGCAGGGAATGAGCAAGAGCCATGTGCCCACGGGGCGATCCGCCCGCGACAGTCGCAGATAGGGGCGGCTCCATAGCGGGGCGATGTGATCGACCCAGTTGCCCCGGACCGCGTCGGCGACCTGTCCGTTCACAGTTGCGTTCGCGGTCTCTGGCGTTGGGCGCTGTTCGGTCATATGTATGGTCCATGGTTCAGACGAAGATCAGGCTCTATGTAGATCACCCTCTGGCTGAGGGGCAATCCATTCCTTTGGAACGGGAGCAGGCGCATTACCTTTTCGGGGTGATGCGGCTGAGTGAGGGCGCGCATGTTGCGCTGTTCAATTCCCGTGACGGCGAGTTTGCTGCCGAGGTCACGCAGGCCGGCAAGCGCGGCGGGGAACTGACCTGTGTCGCGCAGACCCGGCCTTTGCAGATGCCACCGGATCTGTGGCTGCTGTTTGCACCGATCAAAAAGGCGCGGACGGATTTCATCGTGGAAAAGGCCGCTGAGATGGGCGCGCGCCGCATCCTGCCGGCGGGGACGGATTTCACCAATTCCGAACGTATCCGCCAGGACCGTCTGCAGGCGCATGCCGTCGAGGCGGCGGAACAATGCGGCGGCACCTATGTGCCCGAGGTCACCGATCTGGTGAAGCTCGACCGGCTTCTGGCGGATTGGGAGCCTGACCGCCATATCATGTTCTGCGACGAAAGCCTTGTCGGCGCGGCGGAAACCCTTGGGGCTGTGTCCGGCGACAAATGGGCGATTTTGATCGGCCCCGAAGGCGGATTTTCCGAGGCGGAACGCAAACGGCTGGCGGCTTTGCCCTTTGCCCATGCGGTCTCGCTCGGGCCGCGCATTTTGCGGGCCGACACGGCGGCTGTGGCCGCGATGACTGTCTGGCAGCAACATCTTGGGGACTGGGCCTGATGCGGCCAGAGGTGAAGGCCGCGCTCTGGCGCTGGCGCGAGGTCATCGTCGCGCTGGGCGTGGTGGCGCTTATGGGCTGGTGGCTCAGCGCCTCTTTCGGCGTGATGCGCTGGATTGCTCTGGCGTTTCTGCTGCTTGCGGTCATTTTTGCCGTCGCGGCGGTGCAGCGTGCCCGTTTTGCGTCTGGCCGCGGCGGCTTTGGCTCGGTCGAGGTCGACGAAGGCGTGGTGAGCTATTTTACCCCCTATACCGGCGGGCAGGTAGATATTGCCGCCTTGACCTCTGTGGTGCTGGTGCCTGCAGCAAAGGGAGATGCCCATTGGCAACTGGATGCCCCGGGACAGGCGCCTCTGGTGGTGCCCCTGAATGCATTTGGCGCGGAAAAGCTGTTCGATGTCTTCGTTTCGCTCGAGGGTCTGGAAACCGAAAAGATGCTTCGCCAGATCAAATCGACCCCGGATCAGCCGGTTGTGATCTGGCGCAAACGCACAGCGCGTCTGCATTGAGGCATGTGCATTGGGCCGGGCTTTCCCCTTTGGCCGCATTGACTTCATCCGCCGCATGACCCAAGTCTACCAAACTGACTATAACGCTCCGGAGTAGCCCCCATGTCCATTCCTCAGTCCGGCGGTGGCCCGATCGAAAGCTATGACGATCTGGTCAATTATTTCGTCTCCGGGTGTAAGCCCCGTGAAGATTGGAAGATCGGTACCGAGCACGAGAAATTCGGCTACTGCAAAGACAGCCTGTCACCATTGCCCTACGCCGGGGAGCGTTCGATCAAGGCCATCCTTGAGGGTTTGCAGGACCGTTATGGTTGGAACCCGATTTTCGAAGGTGAACATCTGATCGGCCTGGAGCAAAACGGTGCGAATATCTCGCTGGAACCGGGTGGTCAGCTCGAGCTGTCAGGCGCGCCGCTCGACAGCATTCACCAGACCTGTGACGAGGTGAACGAACACCTGCGCGAAGTGCAGACCGTGTCCGATGAGCTGGGTGCGCGCTTTATCGGGTTGGGCATGGCGCCGACATGGACCCATGACGAGATGCCGCTGATGCCGAAAGGGCGTTACAAGCTGATGGACGCTTATATGGGCACCGTCGGCACGACCGGCACGCAGATGATGCGCCGCACCTGCACCGTACAGGTGAACCTCGATTTCGCGTCCGAAGCGGATATGGTGCAGAAATTCCGCGCGGCTCTGGCTTTGCAGCCAGTGGCCACTGCGCTGTTCGCCAATTCGCCGTTCAAGGAAGGCAAGCTGAACGGGCATAAGTCCTGGCGTTCCTATATCTGGCGGCATCTCGATCCGTCGCGCACGGGCATGCTGCCCTTCGTATTCGAAGATGGCATGGGATTTGAGCGCTATGTCGAATATGCGCTCGATGTGCCGATGTATTTCGTCTACCGCGATGGCAAATATATCAACGCGTTGGGCCAGTCCTTCCGCGACTTCCTCAAGGGCAAGCTGCCAGCATTGCCGGGCGAAAAGCCGACGTTGTCGGATTGGGCGGATCACCTGACGACGCTGTTTCCCGAAGCGCGGATCAAGAAATACATGGAGATGCGTGGTGCAGATGGCGGCCCATGGCGTCGTCTCTGTGCGCTGCCAGCCTTCTGGGTCGGGCTGATGTACGATCAGGGCGCTCTGGATGCGGCTTCCGATCTCTTCAAAGGCTGGAGCGCGGAAACGCGCGAGGCGTTGCGGGTGGCCGCCTCTGTGGATGGTCTGCAGGCCGAGGTCGATGGGATCAAGATGATCGATCTGGCGCGCGAATGCGTGTCGATAGCCGAACAGGGCCTTGCCAGCCGCGCACGCCCTGGTGCGGGCGGGCTGATCCCCGATGAAACCCATTTCCTCAACGCGCTCAAAGACAGCATCGAGACGGGCCATGCCCCGGCAGATGAGCTGATCGAGCGCTTCGAGGGTGACTGGGCTGGCGATGTGACCAAAGTGTTCGGTGAATATTCTTACTGATGCGTGGCTCTGGGTGCAGGGCGCGGACGATCATCAGACAGCAAAAAAGGGGCTCTTGTGGCCCCTTTTTCGTTGAATGGGTTCCGCAGTCGGTCAGTCGCGCGTCACATTCGGGACAGAGCTGGTGTAATCTGCGGCATCGTAGGGGATTTCCAGCGGATCGTCCCCGAACCGGTTGATGCCATCGCTGCCCTTGCTCACAGTCCAGATCAGCAGCACGATCCAGCCGATGATCGGCAGGAACAGCAGCAGCATCCACCATGCAGACCGGTTCACATCGTGCAGACGGCGTGCGAGCACCGAAAGCCCGGGCAGAAAGGTGATCAGGGAAAAGAGCCCCGAAAGCGGTCCCGCAGCGGTCTGCCCGTTGCCAAGCAGCCCGTCAATGCCGCTGAGCACAACGCCGGCGAGGAATGTGAACAGCGCCCACCACCAATATTCCGACCTTTGGGCCCGTCCGGAAAAGGTGACGTATTTGGAAAAACATGTTTTGACGGCGGTGATGAAAGTCATAATCTCTATTCCTCTTTGAATTTCCTTCACTTAGTCGTGACGGACCCGGGAAAACAGGGGGAATATGACCGCATTTTACCCCCTTCCGGGAGAGCGTCCGGGCCGCCTTACCCTTTCTGGCCGATCTTGCCTTCGGTGCCGGCCCGCAGCCGCGCGATATTTTCGCGGTGTTTGAAAAAGATCAATGCGGTCAGCAGGGCGACCAGAAATGCCCCGTGCAGGTGATAGAAATAGGCGGTGTAAAACGGGGCGGCCAGCGCGGCCACAAGCGCGGACAGGCTGGAATAGCGGGTGATGACGGCGGCCAGTAGCCATGTTGCGCAGGCCAATAGTCCGACCGGAAAGCTCAGGGCCAGAAGGGTGCCCAGAAAGGTGGCGACGCCCTTGCCACCCTTGAACCGAAGGAACACCGGGTAGAGATGCCCGAGCATGGCGCAAAGCCCGGCTAGACCCGCCGCCTGTTCCCCGACGATGACCCGCGCCAGCACCACGGCCAGAGCGCCTTTGCCGCTGTCGCCCAGAAGCGTGAAAAAGGCTGCCAGCTTATTGCCGGTGCGCAGCACATTGGTGGCCCCGATGTTGCCCGAGCCGATCTGACGCAGATCGCCCAGCCCGAACAGACGGGCCATGACGATGCCAAAGGGTATCGATCCAAGAAGATAGGCGAGCAGGGCAGTGGCAATCAGCAGCATGTCAGTCACTTTCCGGGGTCAGAGGTGCACGGCCAAGGCGGAACGGGCAGGCAAAACAGGCGGGGCGGTCGGCTCAGGCGGCAAAGACAGCCCGACCGTCCACCCATGTGCCTTTCACTTTGCCTTGCATCCGGGCCCCGTCAAAGGGGGTATTTTTCGATTTCGAGTGCAGCTTGAAACGGTCCATGATGAAGGGGGCATCCGGATCGAACAGCACCAGATCCGCCGGGCTGCCCGCACTGAGGCGCCCGCCGGTCAGGCCCAGCCGTTTGGCGGGATTCAGCGACAGGGCGCGGAACAGTTGCGGCAAGCTCAGTTGATCGGCGTGATAGAGGCGCAGCGCCGCAGGCAGCAGCGTTTCCAGCGCCACAGCGCCGGAGGCAGCCTCCTCGAAGGGCAGCCGTTTGCTTTCTTCGTCCTGCGGTGTGTGCATCGAACAGATCACATCGATCAGCCCCTCGCCTACGGCCTCGACCATGGCGATGCGGTCGTCTTCAGAGCGCAGCGGGGGTTTGACTTTGAAGAAGGTCCGGTAATCGCCCACGTCCAGTTCGTTCAGCGTCAGGTGGTGGATCGACACGCCCGCGGTGACGTCCAGCCCGTTGTCTTTGGCACGTTGCAGCGCGGGCAGGGCGCGGGCGGTGGTGAGCTGGTCGAAATGATAGGCGACGCCGGTCATCTCGATCAGGGCCAGATCGCGGTCGAGCGCCATGCGTTCGGCCATGGGCGACACCGCCGGCAGGCCGCGCAGCGCAGCAAATTTGCCAGAGGTTGCTGCCGCACCTTTCGACAGGCCCGGATCCTGTGGGTGGCCAATCACCAGTGCGCCGCAGGAGCGGGCATAGGTCAGCGCCCGTTGCAGGACTTTCGAGTCGGTCACCACATGATCGCAATCGGTAAAGGCAATGGCCCCAGCGTCGCGCATAAAGCCGATTTCAACCATCTCCCGCCCGGCGCGCCCTTTGGTCAGCGCCGACATGTGTTTGACCTTGACCACGGCATCGGTCGCGGCGCGGCGTTCGACGAATTCCAGCACCTCGGGCGTGTCGATGGCGCTTTGCGTGTCGGGGCGGGTGACCATGGTTGTCACACCGCCTGCAGCGGCGGCGCGCCCGGCGGAGGCAAAGCTTTCCTTGTGGCGTTCGCCGGGTTCGGACACTTTGACGCCCAGATCAATGATCCCCGGCGCAAGGCACAGTCCGCCGCAATCGATGATTTCTTCGGAGGTCTTGGGAGCGTCGCCAGTTCCAGTATCGGTGATGGTCGCCCCGTCAGTGCGCAGCCAGCCAAGGGTTTCGCTCAGGCCTTCGGGGTCGATCAGGCGGGCATTGGTGAAAAGGGTCATGCGGTGCCTTTCTGGATGTCCCGGATCAGCGCGAAGACGGTGCGCGCGTCCGGGATTTGTGAAAAACGGGGGCGGCTGTCGGTGCGTGTGCCGACAACGGGCAGGGCCTTGGCGTGGAAGGCGATGGTGCCGGGATCACGCCCGTCAAAATCGAGTCCAAGGCTGGGACGCAGATCAACAGCGTTCAGTTCGCGCCCCGCAAAGGGCATTTGGGTCGCGATGAACGCGCGCTGATTGGTCAGCGAATACCAGGTGTGATTGGCAATGTAGGGTCCGATCAGCGACGGGGCCAAGGCCACGACGATACCGGCAAAGAAATGGATCAGGCCAAAGACCCAGAACCCGCCGCTGCGGGCCGCCATCACCATCCAGAAGACGGCAAAGCCTGCAAAGATGATGCCGAAGAGGGCAAAGGGCATCTGCGGGCCATTAAAGCGGACACGCCCGTCCGGTTGGCCCTGCCACAGCACCCGTTCGCCGGGATGCAGTATGTCCTGCCAACCGTCGGTCATCCGCCCACCCACACGAAGGCGGCCACAAAAATCGCCAGAAAGATCAGGACGACGGTCGCCACCATGCCCGAAATCCGGGCCTGGCTTTTGGGCGGTTTGCCCTGAGGCAGTTGCCCCTTGGCGCTGTCGGTATCGATGCCTATGACCGGTGGCAGCTCATAGGGCAGGCTGTAGCGCCCGGCAAAATGCAGCGGTGCGCTGGGGGCAAAGTGGCTCTGACCGTTCTCCAACGCTTGGGAAAAGACCAGAACGACCGGGTCGGTGATCGCGTCGAGCCGTGCCGCATCTTCGCCGATGTCCATTCCGTTGGCCTCGGACAGGTAGCGGGCAAACCCGTAGCCATCGAGGGCGGTCGGATCAAAGACTTCGATGAAATCGGCATCTGGCGCCGGGTGCACACCCAGCGCGGCGGCCAGGGGCCAGTCGCTCAGGTCGCCGTCTTCGTCATAGCGCGGTTGGTTCAATGCCGTGGCCTCAGCCATCGTCAGGCCGGGGAGGGCGAAGACCCAGACGCTGCGGCGCGTGGTGCCGGTGATCTCGAGCGGATCGCTCACGCCATCACTCCCGCCGCTGCAGCTTCGCGGTCCGCTTTCAGGTTGCGCGCCAGCAGGTCCATGGCGGCCATACGCACCGCTACGCCCATTTCCACCTGTTCCTGAATGACCGACCGGTTGATGTCATCGGCAATCGTGCCGTCGATTTCGACGCCGCGGTTCATCGGTCCCGGATGCATGACGATCGCATCGGGTTTGGCGTGGGCCAGCTTGTCGGCATCCAGCCCGTAGCGATAGAAATATTCCCGCTCCGACGGGATGAAGCCGCCGTCCATGCGTTCCTTCTGAAGGCGCAGCATCATCACCACATCGACGTCTTTCAGACCCTCGGCCATATCGTCATAGATTTCGCAGCCAAATTCCCGGAATTGCTGCGGAACCAATGTCGGTGGACCGACAAGGCGCACGCGGTTTTCCATCTTGCCCAAGAGGATCAGGTTCGACCGTGCCACGCGCGAATGGGTGATGTCGCCGCAAATCGCGATGTTCAGCCGGTGCAGCCGCCCCTTGGCGCGGCGGATCGTCAAAGCGTCCAGAAGCGCCTGCGTCGGATGTTCATGTTTGCCGTCGCCCGCGTTCAGAACGGCGCAGTTGACCTTTTGCGACAACAGATCGACCGCGCCGGAATGCGGATGGCGCACCACGAGCAAGTCAGGATGCATGGCGTTGAGCGTCAGCGCCGTGTCGATCAGGGTTTCGCCCTTTTTGATCGAGCTGGCCTGCATCGCCATATTCATCACATCGGCGCCCAGCCGTTTGCCTGCGAGTTCAAACGACGACTGGGTGCGGGTCGAGTTCTCGAAGAACATGTTGATCTGGGTGAGACCCCGCAGCGCGTCAGAATGTTTCTGCGACTGGCGGTTCAGATCGACATAGCGTTCGGCCACGTCCAGAACCGTTTTGATTTCTTCGGGATGAAGTGGCTCGATCCCCAAAAGGTGTTTTTGCCGGAATGCCATGGTGCCTCCTACGGATCGTGCCTGTGATGACTTCGCTTATAGAAAAGCCTGCCGCCACGGGCAATGGCGACTGTTACGAAAGCGCTGGGAAAGGTGGCGGGCCGGGGGCAGGCAGGAGAAGGGTAGCAGGCTTTTCCCGGCTTGGGGCCACGGGGCTGATTTACCTTGGCGGAGACAGGCTGTAGCTTGGTCTTCATGGAGACTCAGATCGACTATTGGCAGGCGCACGCTCTTTTGGAGTGGCAGATCGAACTCGGCGCGGTGGACGCGATCGGGGAGACGCCCGTGAATCGCTATGAGATCCCGCAGGAGGCGCCGAAACCTGCGGCAGCGCAGGCGCGCGGACCGGGGGGGCAGGGCCGCCCGGCAGCGGTGGTCCCGGTGGCGCAAACGCCCGAAGTCGATCCCGTCGATGTTGCGGCGCGACTGGCGGCCTCTGCGACCAGTCTTGAGGCCTTGTGCGACGCGCTGGCGGGATTCGATCATTGTGATCTGAAACGCGGCGCGCGCAATCTGGTGTTTTCCGACGGTAATCCCAAGGCCCGGGTGATGATCGTCGGCGAGGCACCGGGACGTGACGAGGACATTCAGGGCAAGCCCTTCGTCGGGCGCTCGGGTCAGTTGCTGGACAAGATGTTTGCGGCCATCGGCATGGATCGCACGTCGCCCGACAGTGAGCATGCGTTGTATATCACCAATCCGATCCCATGGCGTCCGCCGGAAAACCGGGATCCGACCACGGCGGAAATCGCCATGCTGAAGCCGTTTCTGCTGCGCCATATCGAACTGGCCGACCCGGATGTGATTGTCCTGATGGGCAACTGGGCCTGCACGGCCTTGTTGGGCCGGGCCGGGATCACGCGATTGCGGGGCAAATGGCAGACGGTTCTGGGCAAACCGGCGATGCCGATGACGCATCCGGCCTATCTGCTGCGCACTCCGATGGCGAAGCGCGAAGCCTGGGCGGATCTGTTGGACATTCAGGCCCGGCTGAGGAGCCTGGCATGATCGTCGAGCCTCTGACGCTCGCGGCCTTTTTGCCTGCCGCGCTGGCGCTGAACATGACGCCGGGGGCGGATATGATGTTCTGTCTGGCGCAGGGGTTGCGCGGCAGTCGGCAGTCGGCGGTCGCTGCCAGCGCCGGGATTTCTGCCGGATCTCTGGTCAATGTGACGCTTGCGGGGCTTGGCCTTGGGGCATTGGTCGCGGCCAGCCCGCATCTGTTTGCGACGATCCGCTGGATCGGGGTCGCCTATCTGGTGTGGCTGGCGATCCGTATGCTGCGCCGCCCACTTGGCAGCGGGGCCGCCGGGCAGATGCCGAAATCCCCGGCGCGCGCCTTTCGCGAAGGCTTTTTCGTCAACGTTTCGAACCCGAAGGTGATCCTGTTCATCCTCGCCTTCATCCCGCAATTCGTCGATCCTGAACGCGGGAGCGTGCTGGCGCAGTTCCTGATCTTCGGCGCGGTGATTTCACTTGGCGGCTTTGTCATCAATGCTGCTGTGGGCTGGTTCGCCGTCGGGCTGGGCGGCGTTTTGGCACGCAGCCAGCGCGCCGAACGCCTGCTACGCTATCTCTCCGCATCCGTTTTCGGAGTGCTTGCCCTCAAACTCGCCACGGAGCGCGCATGAGCCAGATTGACGAAAGCATCACCTTTATCCCCGTGCGTATCGCCGTGCTGACCGTTTCCGACAGCCGCAGTTTTGACGATGACCGCTCTGGCGCGACATTGGTCGAAATGATCGAGACGGCCGGTCACGAGGTGGTCGACCGCAAGATCGTGACCGACGACCGGGACCTGATCCGCGACATCCTGCAGGGATGGATCGCGGATGCCGCCGTGGATGTGGTGATTTCCACCGGCGGTACCGGGCTGACCGGGCGGGACGTCACGGTGGAGGCGCATCGCGATGTCTACGAGAAGGAAATCGACGCTTTCGGGACGGTGTTCACCATTGTCTCGATGCAAAAGATCGGCACCTCAGCGGTGCAGTCGCGCGCCACGGGCGGGGTCGCCGGGGGCACCTATCTGTTCGCGCTGCCCGGTTCCACGGGCGCCTGCAAGGACGCTTGGTACGAGATTTTGCAACCCCAGTTCGACTATCGTCACAAACCCTGCAATTTTGTGCAGATCATGCCACGGCTGGATGAACATCTGCGCCGGAAATGAGTGCTCGCGCAGACGTGAGCACTTTTCGCGACGGAAATCCCGTCCCTTCGCGTAAAATGACAATCTGGATCGTTGTGGCAAGCTGCTGCAACAGGTCCGACAAGACCGACGCACGCGCGCGCTGACCTAAAGGGGCCTTTCATGCGCTTTCTACGCCGATCTTTCACGGGGCTGTTTTTGCTGGCGCTGACCTGTGCCTTGTTGGCGGCTGCCGGATTTCAGGTCTATTCTGCCTTTGAGGAACGTCTGGCCGCCGAAGGCCGCCCGCCACAGGGGCGCGAACGCCAGTTTGCCGTTAATGTCGTGACCGTCGCGCCGTCTCGGGTGACCCCGATCCTGACCGCCTATGGTCAGATCGAAGCACGGCAGACGCTGGATCTGCGCGCGCCTGCCGCTGGCCGGATTGTCGACATTTCCGACAGCTTTGAGGAAGGTGGCGCGGTCGAGGCCGGTGAGGTGATCCTGCGCATTGATACCGCCGATGCCGAGGCGGCTGTGCATGTTGCCCGGGCCGATCTGCTGGAGGCCGAAGCCGATGCGCGCGACGCAGAACGGTCGCGCGATATTGCTGCAGATGATCTGGCGGCGGCGCAGGCCCAGCGCGATTTGCGCAAGGCGGGGCTGGATCGTCAGCAAGGGCTGTTTGATCGCGGCGTCGGCAGCTCTGCCGCACTGGAAGAGGCTGCCTTGAGCCATGCCGCCGCCGCGCAATCGGTGCTGTCGAAGCGGCAGGCATTGGCGGATGCCGAAACGGCTGTTGATCGCGCGAAAACTGCCATTTTCCGCGCCCGGACCGATCTCGATGATACCCAGCGGACTTTGGAGGATATGACGATCACCGCCGCATTCGACGGTGTGTTGAGCGAGGTCACCGGGGCGCTTGGCACCTTGCTCAGTGGCAACGAACAGGTTGCCACGCTGATCGCGCCGAGCGAACTCGAAGTCGCCTTTCGCATTTCCACCGAACAATATGCGCGCCTCGTCGAAGAGGCGGGCCGTCTGCCGAACATGCCGGTCACGGTGCATCTCGCCGCTGCTGGTCTGGATCTGACGGTGGCGGGGCAGGTGGTGCGGGAAAGTGCTGCCGTGGCCGAAGGGCAGACCGGGCGCATGCTCTATGCCCGTCTTGACCCGGCCCCGGCTTTCCGCCCTGGGGATTTCGTGACGGTGTCCATTGAAGAGCCGCCACTTGATGGCGTTGCGCGCCTGCCTGCGGCGGCTCTGGCCGCGAATGGCACCGTGTTGGCCGTCACAGAACAAAGCCGTCTGGAAGAGATCCCGGTGCGCCTGTTGCGCCGGCAGGGGGATGAGATTCTTGTCGCCGCGCAGGACATGGACGGGCGTCAGGTCGTTGCGGAACGTTCGCCCCTGCTGGGGGCCGGTATTCGCGTGCGGGTGAACGGGACCGACCCCGAAGCTGCCGGCGAGATGATCGCACTGGATGACGCGCAACGCGCCAGCTTGTTGCAGTTCGTTGAAACCAGCCCGATGCCTCCGGAGCGGCGCGCCCGTCTGGTCGAGCAGCTTTCGGCCGAGACCGTGTCCGCAGACCTCGTGGCGCGGCTCGAACAGCAGATGGGCAGCTAGGCGATGGCGGCTGGTTTGCAGCAGGCGCGGGGCATCCTGTCCTATTTCACCCGTCATCGCACGGCGGCAAACCTTGTGTTGCTGATCCTGTTGGTGGCCGGTCTGACCGCTGTGCCGCGGATGCGGGCACAGTATTTCCCCGACATTGTTGTGGACAGCGTGCGGGTATCTGTTGCCTGGGACGGGGCCGGTCCGGAAGATGTCGACAATGCGATCGTGCAGGTCCTCGAACCGACGCTTCTGGCTGTCGAAGGCGTGCTGGAAAGCAGCGCCACCTCGGTTGAGGGGCGGGGCAGCATACGGTTGGAATTCGAACCGGGCTGGGACATCCAGCGTGCGGCCGATGACGTCAAGGCAGCCGTCGATACGGTCACCGAACTGCCGGACAGCGCCGATGATCCGGTGATTCGCTGGGGTGGCTGGACCGACCGGGTGACCGATGTGGTGATCACTGGGCCGGTGGGGCTCGATCAGCTGGCACGATTTTCGGATGAACTTGTGGCCCGGCTGTTTGCCGAAGGCGTCACGCGCACCACGATTTCCGGCGTGGCCGCCAGCGAAACCGTGGTTGAGGTGCCGACGCTCAATCTGATGCAACATGACATCTCCATGGCTGAAATCGCAGCGGCGATCCGGGCCGAGGCGGACACCAGCCCGGCAGGCAGTGTCGGCACCGGCGGAGCGCGGGTGCGCGCTGGTGTGGAAAAGCGCGCGGCAGGAGACATCGCAGGGATTGTATTGCGCAGCAACGCTGACGGATCGCAGGTGACGGTGGGCGATGTCGCGACGGTGCGTATGAACGGGGCCGACCGCGATGAGGCCTTTTACGTGGGCGACAATCCAGCCGTTTCCGTGCAGGTGGCCCGTTCGGCGCAGGGCGATGCCATTGGCATCCAGCACAGCGTCGAACAGGTCGTCGCCCGAATGCAGCCGACCCTGCCCGAAGGGGTGACACTCGATCTCTACCGCACGCGGGCCGAGTCGATTCAGGCCCGTCTGGATTTGCTGCTCAGCAATGGTGCCATGGGGCTGGGTCTGGTTCTGTTGCTGTTGTTTTTGTTTCTGAATGCGCGCACGGCGATCTGGGTCGCTGCAGGTATTCCCGTGGCGATGCTGTCGGCCATTGCGCTGATGTATCTGGCGGGGCTGACGCTCAACATGATTTCGCTTTTTGCGTTGATCATCACGCTGGGCATCGTGGTGGATGACGCCATTGTCGTAGGCGAACATGCCGATTTTCGGGTGCGGCGCCTTGGAGAGGGGCCAGTTGAAGCGGCGGAAAACGCGGCACGTCGGATGTTCGCACCGGTGTTTTCCTCAACCGTGACCACGGTAATCGCCTTTTTCGGGCTGACCGCGATCTCGGGGCGCTTCGGCGAAATGATTGCCGATATTCCCTTTACCGTGATTGTCGTGCTGCTTGGCTCTTTGTTGGAATGTTTCATCATCTTGCCGAACCATCTGAGCCATTCCATCGCCGCCACGGCGAAATCGCATTGGTACGACTGGCCGTCGCGGCAGGTGGACAAAGGGTTTCGCGTCTTTCGTGAAAAGCTGTTCCGCCCCGTTGCGCGCTGGGGCGTGATGCTGCGCTATCCGCTGATCGCTGCTGCTGTGTTCCTGTTGGCGATGCAGGTCGCGCTCTTGATCACCGGCAAGGTGCAATGGCGGTTTTTCAATTCGCCCGAACAGCCGGTGATCACCGGCAATTTCGCCATGCTGCCCGCTGCGGTGCGGTCGGACACTCTGGCAATGGCGCGCGAAATGCAACGGGCGACCGAAGCCGTCGCGGCCCGCTATGAGGACGAATACGGTCTCAATCCGCTCGCCTATGCGGTCGCGCAGATCGGATCGAATGCCGGGCGCGGGCTGAGTGGCACCGACACCAAGGAAGCCTACCAGTTGGGCGGGATTTCCATAGAATTGATCGACGCGGATCTGCGGCCCTATTCGTCCTACGCCTTTGTCGCGGACCTGCAGGAAGAGGTGGTCAACCATTCGATGGCCGAAACCGTGTCTTTCCGGCGTGGTAGTTTTGGACCGGGCGGAGATGCCATCGACATTGATCTCTATGGCGCGGATTCGGTGACCCTGAAAGCGGCCGCCGAGGCGTTGAAGACGCGGCTGGCGGAGTTCCCCGAGGTCTCGGCTCTGGAAGATACCCTGTCTTATGACAAAGAGGAGCTTGTGCTGGAGCTGACGCCACAGGGCGAAGCACTGGGCTTTTCCATCGACGACCTGGGGGCGGTGCTGTCCGACCGGCTGGGTGGCATTGAGGCGGCGACCTTCCCGGAAAGCACCCGCACGGCCACGGTGCGGGTGGAATTGCCGGAGGCAGAGCTGACCGCGGACTTCATAGACCGCATGCAGATGCGGACTGGCGCCGGGATCTATGTGCCGCTCTCGGACGTCGTGTCGGTCACGCGCCAGAGCGGGTTTTCGACGGTGCGCCGCGAAAACGGACTGCGCATTCTGACCGTGTCGGGGGATCTGAGCGAAGACAACCCGTCGCGGGCCAGCGAGATCCAGACCATCCTGCGCGACGACATCCTGCCCACGCTCGACGAAGACTATGGCATCACCCATCGCATTTCCGGCCTGTCGGAACAGGAAAACCGGTTCCTGTCGGATGCAACGCTGGGGCTGATGGGGGTTCTGATCGGGATCTATCTGACGCTGGCATGGATTTTCTCGAGCTGGGCGCGGCCTCTGGTCGTGATGTCGGTGATCCCCTTTGGGCTGATCGGGGCGATCCATGGTCACGCCATCTGGGAGGTGCCGCTGTCGATGTTCTCCATCGTCGGGCTGATCGGCATGACCGGGATCATCATCAATGATTCGATCGTGCTTGTGTCCACCGTGGATGACTATAGCCGTGACCGGGGGCTGCGACAGGCGGTCATTGATGCGGCCACCGACCGGTTGCGCCCGGTGATGCTGACCACGATGACCACAGTTCTGGGGTTGGCGCCCTTGCTGTATGAACGCTCTGCCGATGCGCAGTTCCTGAAGCCGACGGTGATCACGCTGGCCTATGGGCTGGGCTTTGGCATGGTGGTGGTCTTGCTGCTGGTGCCAGCCATTCTGATGATTCAGTTGGACCTGACGCGTCAGGTGGTGGCCCTGCGCAGGGGGCTGCGTGCCCGGCGGCGCTTTGGCCGCAGCGGCACGGTGCTGATGCTGGCAGCACTGGCCACGCTGTTGTGGTTCGCCGCCACGCTGGGGACCGTTTTTGCAACGGGCGCATTGCCTGTCGTCTTGGGCGGGGGCGGGCTGTCTGCCGCTCTTGGGATGTTTGCGCTGGGCACGCTGGGCGGGCTGGTGCTGTTGTATTTCGCTGTGGCTCTCTGGTTCGTCAGAGCGGGCGACAGGCATCACGCGGATGCCTGAAGGGTTTTGCGCAAAGGAAGCGGACCCTTATCCGCCGGTGCAGCCCTGCGCCTCATAGGCGCGCCCGTCGCCGATCACGGTGATGGTCAGGGCCGAGCGATCCAGCATAAAGGGCTGGGCCTCTGCTGGCACCAGATCGGTTTCGATGTGCAACGTCCCGCCGCTCCGGCGGGTCTGGGCTTCTGAAATCCAGATGCTGCGGTCGGGGTGTTCCACCATGGCGATTTCATTGGGGCCAAGCGCGGGCACCTGAACGTCGGTGGTCAGTCGCAGCCCGTCCGAAATCGGGACCGCTGTGCAGCGTGCCTTGGTCAGCCGTGCAGGACGATTGGCCAAGGCGCTGCGGATGGCGTCATTTTGCGGTCCGGTCGCACCGGCGGGCAATGTCGCCTCAAGCCGCGCCGACATCGGCACACAGATGTCATTGCACACCCCCATGTCCACTGTGCCATGCAAAGAAATATCACCGGGGGCTTCGGGCGTGAGTTCGACTGGCAGGACGACCTCTTTGGCATAGCCCAGATACCACATGCCATTCTCGCTGAAATAGGTTGGCACTGGCCAATGGATGTCCACCGCCGCCAGATTGTCCGACCCGCTCCAGTCAAATTGCGGCGGGATGCCGGTTTCACCGGGGGTGCGCCAATAGGTGTGCCAGCCGGGGGCCAGCTGCACCCGGATCGCGGCCATGCGGTGGCCGTTCTCCATCTGCCAGCCGGGGAGGATTTCGAGGCGGGCCATGTCGTCGGGCACGTCTGCCTGGGCGGCGTGTGGCAGCGCCAGCCATGTGAAAAGTGCCAGGGTGGCGCAGAGCGCGGAAATCCCGCGAAGAGAGGTCAGATGCTGCTTCATGCCTTTCATATAGGCAGAGGCGGTGCACACGAGAACTCACATTTCAGCGAAAGAAGGGTCTGTGTTGCAAGACGGGCGCGATTTCTTGGACGCGAAGGCTTGCACCTTGCGCCCGCATGAGGTGAGGTGAGGGTATGACGCAGCCAGACAACTATGATCTGACGGGTAAGCTTCTGATTGCCATGCCGGGCATCGGGGACCCGCGCTTTGAAAATGCGGTGGTGTTCGTCTGTGCGCATTCCGACGAAGGCGCAATGGGGCTGACGATCAACAAAGCGTCGCAGGAAATCTCTGTGCGCGACGTGTTCGAACAGCTTGAGATTCATCCCAGCACCCATATGCAGCCCTTGCAGGTGCATCTGGGTGGACCTGTGGAATTGGGGCGCGGTTTCGTGCTCCACAGTTCAGACTATGTGGCCGACCATGCCTCCATGGAAGTGGATGAACGCTTTGCCATGACCGCCTCACGCGATATCCTGCGCGATATGGCTCAGGGGGACGGGCCGGTCGCCCGCCTGCTGTGTCTGGGATATACCGGCTGGGGGCCGGGGCAACTTGAAAACGAGATCGCCGAAAACGGCTGGCTGACCTGCGATGCCTCCCCCGAACTGGTGTTCGGAACCCCTGACGGCGGGAAATGGGAAGCCGCGCTGTTGTCGCTCGGGGTCAGTCCCGCGCTTTTGTCGGCGGATGCCGGGCGGGCGTGACGCAGCGTTTGGGTTGGGCAGGGTCCTTTCCTTCGCTAATTTTCTTGCAACAGAACGGCTTTGACCGTTGCCAAATATCTGTCGCGGCGTGATCGCGCGCCTGCAGGAGGAGACCCACATGACCTATCGCGCCCCGGTTGCGGACTATCAGTTCATCCTTGATCAGATTCTCGGTTTTGATGCCGTGCTGGAGACCGATGCCTTTGCCGAGGTAGATGGCGATACGGTGTCGGCGATTCTCGAAGAGGCTGCCAAGCTGGCGTCTGATGTGGTGGCACCGCTGGACCGTGGTGGCGATCTGACGCCCGCAAAGCTGGTTGATGGGGTCGTGAAAACTTCTCCGGGTTTTGGCGATGCACTGACGCAGGTGGCTGAAGGCGGCTGGATCGGGATGCTTGCCTCTCCAGAAAACGGTGGCATGGGCCTGCCGCTGACCGTCGCGACCGCCGTCAATGAAATGATGTCGGGGGCCTGTCTGTCGTTGTCGCTCTATCCGCTGATGTGTCAGGGCCAGATCGAGGCGTTGGAACATCACGCCTCTGACGATTTGAAAGCCCGGTTCCTGCCGAAGCTGGTGGCCGGGGAATGGTGCGGCACGATGAACCTGACCGAGCCGGGCGCAGGTTCGGATGTGGGTGCGCTGCGCACCAAGGCCGAACGCAATGACGACGGGTCCTATGCGATCAGCGGTCAGAAGATCTTCATTACCTGGGGCGACAACGATTTTTCGGAAAACGTCTGCCACCTCGTGCTGGCACGGCTGCCTGACGGCGTGCCGGGGACCAAGGGGATTTCCCTGTTCATGGTGCCCAAGATCCTGCCGAACGAGGATGGTACGCTGGGCGAAGCCAACAGCCTGAAGGTCGTGAGCCTCGAACATAAGCTCGGCATTCACGGGTCGCCGACTTGTGTGATGGAATATGAGGGCGCCAAAGGCTGGCTCGTGGGCAATGAACACGAAGGTATGAAATGCATGTTCACCATGATGAACAACGCGCGTCTGGGCGTGGGGGTTCAGGGTGTCGGCATCGCCGAAGCAGCCACGCAAAAAGCGCTGGCCTATGCCGAGGACCGCGTGCAGGGCAAATCGCCCATCGGCACGGAAAACGGCACGATCATCGATCACGCCGATGTGCGCCGGATGCTGGCGACGATGCGCGCGGACACCTTCGTGGCCCGTTCGATCGCACTGGCTTGTGGCATGGCGCTGGATCTGGGGCGCTCCGATCCGGAACAGGCGGCGCGCGGCGCTTTCTTGATCCCGATTGCGAAGGCGTTTTCGACCGACATCGGCCATGAAGTGGCCCAGACCGGCGTGCAGGTGCATGGTGGCATGGGCTACATCGAAGAAACCGGCGCGGCGCAATATGCGCGCGACGCCCGGATCACCTCGATCTACGAGGGCACCAACGGCATTCAGGCCATGGATCTTGTCGGGCGCAAGCTGATGGATGGGGGCGACGCGGCCTTTGCCATTCTCGACGAGATCGAAACCTTTGCCGAAGCGGCGCGGGCGGAATTGCCGAAGCGCGCGAAAGCAGTCTGGGAAGCGGCGGAAACTTTGCGCGAAGGTGTCGAGGCGATGCTGGCCTTGCCGATGAACGATCGCTTTGCCGGGGCGGTGCCGTTCCTGCGCGCCTTTGCGCGGGTGCTTGGGGGGTATTTCCACCTGAAGGCCGCCATCGTCGAAGAGGGTGAAGGCCCTCGCTCGCGGCTTGCAGCTTTCTACATTAACCGTATGTTGCCTGAGTACACCGCTCTTCTGGCGCAGGCGCGCCTTGGGGCCGCCGATGTTTATGCCCTGAGTGGCGAGGACCTGATTGCCTGATGACTGCCCCGATCCGCACCCCCTTTACGCCACCTGAGGCCGGGGGCGCGGTCGAAATCGCAGAGGGTGTTCTGTGGGCGCGCATGCCAATGCCCAAGCCTTTGGGTCATGTGAATATCTACGCTTTTGATGACGGGCCCGGCTGGACCATTGTGGACACCGGGCTTGATACCCCCCAGACCCGCGCGGCTTGGGGCAGCTTGCTGTCAGGGCCGTTGAACGGGCGGCCGGTGCAGCGGGTGATTGCCACGCATCATCATCTGGATCACATCGGACTGGCGGGCTGGTTCATGGCCGACCATGGTGCCGAGCTGGTGACGACGCGCACCGCCTATCTGATGGCCCGCATGTTGCGTCTCGATGTGCAGGAAGCGCCGACGCCGGAAATGCTGCAGTTTTGGCGCAGCTGTGGCATGGCGGCGGATGTTTATGAAAAGCGCGCGCAGGAACGTCCTTTCAACACGCTCGATGCTGTCGCCCCGATCCCGCTGGGCTACACCCGTGTGCAGGCCGGAGACACGATCTGTTTTGGCGGTCGCAACTGGGATGTGCGCTGTGGCGATGGCCATGCGCCGGAACATGCGACCTTTTGGAGCCAGGACGATGCTTTGGTGATCGGGGGCGATCAGCTGCTCGGGGCGATTTCCCCCAATCTGGGCGTTTCGGCCACGGAACCTATGGCTGATCCGGTCGGTGAGTGGCTGCGCTCCTGCGAAGCTTTCGTGCCCCACGCGCGTGATGATCAACTGGTTTTGACCGGTCACAAGCTGCCCTACCACGGCTTGCCCGCCCGACTGCGGCAGTTGATCGACAGTCACAAACGCGGTCTGAAACGGCTGACCGAGGCGTTGCAAACGCCCCGAACTGCCTGCGACTGTTTCGACGTTCTGTTCCGGCGCAGGATCGGGACGGGGGAATATGGTTTGGCCATGGTCGAAGCCATGGCGCATTGTCGCCATCTGGAGGCGCTGGGGCTTGTCACCGGTCATGAGAGGGACGATGGTGCTATCCTGTGGCAGACCAAAGACTGACGACGGGAGACCGGCATGGCCGAACAGGACGACCCAATTCGCACCACCGCCGAAGCCCATGAAAATGCGGCTCTGCCCTGCGCGCGGGTGATCCACGCCGATCCCGATGCCCCGCAAACTGCGGAACAAAAGCCGCTGCCGTTATCGGTCGCCAAGAAGCCAGTTGAGGACAAAAGCCAGGCCGAATGGGCCTATGAGCGGCTGATCCTCTACATCAAGAATTTCGAAGAACAGCTCGACAGTGCCCATGAGATCGCCATGGGGTTTGCCGGTTCGGACACCGGGGTGATGCGGATCGAAGGGATCGGGTTTTTCGATCCGGATATCGTGACGTTCTATGGGGCGGATGAAACTGGCACGAAAACCCAGCTTATTCAGCATGTGACGCAGTTGAATGTGATGCTGCGCGCCTTGCCGAAACAGGCCCCGGCGGATGTCGCCCCCAATCGTATCGGCTTTCGGTTGGTGGCCGATCTGGAAAGTGCCACGCCACCGGCACAGGCCGATGGGGCATCGAACGGGTGACAGGGCGCATTGAATCGTCTAATTCAGGATCAACGACCTTCAAAAAGGACACGCACGATGGCTGAACATAAACACGGAAGCATGGATATTTCGGTTCAGGAAAAGACCTTTGACGGTTTCCTGAAATGGTCGACATGGGTGGCTGGCGCCGCCGTTTTCGTTCTGATTATCCTCGCCGTATTCAATAGCTGACAGATCGGGCGAGGAGCCGGAAATCTTGCGAATTTTTTATCGAGTACTTTGGCTCTTGGGTCTGCTTGCCCTGAGCGCCTGTGGTCCTGCTGAGCCGAAATGGGCCTCTGATGCGGAAGTGGCGCGGTCGCACTATGTCAAAGGCTCGCCCTATGCGCTGACGCTGTTCACCGTGATCAACAACCGCTCGGGCAAGGGCGGTCATGCCGCACTGATGGTCAATGCGCCCTCTGAGCGCGCGATTTTCGATCCGGCGGGGACCTTTTATCACCCGCATTTGCCGGAACGGAATGACGTGCACTTTGGCATGAGCGACGCGGCTGTTGAGTTCTACAAGGACTATCACGCGCGCATCAGCTGGCATGTGGTCGAACAGACCATCGTTGTGAGCCCAGAGGTGGCGGAACTGGCCATGGCCAAGATCAAGGCCTATGGCGCAGTTCCCAAGGCGCGTTGCGCCGTGGCCGTGTCTGACATTCTGGCCGAACTGCCGGGCTTTGCTGATGCGCCGCAAACCATGTCTCCGAAAAAGCTGATGGAATGGTTTGGCAGCCATCCGGGTGTCACCGAAAGCAAGTTCTACGATGACAGCCCCGACGACAACGGGCGGTTGGTGCAGGCACCGCCACTGCTGCTGAACTGACCGAAAACGCGCTGAGAGGCGCGGGGTGGACGCTGGGGCTGCAGGTTACTGCAGCAGCGCGCCCGCCCCGAAAAAGATCCCAAGCCCCGTCAAGATTGCCCAAAGCACATTACGCGTCCAGACGCCGACCACGATGGTGGCGGTGGCACTGATCAGTCGCAAGGGGTCATGGGTTTGGGCCGCAGGGCCCAGAAGCATTGGGGCCACGACAGCGGGCAACACTGCAACGGGCGTGTAGCGCAGCAGACGCAGCAGCCATTCCGGTAGCGGTCGATCCCCCACCAGACCCAGGAACGAAAAGCGGATCAGGAAGGTCCCGATGGCCATTGCCACGATGATGATCCAGATTTCTGTGCTGCTCATGTCGATCATGTGCGGGCCTTTCGTTTCTCCATCCAGAGTTCCACCTGCGCCCCGACCACGAGCGCAACGGCGGCGGCCACCAAAAGACCCGATCCGAAAGGCATGAAGCCAAGCAGCAGCACAAGCACAACCGACGTCAGCGCCGAGGCCAGATGCGCGAGTGTTTTCAGCATCGGGGCTACGACTGCCAGAAAGGTGATGGGCACCGCGAAATCGACGCCCAGGTCGGTCGGGATTTTCTCCCCCAGAACAGCGCCGGTGAAGGTCATGATATACCAGCCGATCCCCAGCGGAATGGCGACGCCGAAGAAATAGCCCAGCTTTTCGGACACGCTCAGTTCCGGCTCTTGCTCGAATTTGATCGTGGAGAGGGCATAGGGCTGATCGTAAAGCATGTAGGCGGCAAATGCGCGGGTCAGCAGAGAGGATTTGCCGATATGCGGGGTGATCGAGGCGGAATACATGCCCATGCGCAGATTGACGGCCAGCGCCGTGGCGATGACGATCAGCGTTGGTGCATTGTCTGACATCAGTTGCAGCGCGGCCAGCTGGGCCGAGCCGGCGATGACCAGAACCGACATGCCCATGACCTCAACGAGGTTAAGCCCGGCTTGCATGGCAATCGCACCGAAAATGGCGGCGAAGGGCCATAGCACGATATGGAAAGGCAAGCCGTCTTTGATACCTTTGAGAAATTGTCGGGCAGCGGGAGAGCGAAACATCGATCAGGCCATTTGTTGCAGGTCAGGATAGCCTTAGGCAGGCCGGGCGCAAAAACCAATTCGAAAGAGCGAATATGGGGGGCGCGACGGATGAACACCCGTGACGCCCCGCAGGGGTTAGTCGAAGGTGCCGGTAACGCGCCCGAGCAGCATGAAAGCGCGCGCAGTCCGCGTGTCCGCCAGCGCGGCAATGTCCTCATCCGTTGCGCTTTTTTCGAATTCGGCAAAGGTCTTGTCGAATTTGCGCAGGAAATGGTGCACCGCATCGCGGAAGATCGCATCCTGTTTCATCCGTCCCGCAGCCAGCGCCAGCGAAGACCGGTCACGCACGCCACCCAGCGGCGCGATGCTGTGCCCGCGTTCGCCATTGGCGAAACGGCGCCAGACTTCTGGTTTGGCGCGGTCCGGTTTCAGGTCGTCCATGTAGATCCCGTCTTGCGACAGAAGCGTCAGGATGTCCTGCGCGGCATGGACCAGCAGGCTGACCTTGCGATCCGACAGGGCCCGACGCAGGGCGCGGAAGCCTTCCTTGTCCTCGGCGGTCTCCGGGAAATTCATCGCCTTGATGAAATCGGCGACCGACAGCGGTGGCGACAGGGCCTCTGCCGGGGTGCCAAGCGCGAGAGAGGCCTGTTCTTCTACGGTCTCGGGGGCCGGGATCGCCAGCTTGTCCTCCGCCGGGGTGGCCTGCGGACGGATCGAGGTGAACATGGCCAGCGTCGTTTCCGTCTTGCGTTGCGCCGCGGCGATTTCGTCAAGTTTCTTCTCAACCGACGTGGCCGCAGTGCCGCCATGCTGCTGCGCCAGATAAGACTGGCGCATGGCGGAAATCGCGGTCTGCAAACGATGGCTTTCCGCCCGCATCGTCACCGAAGCCCGGACTGCTAAGGCGCCGACCCAGATCATCGCGACAGGCATGAAGATCGCGATCAGAATCATCACGAACCGGATGCTGTCAAAACTGTCGCCGCTGCCGTCATCGCTGCCCGCGATCAGAAAATATCCGATGGTGAGCGCGAGCCAAAGCAGCGAAAGAACCGCAGCGGTCATTTCGGTCGCGGTGATCCGCGGTTCCGGCTCGGGGCGCTGATACACGCCGAGTTCAATTTTCTTGGGACCTTTGTCTTCCAAAGGGGCCTCCACGATCGCCGCTGGTTTCAGATATACGCGATCTTGAGGATTTCGTAGCTCTTTTCACCGCCCGGGGTGCGCACTTCCACGCTGTCGCCTTCCTCTTTGCCGATCAGGGCGCGTGCCAGCGGCGATTTGATGTTGAGCAGCCCGTTTTCGATGTCAGCTTCCTGTTCGCCCACGATCTGAAAGGTCTTCTCTTCGTCGGTGTCTTCGTCGACGATCGTGACCGTCGCGGAAAACTTCACGGCGCCGGACAGGGTTTTCGGGTCGATGACCTCGGCCAGCGACAGCAGGCCTTCGATTTCCTTGATTCGGCCTTCGATAAAGCTCTGCTTTTCGCGCGCGGAATGATATTCCGCGTTCTCCGACAGATCGCCCAGCTCACGCGCTTCGGCGATAGCCTGAATGATGGCCGGACGTTCCACGGACTTGAGTTGCTTCAGTTCGTCGTTCAGGGCGGTGTGACCCGAGCGGGTCATGAGAATCTTTTCCATCAGGGCACTCATCTGCACGAAAAAAGCACGGCGGTGCCTTTGGCCGCCGCGTGCTTGGGTTATCAGGAATGTGTCGACCCAACTGACCCGGAATGGATGTGAAATGCAAGAGCTCTGTGACAGGGTGGCGCGAATCCACTGACAGTTGTCTGTGGCGCTCTGTCGCGGGAAAAACGGGCCCAATCGGAAGATTGGTGCAAATTCGACCCGGAAGGGCGCAAAGACGCAACGAAAAACCGCTTCTCAAATTGACCCTTCCGTCACATCACGGTTAGGTAAGCGCCGGAGAGCCGCCTGAGCCAGGGAGAAACTAAATGTCGAATATCGAGCGTGAGGCGATGGAATATGATGTCGTGATTGTGGGGGCGGGACCTGCGGGTCTTTCGGCCGCAATCCGGCTCAAGCAATTGGACGCAGACCTGAATGTCGTCGTCCTGGAAAAGGGCTCTGAGGTTGGGGCGCACATCCTGTCCGGTGCCGTGCTGGATCCGGTTGGGATCGATGCGCTGATCCCGGACTGGAAAGAAAAAGGGGCGCCCATCACCACCGAGGTGAAGGAGGACCATTTCCACATTTTGGGCGAAGCCGGGTCGGTCCGCATTCCGAACTTCCCGCTGCCGCCGTTGATGTCGAACCACGGCAAATACATCGTGTCGATGGGCAATGTCTGCCGCTGGATGGCCGAGCAGGCCGAAGAGATGGGCGTCGAGATTTTCCCGGGCATGGCCTGTTCCGAACTGATCTACGGCGACAACGGCGAGGTCAAAGGCGTCGTGGCCGGGGTCTTTGGGCTGGAAGCCGACGGCACCATCGGGCCGGACACCGAGCCGGGCATGGAGTTGCACGGCAAATACGTGCTGATTTCTGAGGGTGTGCGCGGGTCGCTGGCAAAAGAGATCATCGCGAAATACGACCTGCAGGCTGGCCGCGATGTGCAGAAATTCGGTCTCGGCATGAAAGAGATCTGGGAAATCGATCCCGCCAAGCATCGCGAGGGCAAGGTCTGGCACTCGATGGGCTGGCCCCTAGGGTCGAACGCGGGCGGCGGTGGATTTGTCTACCACGCTGAAAACAATCAGCTTTACCTTGGGTTTGTGGTGCACCTGAACTACAAGAACCCCTATCTGTTCCCCTATATGGAATTCCAGCGTTTCAAACAGCACCCGCTGGTGAAGGAGCTTCTGGAGGGTGGAAAACGCGTCGCATATGGCGCGCGCGCAATTTCCGAGGGCGGCTATCAATCGATGCCGAAAGCGGCCTTCCCGGGCGGTGCTTTGCTTGGCTGTTCCGTGGGTCTCGTCAACGTGCCGCGCATCAAGGGCAACCACAATGCGATGCTGTCTGGCAAGGCGGCGGCGGAACATGTCGTGGCCGCGATCAAGGACGGTCGGTCTGGCGACACGCTGGAGGGTTACGAGACCGAGCTGCGTGAAGGTGCCGTTGGCAAAGACCTGAAACGGGTGCGCAACGTCAAACCTTTCTGGTCGAAATACGGTCTGGCGGCCTCGCTGGCGTTGGGTGGGTTCGACATGTGGACGAACAACCTGTTCGGTGTCTCGCTGTTTGGCACTCTCAAACACGGCAAGACGGATGCTGAGGCAACCGGCAAGGCGGAAAACTTCAAGCCGATCGATTATCCGAAACCGGATGGCGTGATTTCGTTCGACCGGCTGACCAACGTGTCCTTTGCCGCGACGAACCACGAGGAAAGCCAGCCCTCTCACCTGAAGGTGGCGGATCAGGCGACGGCGATCGAAGTGGATTACAAACAGTTTGCCGGTCCGTCTCAGCGCTATTGCCCGGCGGGGGTTTATGAATTCCTGACCGAAGAGGGCCAGGAGCCGAAATTTGTGGTGAACTTCCAGAACTGTGTTCATTGCAAGACCTGTGACATCAAGGAACCGAGCCAGAACATCACCTGGACGGTGCCGCAGGGCGGCGACGGGCCGAACTATCCGAATATGTAAGCCTTTCACGGCAACGTGTTTTTAAAGATCGAGAACGGGGGCTCGCGTGGCCCCCGTTTGCGTTGCAGCCTTCTGGTTTGGGCGATAGGCTCCGAAGTCAGAATTGTTGAGGAGACGACTGGTGACAGATCGCGCACGCCGCATGCTTTCCACGCTGACTGCCCCGGGGCTTTTGATCGGTTTTCTGGCCGGGGCCGGGTTTGTTTCACCGGGCGGCGCCATGGCCGATGCCGGGTCGTATCTGGCGGCGCGTCAGGCGACGATGGACCGCAGTTTCGCAGATGTCGCGGCTTATGCCGAACGTGCGCTGGAAAGCGATCCGGACAATCCCGTTCTGATGGAATCGATGATTTCGGCGGATATTTCCATGGGCGAGTTTGATGCCGCCGCCCCGATGGCGGTCGCTTTGTTCGAGGTGGAACCTTCCAACCAGATCTCGGCCATGGCTTCGCTGACGCGACTGGCGCGGGATGGCGACTATGAGGCGCTGATCGCTGCCCTGGATGACGGGCAGAGCATCAGCACGGTGGTCGACGGGCTGATGAAGGCCTGGGCCTATGTCGGTAAGGGCGACGTGCAGACGGCGCTGGATCTTTTTGAGGAGAAGTCCGCGCTGGGCAAAGGGTTCGAATTCTTCGGCGCCTATAACAAATCCATGGCTCTGGCGATGGTCGGGGATTTCGAGGCGGCGCTGGACACGGTGCATGAAACGGATCTGCCAGCCTCGCGACCGGCGATTTTGGCGCGTGTGCAGATCCTGAGCCAGTTGGAACGCGATGACGAGGCGCTTGCCCTGCTGGATCGTGTCTTCGGTCCGGCAGCGGATCCGGAAGTTGACGCCCTGCGCGCAGCGCTTGAAGCTGGAGAAACCGTGCCCTTTAACGTGGTGCGCAGCGCGCGTGAAGGCATGGCAGATGTGTTCTTCGCCGTCGCCAATGCGCTGGATGGCGGTCTGGACGATTCCTATACCCTGCTTTACGCCCGGATTGCTGAGGTCCTGCGCCCGGATGAACCTGCCTATGTGCTCTATGTTGCGGCACTTCTGGAGCGTCTGGAAAACTACGAACTGGCGATTGTGGCCTTTGACAGCATCGCTCCCGACAGCCCGAGTTTTCCGATGGCCAGCCTTGGTCGCGCTGAGGCGCTGCGGGCGCTGGGGCGCGAAGAGGCGGAACTTGAGGTGCTCAATCAGCTTGCCAAATCGCATCCCGAAATCACCGAGGTGCATATCGCTTTGGGCGATGCTATGCGGCGAAAGGAAGACTACGAGGCAGCGGCTAAGGCCTATACTGCGGCCATCGAACTGAACCAGCCCGCAACACGCGCGCAATGGCCGCTCTATTTCACCCGCGGCATTGCCTATGAACGGATGGGCGATTGGAAGGCGGCAGAGGCCGACCTGCGCAAGGCTCTGGAACTGGAACCCGATCAGCCGCAGGTTCTGAATTATCTGGGCTATTCCTATCTGGAAATGAAAACCAATCTGGATGAGGCGATGCAGATGATCCGCGCTGCCGCCGAGGCGCGCCCGGAGGATGGTTATATCACCGACAGTCTGGCCTGGGGCCTATATCGGTTGCGTCACTATGACGAGGCGGTTGAGCCGATGGAGCAGGCGGTCGAGCTGATGCCGGTGGATCCGGTCATCAACGACCACCTTGGTGATGTTTACTGGGCCGTCGGGCGGGAACGCGAAGCCCGTTTCCAATGGGAACGCGCCCTGTCGTTCGATCCGGAAGAAGACGAGGCCGACCGCATTCGTCGCAAGCTGGACGTCGGTTTGGACCGGGTCCTGATCGAGGAGGGCGAAGAGCCCACGCGCGCGCCGCAGGACGGGTAAATCGGACAGATGGTCAAGGTCTTTGCACCCGCCAAGGTCAATCTGACGCTGCATGTCACCGGACAGCGCGAGGACGGCTATCACCTGCTCGATTCTCTGGTGGTGTTCGTGGATGTGGGTGACCAGATTACGGCGGAGCTTGCTGCAGTCTCTGATATGATCATTACCGGGCGCTTTGGCGACGGGCTTCCGACCGATGGGCGCAATCTGGTGATGCAAGCCGCTGCGCTTTTGGACCGGCCCATGGCCCTGACCCTCGACAAACGTTTGCCGCCGGCCTCAGGGATCGGCGGCGGCTCTGCTGATGCGGCGGCGACCCTGCGGGCGGGGCTGCGTCTGGGCGCGACCCCTCCCGCTGGGGCGCAGATTCTGGCGCTGGGTGCCGATGTGCCGGTGTGCATAAGATCCAAGCCGGCGCGGATGCAGGGCATCGGGGAACACGTGACCCCGCTGCAAGTGCCCGGCCTGCATATGGTGCTGGTCAATCCGCGGGTCGAAGTGTCGACGCCGCAGGTGTTTCGCGGGTTGGAGACAAAAACCAACCCGGCCATGCCCGAGGTGTTGCCGGAATGGACGGACGGTGCGGAGTTCATCGACTGGTTGACGACCCAGCGCAACGATCTGGAGCCGCCAGCAGTGGCCATGGTTGCGGAAATCGCGGCGGCGCTGAGCGCGCTTCGCGCCCAGACGGGCGCAAAACTGGCGCGCATGTCCGGGTCTGGGGCGACGTGCTTTGGCCTGTTCCCGGATCGCTATAGCGCAGATGTGGCGGCGCTGCGGCTGCAGGCGGAAAACCCGTGGTGGTGGGTCAGCTCCGCCAGCACCCTGCCGGGCTAGCAGCGCTCCGTGCATGCCGGTTCAGCGCAGGCGGGCCACGACGTAATCGGCAATATCTGACAGCATCTCGACGACCTCGCCCTCAGGCAGAGCGGTGAGTGCGGCCTTGGCTTTGTCCGCCCACTCCAGCGCCACCAGACGTGTTTCTTCCAGCGCGCCATGCGTGTTCAAAAGCGAAATGGCATGCTCCAGATCGCCCTCGTCCTGCTTGCCCTTCTCAATGGTTTTGACCCAGAAAGCGCGTTCGCTGTCATCGGCCTTGGCAATGGCTTTGATCAGGGGCAGGGTCAGCTTGCGTTCGCGGAAATCGTCGCCGACATTCTTGCCAGTCTGTTCCGAGCCCCAGTAGTCCAGCAGGTCGTCCACGATCTGGAATGAGATGCCAAGTGCATCCCCATAGTCGAACAGGGCTTTGACCACGGCGTCGTCGGCCTCGGCCAGAACGCCGCCGACCTCGGTTGCGGCGGAAAACAGCGCAGCGGTCTTGCCGCGGACCACCTGCAGGTAGATGTCTTCGTCCGTCGCCAGATCCTGGGCGGCGGTCAGTTGCAGCACTTCGCCCTCCGCGATGGTGGCGGAGGCATTCGACAGGATCTGCAGCACCCGCATGTTGTCGGCATCGGTCATCAACTGGAAGGCGCGGGCAAAGAGGTAGTCTCCGACCAGAACCGAGGATTTGTTGTCCCACAGTAGGTTGGCGGTCGGACGCCCCCGGCGCTGGGCGCTTTCGTCGACAACATCGTCGTGCAGCAGTGTGGCGGTGTGAATGAATTCGACCGTTGCGGCCAGATGGATGTGATAGGGGCCGTCATAACCGCAGGCCCGTGCCGCAGCGAGTGTCAGCATCGGTCGCAGGCGCTTGCCGCCGGCTTCGATAAGGTGGGCGGTCACCTCGGGGATGCGCGGGGCATGTTCCGAGGACATCCGTTCGCGGATCAGCGTGTTGACGGCTGTCAGCTCTGAACTCAGATAGCTGGCCAGCTTTTCATGCGGTTTCACGGCGGCCTTGTTCACACCCTCATCCAAACTCATGGGAACTCCTTGGCTCGACAAACCTTGTGGTCTGTCTTTAAATCGCGGTCATGAAACAGCTTCTGCGCACCACCGACCCCACTCAGATCGTTTACGCCAAAGCGCTCCTATCCGGAGAGGATATAGACTGCTTTGAAATGGACGTCCATATGAGCGTCCTGGAAGGATCGATCGGCATTTTACCGCGCCGGCTGATGGTGCGGGATGATGATCTGATGCAGGCGCGCCGGGTGTTGCTGGATCACGATTTCACGCTGGAAGACCTGTGAGCGCAGCCGTCCCCCTTGGAGATTTTGATCCCGAAACAGAGACGCGGGATGCTTTTCTGGGCGGCCAGATCCATGTGTTCCAGCCCCGGAAGGGCTATCGCGCCGGGGTCGATCCGGTTCTGCTGGCTGCGGCGACCGTGGCGCGGGCCGGGCAAAGCGTTCTGGAACTGGGGTGCGGGGTCGGCGTGGCCTCGCTCTGCTTGCAGGCGCGGGTGCCGGGGCTGTCTCTGACCGGGGTTGAGGTTCAGACCGCCTATGCCGCGCTGGCCCGTCGCAATGCCATCGCAAACGCAGCCGATTTCGATGTGGTCGAGGCCGATCTGGTACATCTGCCGCCAGCGCTCAAGGCGCGGCGGTTCGATCATGTGATCGCCAATCCGCCCTATTACGACCGTCGCCGCTCGACCGCGGCCGAAGACCTTGGCCGCGAAATTGCTCTGGCCGGGGAGACGCCGCTGGAACTCTGGATCGACGTGGCTGCCCGGCGCCTGGCACCGAAGGGCTATCTGACCCTGATCCAGAAGGCAGACCGTCTGCCGGACATTCTTGTGGCTTTGAACGACCGTCTCGGGTCGGTGCGGGTGCGACCTGTTGCCCCACGGGTCGGGCGCGCATCAGAGCTGGTGCTGGTACAGGCGCGCAAACAGGGGCGCGCTGAATTTGTCCTCGAAGCGCCGCTGATCATGCATGCAGGCGCCCGACATATGCGCGATGGCGAAAGTTACAACCCGGAAGTTCTCACCATTCTGAGAGGCGGCGGCCCGCTGCCATGGGGCGCTTAGAATTTGGCAATATTTCGCAAGTAGGCTTTTTGGGGTCAGTTTGTTTCAAAACAAAGCCGTGACACGACTCGGATTCTATGCTGCACTTGTCACATAGCTTTTACATGAAGCTACCAACCAGAGAGGAGACACCATGAGCTTGACTTCACATATTGCCGAACTGAAGAAAAAGCACCAATCCCTCTCGGAGGCCGTGGAAGCCGCGCAACGTTCGCCAGGCACCGATGGTCTTCGAATTGCCGACCTCAAGAAACAGAAACTGCGCATTAAGGAAGAAATCGAACGTCTTTCGACCACCTGATGTGGTGACACTTCACTGACTTAAATCATTCGGTTTGGCGGCTGGCGAAAGCGGCCAAACCGGCACCGGCCGTGATCAGCGCGGCGGACAGCATCAGGGTCAGGCTCGGCTCTGTAATCCCCCAAACAATCAAGGCCAATGTCGACAGCAACGGCGCCGCATAAGAGGCGGTGCCCAGCAGTTGGATGTCGCCTTTTTTCATGCCCACATCCCACAGGTAAAAGGCTCCACCCGCAGGCCCTAGGCCCAATGCCACGACCGAGACCCAGCCGCTGGTGGTGACTGGCCATTGCGTTTCCTCGAAGGCCAGATGGGTCAGCACGGACAGCACTGCCGCGATCAGGCAGAAAACCGTGACAGAGGCGGTGGTCACATGACCGATGCGGCGCGAGATCACCGAGTAGCTCGACCAGGCAAACGCACCGCCCAGAGCCAGAAGATAGCCCCAGAAGGCATCTCCGGAAAAACTGGTGCCCCGTGCCACGACCAGAAGTGCGCCGACAAGTGCCAGAAGCGCGCCGAGAATATGCAGGGGACGCAGACGTTCGCCGGGCAATAGGCCCGAGAACAGCACGATCAGCAGAGGCCAGAGATAGTTGATCAGCGCGGCTTCTGCGGGGGGCGCAAGGCGCAGCGAGGAAAAATACAGAAAGTGATAGCCGAAAATCCCCAGTGTCCCGAAGGCGTAGACCAGAGGGGACACGCGGGTCAGCTCACCCCAAGATTTGTTCCTGGCGATCCAGAACAGGCCGATCACCCCGCCGATGGCAAAGCTGATGGCATTCAGCTGCAGCGCGGGCACGGGGGTACTCAGAACGGTGAAAAGCGCCAGAAGCGCCCAGAGGAGGACGGCGAGAAAACCGATGGAAGTTGCGCTGCGTCGTGTCATAGCGGGGATTAAGACGAAGTTTTTCCGCCCCGCAATGGAAAAAGGGTCGCCAAAGCCGGGCGACCCTTGTGCATTTTCTATGATCGACGCAGGGGGATGCGTCAGGTCAGATACTGACCGCCATTAGCCGTGATGGTCGAGCCGGTGATGAAGCCGGCGTCATCGGAGGCCAGGAAGACCACGCAGCGTGCGATGTCTTTGGGTTCGCCCAGACGTCCGACCGGAATGGTGGATATGATCGATTCGCGCACTTTTTCAGGCACGGCCATGACCATTTCCGTGGCGATGTAGCCGGGGCAGATCACGTTGACGGTGATGCCTGCACGCGCGCCTTCCTGCGCCAGCGCTTTGGTGAAGCCGATGTCGCCCGCTTTGGCGGCGGAGTAGTTGGCCTGACCGAACTGGCCTTTCTGCCCGTTGATCGACGAAATGTTGATCACGCGCCCGAATTTGCGTTCGCGCATGCCCGGCCAGAGCGGATGAGTCATGTTGAAGACGCCGGACAGGTTGGTGTCCATGACGTCGCGCCATTGGTCGGGGGTCATCTTGTGGAACGGGGCATCGCGGGTGATGCCCGCGTTGTTGACCAGAATCTCCACCGGACCGAGGTCGGCCTCTACCTGGGCGATGCCCGCCACACAGGCGTCGTAATCGGCGACCGACCATTTGTAGGTCTTGATGCCGGTTTCCTTGGTGAATGTAGCAGCGGCCTCATCGTTGCCGGCATAGGTTGCGGCCACGGTGTAACCCGCCTCTTTCAGAGCGATGGAAATGGCTGCGCCAATCCCGCGTGATCCTCCGGTCACAAGAGCGACTTTGGACATGATACTCCTCCTTATCAATCAATTCGCTTGCAATCTTGTTACTGTTAATATTGTTCGATCGCAACAATATTGCTGCGTCGCCGCATTATTTTCCCGCCGACATGTTACATAGTCCGCGGCCTGTCGTGCCTCACAGTGTGGCGCACCTCCCATGACAATCTGACTGCATTGCAGGCAGTGAAATCAAGAAATTCATTTAGAAAATGCTAAGTCTTTGAAAACATGTGGTAAGCTCTGCCGGGGCGGAGAGGCGACCCGGCAGAGCTTTGGATCAATCGCGTTCGACGCAGACCGCCACGCCCATGCCGCCACCGATGCAAAGTGTCGCAAGGCCCTTTTTGGCGTCGCGGCGCTGCATTTCGAACAGGAGCGTGTTGAGGATTCGGGCCCCGGAGGCGCCGATCGGGTGACCAATCGCAATGGCTCCGCCGTTCACATTGACGATGGACGGATCCCAGCCCATGTCCTTGTTGACAGCGCAGGCCTGTGCCGCGAAGGCTTCGTTGGCTTCCACGAGGTCCAGATCGCTGGCGCTCCAGCCCGCCTTTTCCAGCGCTTTGCGCGAGGCGTAGATCGGCCCGACCCCCATGATCGACGGATCAAGACCCGCCGTGGCATAAGAGGCGATGCGCGCCAGCGGCTTGATCCCGCGTTTCTGGGCGTTTTCTTCCGACATCAGCAGGACGCCCGCCGCGCCGTCATTGATGCCCGAGGCGTTGGCTGCGGTCACGGTGCCCTCTTTGTCAAAAGCGGGACGCAGTTTCTGCATACCTTCGATTGTGGCGCCATGGCGGATGTATTCGTCCTGATCGACAATGGTTTCGCCTTTGCGGGTTTTCACCGTGAACGGCACGATTTCGTCAGCGAACTTCCCGGCTTTCTGCGCTGCTTCTGCTTTGTTCTGCGACGCGAGGGCGAATTCATCCTGCATTTCGCGCGAGATTTGCCATTGGCTGGCGACGTTTTCGGCGGTGATTCCCATATGGTAGCCGTTGAATGCGTCCCACAGACCGTCCTTGATCATCGAATCGATGAATTTCATGTCGCCCATTTTGTGTCCGGCCCGCAGGTTCGCGACATGGGGAGACACTGACATGTTTTCCTGACCACCGGCGCAGACAATATCGGCGTCGCCCAACAGGATATGTTGTGCAGCCAGCGCAACGGTGCGCAGACCCGAGCCGCAGACTTGGTTGATGCTCCAGGCCGCGGATTCCTGCGGCAGGCCCGCTTTGATATGGGCTTGCCGGGCCGGGTTCTGACCCTGGCCGGCGGTAAGTACCTGACCCAGAATGGTTTCGGAAACCTCGCTCTTGTCGATGCCGGCGCGTTCAACAAGGGCTTCTAAAACGGTCGCGCCAAGATCATGGGCCGGGGTGTTGGCGAAAGCGCCCGAAAAGCTGCCGACGGCGGTGCGTGCCGCAGATGCAATAACGACTTTGGTCATGATGATACTCTCTCTCCCAGAATGTTTGTGGGGAGATTGCCCAAAGGACGAAATTTTTGCAACAAAGTTACGCGCTCCCCGCAATATCTCTATGCTGCAGGCGCAGCATTTTCAACCTTCAATAGAGATCTGCAGGGCGGTCGGCGGGATTTCTCCCGCAGGGATGGGGCTGCATCAAAGGGCTAACCGCACCAGCGGGGGGACATGGTGGCCGTGCCGAAATAGTGGCCCTGCATCCCGTCGATGCCGATGGAGCGCAGATAGGCCGCATCCTGTTCGGTCTCGACCCGTTCGGCAATGGTGTACATGTCGAAATGCTGCGCCACGGAAATCAGCGCATGGGTCAGCACCTGATTGTCCGGGTCTGCGTCGATGCCCTGGATGAAGCTGCCGTCGATCTTGACGATGTCGAAATAGAAATCCTTGAGATAGCGAAAGGCCGTGTAGCTGGCCCCGAAATTGTCGAGCGCAAAGGAGACGCCGCGCGATTGCAGTTCCTCCATGAACACGGAAACAAGGTCCGGCATCATCATGGCCGAGTTTTCCGAGATTTCCAACACAAGGCGATTGGCGGAATCGGCCCGTTTGGCCAGCCCGTCAAACAGGGTCTGGCGCCATTGCGGAAAGCCGATGGAGCGCGCCGACATGTTGATCGACAGGCGAAATTGCGGGTGTTCGGCCAGAGCGTCCAGGCCCAGCTCCAGCGACAGGCAGTCCAGGCGTCGGCCCAATTCGCTGGCGTCGGCGGCATGGATGAATTCCCGCGCGGGGATCACGCGTCCGGTGGGGTCGAGCACCCGCAGCAAGCCTTCGTAAAAGGCGGGGCGTTCGGCCTGCATGGACTGCATCACCGGCTGATAGGCCAGCACGACCTGTTTGCGCTGCAGCGCATCCTGTACGATTTTCAGCGTGCCTTTGTCCCGTTCGGCGATGGCCGCAGACAGAGGGCTGGTAAATTCGTCCTCCATGAAGATCGGGGGTGCATCCCCTTTGTCGCGGTCTGGGCCGGACCATGGCATCACGGTTGGCTTTCCAAACATGCCTTTTCCTCGGCACAGGTTAACATGTCGCTCAGACTGCCGTGTCAATGATGAAAAGAGGGTAAAGAAAGCCCCGGAAAATGCTTAAAATTGCGCCTGCGTGGCAGGGGCAACCCTATGTTTATCTTGAGCTTATGCGGTGGACAGGTTTTGCAGATTTTGGGAACGCAGTTTTACTTCGCGCTCAGGTCGTACTGTGTCAAAAGCGCCTCGATCACCGCCTGAGCCGACGGGGAGAACCAATCCGCGTCTCCGGTCATCCGGGCGATTTCTTCGCCGTCCGGCGAAATCAGGATCGACACCGGCAGGCCCAAGACCCCCATGTCCCGCGCCATCGCCCCGGTGGCATCCAGCCGGATCGGCAGGGTTTCAATCTCGGCGTCGGCATAGAATTTGCGGATCGCAGGCTGCGGATTGTGGCCGGTGGCGACGGGCAGGACGATCAGGCCAGCATCCTCATATTTGGCAGCCAGCGCATCGAGCTCCGGCATTTCCTTGCGGCAGGGCGCACACCATGTGGCCCAGAAATTCAACAGCACGAGCTTGCCGTCCAGATCGGCCAGCCGGGTCTCTGCCCCGTCGAGATCGGCAAAGGGCAGGCCGCTGACGGGTTTGGCAGCACTGTGGAAGCCAAGCTTCTGCATGCTGCCCTCTCTCAGCGCGGCAACTGCGCTGAGATCCGCTGCCGTAGCGGGAATTGCACCGAGGCTCAGGGCCGTATAAAGGAATGCGGCAATCAATGTTTTCAACATGCGGGACAAGTCCATGACCGAAAAGAAATCAAACGCGATGTGGGGCGGGCGTTTCGCTGCCGGGCCCGACGCCATCATGGAAGCCATCAATGCCTCCATCGATTTCGACAAGCGGCTTGCCTCCCAGGATATCGCAGGCTCACGCGCCCATGCCGCCATGTTGGCAAAACAGGGCATCCTTACGGATAGCGATGCCGAGGCCATTCGGGAAGGCCTTCTCACGGTTTTGTCAGAGATCGAGACGGGCGAATTCGCCTTTTCCACGGCTCTGGAAGACATCCACATGAATGTGGAATCGCGGCTGAAAGAGATCATCGGCGAGGCCGCAGGGCGCTTGCACACGGCGCGTTCACGCAACGATCAGGTGGCGACCGATTTCAAGCTTTGGACCCGCGACCAGTACGATGCCGCCATTGCCGGTCTCGAGGCCCTGATCCTTGCTCTCATCGCGCAGGCCGAAAAAGGCGCGGATTGGGTCATGCCCGGTTTCACCCACCTGCAGACCGCCCAGCCTGTGACCTGGGGCCATCATATGATGGCCTATGTCGAGATGTTCGGTCGCGACATGTCCCGTTTCCAAGATGCGCGGGCGCGGATGAACGAAAGCCCGCTCGGATCTGCCGCTCTGGCGGGAACTGGCTTCCCCATTGATCGCCATATGACGGCAGAGGCGCTGGGCTTTGACCGGCCGACTGCGAACTCGCTCGATGCCGTGGCGGATCGCGATTTCGCGCTGGAATTCCTGTCGTCGGCCTCGATCTGTGCCATGCACCTGTCGCGCTTCGCCGAAGAACTGGTGATCTGGTCTTCGGCCCAGTTCCGTTTCGTGACGCTGTCAGACCGGTTTTCGACCGGCTCGTCGATCATGCCGCAAAAGAAAAACCCCGATGCTGCAGAGTTGATCCGGGCCAAGATCGGGCGCATTTTCGGTGCCAATGTCGCGCTGATGACGGTGATGAAAGGGCTGCCGCTGGCCTATTCCAAGGACATGCAGGAAGACAAGGAACAGGTCTTTGATGCGGCAGACAACCTGATGCTGGCGCTGGCCGCGATGACCGGCATGGTGTCAGACATGACCGCCAATACCGACAGCTTGCGCGCGGCGGCAGCGTCCGGCTTCTCGACCGCGACCGATCTGGCCGACTGGCTGGTGCGCGAAGCCGGTCTGCCGTTCCGTGACGCTCACCACGTCACTGGCGCATTGGTCGCCATGGCCGAGAAAAAAGGCTGTGATCTGCCGGATCTGAGCCTCGAAGACATGAAATCCGTTCACAATGCGATCAACGAAGGCGTCTATGACGTCTTGACGGTTGAAAACTCGGTCGCCTCTCGCACAAGCTACGGCGGCACGGCGCCGGTTCAGGTGCGTGCGCAGATTGCCCGTTGGAAAGAGGTGCTGGGATGACCCGGATCATTGCTGCTTTGTTCGTGACTGCGACGCTCGTTGCCTGTGGGGCCGGTGGCGAACCGGTCAAACCCCAGGTCGGGGCCTCCACCACCATTGGGGTGAACTCCAAGGGTGGCAGTTATACGGATACCTCCATTAACATTCATTTCCCGGCGAACTGATCGCGGGGATATCTCCCTTCTTCCGAAAGACCCAAGATGGACCATTTCCTCTATCACGGCGGTGTGCTTCACGCCGAAGACGTTCCGTTGCCCGAAGTCGCAGCGCAGGTCGGCACGCCGTTTTACGTCTACTCCACGGCCACACTGACCCGCCATTTCACGCTGTTCGATGATGCGCTTTCGGGCATGGACCATCTTGTGTGTTTCGCGATGAAGTCGAACTCCAACCTCGCCGTGCTCAAGCTGATGTGCGAGCTGGGTGCGGGTGTCGATGTGGTGTCTATCGGGGAATACCTCAAGGCCAAGGCGGCTGGTTTCCCCGGGGAGCGTATCGTGTTCTCCGGCGTTGGCAAAACCCGTGAGGAAATGCGCATTGCGCTGACCGGGGGCATTCGGCAGTTCAACGTTGAAAGCGAACCTGAACTGGACGCGCTCAATGAGGTGGCGGTGTCGCTGGGCCTGCTGGCGCCGATCGCGCTGCGGGTGAACCCGGATGTGGATGCCAAGACCCACGCCAAAATCGCCACCGGAAAATCAGAAAACAAATTCGGCATCCCGATTGCCACTTGCCGCGAGGTCTATGCCCGCGCAGGTCAGATGGCCGGCATCGAGGTGATCGGCATTGATGTGCATATCGGCTCGCAGCTGACGCAGCTTGAGCCGTTTGAGCAGGCTTTTCACAAGGTGGCGGAGCTCACCCAGGCCCTGCGTGCCGATGGCCACAATATCCGTCGCCTTGATCTGGGCGGTGGTCTGGGCATCCCCTATGAGCGGACGAATGCCGCGCCGCCGCTGCCGGTGGAATATGGCGATGTGATCCGCCGCACGGTGGGGCATCTGGGTTGTGAGATCGAGATCGAACCCGGGCGGCTGATTTCGGGCAACGCCGGACTGCTGGTGTCGTCGGTGGTCTACCTGAAACATGGCGCCGGGCGGGATTTCCTGATTCTCGATGCGGCGATGAACGATCTGGTCCGCCCGTCGATGTATGAGGCCTATCATGACATCGTGCCGGTGCTGGAACCCGCTGCGGGCAGCGAACAGGCGCCGGTGGATATCGTTGGTCCGGTTTGCGAAACCGGTGACACCTTTGCCAAGGCACGCAACATGCCGGTGCTGGGCGAGGGCGATCTGGTCGCCTTCCGGTCCGCCGGGGCCTATGGGGCAGTCATGGCGTCGGAATACAATTCCCGTCCGCTCATTCCCGAGGTTCTGGTGAAAGGCGATCAATTCGCTGTCATTCGGGCGCGCCCGAGCTTTGACGAGATGATAAACCGCGATACCATCCCCGTGTGGCTCTGAGCCTGCGCTCTGGCGCGGAACAGAGGGGCCAGAGCATGCGGAGCAGATGACCTTGCCTGAGCAGACCGACCGGGAACATGACATCTCCCTTGACAGCGGCCTCGCGCGGCGGGTGCGTCGTGCTGTGGCGGTGACCTATGCCGGGGTGTTGTTCGAACGGGTCGCCCAGGCATTCTGGCCCTTCTTTGCCGTCCTGTCGTCTGTCGTCGGTCTCAGCCTTCTGGGGATGCATGATGCCTTGCCCGTCGGGCTGCGGCTTGGCGCTCTGGCGGTGGTGGCGCTGGCTTTGATTGCAAGCTTGGGTCTGGGCGTTGTGCGCTTTCGCCGTCCGGCGGTGTCGCTGGCGGTGGCGCGTGTTGATGCGGATCTGCCCGGTCGCCCGCTGCAGGCATTGGCCGACCGCCCGCTTGTCGGCGCGCAGGATCCGGCGACACAGCGTCTTTGGGGTGCGCACCGCGCCCGGATGCAGGCCCGCCTGTCCAAAGTGCATGGGGTTGCGCCGCGGTTGCGTCTGTCTGGGCATGACCCGCTGGCCCTGCGGCTGGTGGCACTGTGCATTTTGGGGATGGGGCTGATTTTCGGCACCTGGGGGCAGGCGCGCACCGTGACGGATCTGGGCAATGGCTCTGCTGCAATCGCGGCGGGTCCGATCTGGGAAGGGTGGGTCGAACCGCCAGCCTATTCCGGTAAGCCGACGCTCTATTTGGGCGATCTGGATGAACAGTTCGATGTGCCCAGAGGCTCGGCGGTGACGGTCCGCTTTTACGGCGAAGATGGCGAGCTGGAGCTGCGGGAAACCGTGTCGGGCTCTGAGGCTGCGTCGGCCGCGGGTGATTTCACGGTTGCGCAGGCCGGAGAGATCGAAATCGAGGGCCCGACGGGACGGCTTTGGCAAGTGGCGCTGCAGCCCGATGCCCATCCCGTGGCAGAACTGATCGGCGATATGACCCGCGCGCCATCGGGTGAAATGCGGCAGAATTTTCGTGTCGGCGACGATTTCGGTGTGGTCCGGGCCGTGCTGACCATTTCCCGCGATCCGGAGGCGATACCACGTCTCTATGGCTACAGGCTGCCGCCCGAGCCGCGTCCGGTTCTGGAGCTGTCCGTGCCCTTACCGCAGATCGGGGACCGGCGCGACATTGAGGGGGTGATCGGGGAAAATCTGGCGCAGCATCCCTTTGCCGGGTTGCCGGTTCAGATTTCCCTGCAGGCCTGGGACGCCGGTGGGCAGATCAGCGCAGAGGCGCTGGGCGAAGGCATTCTGCCGACCCGCCGGTTTTTTGATCCGCTGGCTGCCGCGCTGGTCGATGTGCGGCGGGAACTTCTGTGGAACCGTGAGAACGCGGCCCGTGCGGCGCAGGTGTTACGCGCCGTGTCGGTCGATCCGACGCAGGTCTTCGATCACATGAACAACTATTTCCTGCTGCGTGGCATCGTTTCAAAGATCGAAGCTCGCGACGGGGCTCTGAGCGATGAGGTCTTGGCAGAGGTTGCCGCAGACCTGTGGGATCTGGCGCTGGTTCTGGAAGATGGCGAGCTCAAGGACGCGCTGGAGCGGTTGCACCGGGCACAGGAACGCCTCTCACAGGCCATGCGCGACGGGGCGACGCCGGAAGAAATCGACAAGCTGATGCAGGAGCTGCGCGAAGCGACCCGCGATTACATTCAGCAACTGGCCGAACAACAGGGCGAAAGCGGCGACGGGACGGACGAACCCGATCAGGGCGAACAGGGCCAGCAGATCACGGGCGATCAGATTCAGGAGCTGATGGACCGCATTCAGGAACTGATGGAACAGGGCCGGATGGTCGAGGCACAGCAGCTCATGGATATGCTGGCGGAGCTATTGGAGAACATGCGGGTCACCAGGGGGGAGGGCCAAGGGCAGGGTCAAGGTCAGCCGGGCACCCAGGGCATGCAGGATATGCTGCGCGACCAGCAGCAGCTCAACGACGACACCTTTTCCGATCTGCAGGATGAGTTCAATGAATTCGACCAGCCGGAAGGCGAGACGGATGATCAGGGCATAGAGGGCCAGGATCAGCCGGTGCCTGGTCAAGAAGGCGCACAGGGCGGGGCGCAGGAGGACACGCGTAGCCTTGCCGAGCGTCAGCGCGCTCTGCGCGAGGGCCTGACACAGCAGCGCGATGCCCTGTCGGGTGGGGGTGGCGACGAAGATGGGCCGGGCGGGGCGCTCGATCAGGCGGAGCGCGCCATGCGCGATGCTGAAGGGGCGCTGGAGCGCGGCGATTTGTCCGGCGCGCTGGACAGTCAGGCACAGGCGATGGAAGCCCTGCGCGAAGGCATGCGGCGGTTGAATGAACGCCAGCAGGCGCGCCAGGACGACGCGGGGGAACAGGGCGAAGCGGGCGGCCAGTCCGGGGATGCGCAGCGTCGCGATCCGCTGGGCCGTTCAGCGGGCGATACCGGGCAATTCGGCACGGATGAAGAGCTGTACGAAGGCGAAGATGTCTATCGCCGGGCAGAGGAGCTGACCGATGAAATCCGCCGCCGCTCTGCCGAACAGGATCGCCCGGATGCAGAGCGCGACTATCTGAACCGTCTTCTGGACCGGTTCTGAAACGGCTTGTCCTGAGGTGGAGTGCGGCCGGCCATGGCCACCGGACGCGTCAGCCCGAGATTTTGTTTAGCACGGCGGTCATGCGTTCGCTGGCGGCGGCCAGCGTGTCATTCATCCATGCGCGGGCCTCGTTTGCCACGGTCAGAAAACGGCCCATGGCAGGGTCCAGCGCAGGCACCTTGGCGGCGATGAGCGGCGCATAGAGATAGACCAGCACCAGCAGTGAAGCGATCAGCACCATGATCGAAAATCCGGTGCGGAATCCGGACCGGCGGGCGCGCACACGGCGGGTGTCCGCATTGGGCACGCTGCCGTCGTCATCGCGTTCCGAGGCGGCGCTCAGGGTTGAATTGATCTCTTCGATGTCCGGCAGAAGATCGCGTCGCTTGCCTGCGGGCGGCGTCATTTCAACGGGGTCGACAGCGCCCCCTTCGTCTCGGGTCGGGTCCATCGTGCGCAGTCGCGCCATCCGGTCGCGCAGGTTCTGGGCAGGCTGGCTGTGCTGGGAAGGTTCTTCAAGGCCGAGATCGGGTTGGGTTTCCAGACCCGTCGTCTCTGTCTGGCGCAAAGACTGGTCGAATTCGGCTTCGGCCCGCAGAATGTCGCGCACGCTCTCTTTCAGTGCCGTTGGCCGGGTCGGAATGATCGTTGGCGCCGCCTCCGCTTCGGAGTCGTCTGCGGTTTCCTCTTCCGGCTCGGGGGCGGCGTCAGCGGTGAAGTCGTCCGGGCCGAACGTCTCTGGATCTATGTCGGATGTGGCGTCGGATGGTGTATCGGGTGCGATGTCGGGGTCGGCAACCGGAGCCGTTTCCGGGATGTCGTCTTCGTCCTGCCCCGCCGGTTCGAGCGCGCTGTCGTCGTCGGGGGCATCCGCGCTGACATCTTCGGTGGTGGAGCTATCGGCAGGCTCGTCGTGTGCTTCGGGCGGTTTCGGGACCGTTTCCTGTGCGTACGAATCGTCTGCCAGACCTGCGGACGAGGGTACGTCCGCGGAGTGTTGTGGTTCCTGAAACCAGGTTTCGCCACAGTTGGAACATTGCACGTCGCGCCCGCTGTCCGGAATGACACGTGCATCCACTTCGTATTGCGCACCACATTTCGGACAAATAAGCCGCATAGTTCCCCTGACACCGTTCCCATGTCGTCATTCGGTTGTGCGCCGGACGCACTGCTCTGCGCCGAATGTTATCGTCCCTGCAAAGATTGTCCATGTTTTTGCGGCAGTTTGTGACAGTTGCATTGAAAGCGGCCAGCGGGTGAGGCAAAACTGTCGCGAACGAGCGACAGGGGTTCTCAGTGATCGAGTTTCATGAAGCGGGATATGGCTATGGCGGGCAGGATCTTCTTACGGAGATGACCTTTTCGCTGGCGCCGGGGTCCTTCCATTTCCTGACCGGCCCGTCCGGGGCGGGCAAAACCACCTTTCTCAAACTGTGTTATCGGGAATTGCAGGCGACCACCGGGCGGGTGACGATCTTCGGACAGGATGCGCGCGATCTGATGCGCGATGATGTGGCCGAACTGCGCCGCCGGATTGGGGTGGTGCATCAGGATTGCCAGTTTCTGGACCACCTCAGTCTGGAGGAAAACGTGGCCTTGCCCCTGACCGTTTCGGAGCGCCCGCGCTCGGGACAGGATCTGCAGGACCTTCTGGCCTGGGTCGGGCTGAGCGGGCAGGCACGCGCACTGCCGCCCGAACTCTCGGGGGGCGAACGCCAGCGCGCCGCTTTGGCGCGGGCTCTGATCATGGCTCCCGAAGTGATCCTTGCCGATGAACCCACCGGCAATGTCGATTGGGACATGTCCCTGCGCCTGTTGCAGCTTTTGATCGAATTAAACCGGATGGGCAAAACCGTGGTCATCGCCACCCATGACATGCATTTGATCCGGCAGGCTAAAGCGCAGGTTCAGGCCCGCGTGTTGCGGATTTCGAACCGGCGTATTCAGCAAGCGGGGGCGGACCTGTGAAAATGGTATGGTTTTCTCTTCTGAGCCTGCGTGACGGCGGCGAATCCCGTGTCGTACCACCCTCGGGATTTACGGCGCAGCTGACCTTGATGACCGCGGCGGCGATGGCGTTTCTGGCGGTGTTCGCCCTGGCCCTGTCGTTGGCAACCGGGCGACTGGCCGAACGTTGGGGCAATGAGCTGGCGCGGGCATCGACCGTGCGCATTTCTGCCCCGTCCGAACAGATCGACGCGCAGGTGGCTGCGGCTCTCAAAGTGCTGGAGACGACCCCCGGCGTTGCCTCGGCGCGACAACTGAGTTCCGAGGATGAAAAGGCGCTACTCGAACCCTGGCTGGGTAGTGCTCTGCCGGTTGAGGATCTGCCGCTGCCAGCGCTGATCGAGGTGATCGAAACCTCCGAGGGCTATGATGGCGAAGGGCTACGGCTGCGGCTGGCGGGCGAGGCCCCCGGCGCGGTCCTTGACGATCACACCCGTTGGCGGCGACCTCTGGTCAAGGCTGCGGACCGGCTGCGGCTGTTGGGCTATGTGTCGCTGTTGCTGATCGCGGGGGTGACCGCAGCAATGATCACTCTGGCCGCCAATGCGGCGCTGTCTGCCAATGCGCAGGTTATTCGCACGCTGCGTCTTGTTGGCGCGACCGATCGCTATATCGCGGGAGCCTTCGTGCGCCGCTTCACCATGCGCGGCCTGTCTGGCGCGCTGATTGGGACGGTTTTGGGCGTGATCGCCATTGCGCTTTTACCTTCGGCCCAAGTGGAAGGCGGCTTTCTGACCGGGCTCGGCTTTTCCGGGGCGCAATGGCTCTGGCCGGTTGTCATTCCGCTTCTCGCGGCTGTCGTATCCTTCCTTGCGACGCGGTTCGCGTCAGGCAGGGTTTTGGGGAGATTGATGTGATGTTCTATCCGGTACAATGGCTGCTGTCGCTGATCTTTGTGATCCAGATGTATCTGTCTATGGCCATTCTGGCGGTGTTCTTCACCCCCATCGTACTGTTCAAACGGGACTATGCCTATCGGGCCTGCTGGACCTATTGCCACTGGGTCCGCTTTTCCGCGCGGTGGCTGGTCGGGCTGAAATCCGAAATCCGGGGTGAAGTGCCGGTGGATGAGGTGCTGATCGGGGCCAAGCATCAAAGCTTTTTCGACATCATCCTGATCGTCTCGGCAGTGCCTCGGCCCAAATTCATCATGAAACGGCAACTGCTGTGGACGCCGATCGTGGGCTATTATGCCAAGCGGATCGGCTGTGTGCCGGTGGATCGTGGCAAGCGCGGTCAGGCCATTCGCAAGATGGTCGCCGATGTGCGCAGCGGTGCGGCGCAGCCGGGACAGTTGATCATCTTCCCGCAGGGCACCCGCGTCGCGGCAGGGGCACGGCTGCCTTACAAGGTGGGCGCAGGGGTGCTCTATGATCAGACGGGTCAGGACATTGTGCCGGCAGCAACCAATGTCGGGGTCTTCTGGCCGCGCCATGGCATCTATCGCAAGCGCGGCACGGCAGTGGTCGAATTCCTGCCACGGATCGAAGCGGGTCAAGACATGAAAGACATGATGGTCGCGCTGGAAGAGGTGGTTGAAGACGCGTCTGACCGGCTGATGAAGGAAGCCGGGTTTTCGGTGCCCGCACGGACCTAACACCGGGTCTTCGCGGAGGTAAACTGGAGGAGATTACATGGTCACAGCAGTCACAGAGATCGCTGAGTTGGACGGGCGTTACGGGACGCCGGGCGCGGCAGCGACGGAAAAAGTGGCGCGGCGGATGACGCCGGAATTCCGGCTCTGGATCGAGCGGTCGCGGTTTTGCATCCTGTCGACGGTCGGACCCGAGGGAACAGATGCCTCGCCGCGCGGCGACAAGGATCCCGTGGTGCGCGAGCTTGACCCCGGCACATTGGCGCTGCCTGACTGGGCTGGCAACAACCGGATCGACAGCCTGCGCAACATCGTACGAGATCCGCGCTGTTCGCTGATGTTTTTCGTGCCCGGTTCCAACAATGTGGTGCGAATGAACGGGCGTGCAATCGTGACGCTGGATGATGATCTGTGTCAGAGCTTTGAAATCAAGGGGAAAAATCCCCGTTCGGTTATCGTTTTCGATATCGGGGAAATCTACACCCAATGTGCCCGTGCCTTGATGCGGGCAGAGCTTTGGAGCGGGCGCGATGATAGCGCGGGCCTGCCCAGCGTGGGCGATATTCTTGCCGCTCTGACACAGGGCAAGGTGGGCGGCAAGGCTTATGACGAAGCATGGCCGGAGCGCGCCGCAAAGACCATGTGGTAAAGAAAAGGCCGCGCAGATTCCGCGCGGCCTGTTTCCTTTGCTGCCGAAATACTCAGCCTCAGGCAGCCAACCCCTTTGAGCCCATGTCGAGGAACTTCTTGCGGCGATCCTTGAGAAGGGTTTCGGGCTTTTTCTTTTTCATTGGCGCCAGCATCGTTTCGATGGCCTTGCCGACGGCCGCGATGGTGCCAGCGCGGTCGCGTTGTGCGCCACCCAGCGGTTCGGGAATGATCTGATCGATGACGCCCAGCTTGTGCAGATCCTGCGCCGTGAGGCGCAGCGCTTCGGCAGCTTCGCGCATTTTCTCGGCATCCTTCCACAGGATCGAGGCGCAGCCTTCGGGGGAAATCACCGAATAGACGGAATGTTCGAGCATCGCGACCTTATTGGCCGATGCAAAGGCAACTGCGCCGCCAGAGCCGCCTTCGCCGATGATGACAGAGATCATCGGAACTTTGAGGTTCAGGCATTTTTCCGTTGAACGGGCGATGGCTTCGGATTGGCCGCGTTCTTCGGCGCCTTTGCCCGGGTAGGCGCCGGGTGTGTCGACCAGCGCGATCACCGGCAGACCGAAGCGGTCGGCCAGATCCATCAGGCGGATGGCCTTGCGATAGCCTTCGGGGCGCGCCATGCCGAAGTTGCGTTCGATGCGGCTTTTGGTGTCATGGCCTTTTTCCTGGCCAATGACGACGACGGGTTCGCCATTGAATCGTGCCAGACCGCCCATGACGGCGTGGTCGTCGGCGAAATTGCGATCTCCTGCCAGCGGCGTGTACTCGGTGAACAGCGCGTCGATGTAATCGCGGCAATGGGGCCGTTCCGGATGACGGGCGACCTGGCATTTGCGCCAGGGCGACAGGCCTTTGTAGAGGTCCGTCAGCATGTCCGCAGCTTTCTTGTCCAAAGCAGCAGCCTCTTTTTCGACGTCCATCTCTTCGTTGCTGCGGGCCATGGCGCGCAATTCTTCGGCTTTGCCCTCGATCTCGGCCAAGGGTTTTTCGAATTCGAGATAGTGAGTCATGCGGACCTCCGAACGGTTTCGACCCCGTATATGGCTATTTTCGCGCGCGGGTGCAACTCGGCAAGATTTGTGATCTGCTGAAACGGTATCTCTTAGCTTGAGGACATGTTGAAAGGATACGGGCATTAATGGCGCGACACTCTTATGAAGATCGGCTCTTGCGGGTTTTGGATCACGTTTACGCCCATCTCGATGGCGATCTCTCGCTCGACACTTTGGCGGATGTCGCTGCCCTGTCGCGATTTCATTTTCACCGGGTGTTTTCCGCGATGACTGGCGAGACGGTGGCGGGGTTCATCCGGCGGGTGCGGCTTTACAAGGCCTCGCATCTTCTGGTGCAGGGCGAAGACGAGATCGAGCGCATCGCCCAATTGTGTGGTTACCCCAATCCGCGCAGCTTTGCCCGAGCCTTTCAGGATGCCTTTGGACTGACGCCCACCGCCTTTCGGACGCGCGGTGTCGAGATGCCGCCTCTGCGGCTCACGGAAAAAGGAGACTACGTTATGTATGAGATCACGACCCAGGACCGCGCGCCTGCGTCTTTTGCGGGAGTTGCGCATCAGGGCGATTACATGGAGATCGGGCAGGCTTTTGAGGTGGCTGCCAAAACCGCCTTGTCGCGCGGTATGGGGTCGGTGCTTGGGCCTATGGTCGGTGTGTATTTTTCCAACCCGGGCGAGGTGCCGGTCGAAGAGATGCGGAGCATGGCGGGGTTCATCCTGACGGGGGACGCGACGCTTGAAACGCCGCTCGAACCCTTTGCGCTTTCGGGAGGACGCTATGCCGTGTTGCGTCATGTCGGACCCTATACCGGGCTGCGTCAGGCCTATGATTACCTCTACGGCAAATGGTTGCCGGAAAGTGGTGAAGAGCTGCGCGACGGCCCACCGTTCGAAATTTACGAGAACACGCCGATGGACACTGCGCCGGAGGATTTGGTGACGCTGATCTGCGCGCCGATCCGCTAAAAGAAACGCCCCGAAGCCTATGCCTCGGGGCGTTCTCGCCTCAACGACCGTGCCTCCCCGCACTGGCTGAGGGGATTAACGGAGGGGATTAGCTGTTCGCGATCAGCTCTGCCTGGGCCACGATGACCTCGGCCTGTTTGATCGAGGCAATGTCGACCAGGCGACCTTTGTAGACCGTCGCGCCTTCGCCATTGGCCTTGGCCTGTTCCATGGCGGCAAGGATTTCGCGGGCTTCGGTGACGGCCTCCTCGGACGGCGTGAAGACCTCATTGGCCAGCGCGATCTGTTTCGGGTGGATCGCCCATTTGCCAACCATGCCGAGAGACGCGGAACGCCGCGCCTGTGCCCGGTAGCCTTCGTCATCGGAGAAATCGCCAAAGGGACCATCGACCGGAAGCACGCCGTGCGTGCGACAGGCGGCGACGATGGCGGCCTGCGCCCAGTGCCATGGGTCGGAATAATGCCGCGTGTCGCCGTGCAGCATATAATAGTTTTCCTGTGTGCCGCCGATGCCGGTGGTCTGCATGCCCATGCTGGCCGCGAAATCGGCGGCGCCGAGGCTCATGGCGACAAGGCGTGGCGAACTGGCGGCGATGGCTTCAACATGAGCGATGCCCGCAGCCGACTCGATGATGACCTCGAAGTTCACCTTTTTCTGTCGACCCTTGGCGGCCTCAATCGCGGTCACCAAGGCGTCAACGGCATAGATGTCCTCTGCGCAGCCCACTTTCGGGATCATGATCTGGTCCAGCCGTTCATCTGCCTGTTCCAGCAGATCCACGACATCGCGATACCAGAACGGCGTGTCGAGCGAGTTGATCCGCACGGCGAGCGTTTTCTTGCCCCAGTCAATCGTGTTGATCGCCTCGATGATATTGGCCCGCGCCATGTCCTTGTCAGTGGGAGCGACGGAGTCTTCGAGGTCAAGGTTGATCACATCCGCCTCGGATGCGGCCATTTTGGGGAACAGTTTGGTGTTCGACCCCGGGCCGAACAACTGGCAACGGTTTGGGCGGGCGGGCGGCGTCGGCTGAAGGCGGAAGGACATTCTTGCTCCCTTAGGTAAGTATATTTCTAATATTTGCATTAAACAGTTATTATCTTGCTTTTGGGATCGCAAGCGAATTTTGCATCTGCGGCAATTCCCGAGAATGCGGATAAATGAAGTTTATTTTTTGACTATTTAATAGACATGCAAAAATATCTTCCGAACTTTCATTTAAAATCGGGAGAATATCCCATTTCATCGCATCGGTATTCAAAAATACGAAGCACTTTGCGGCGAATCTTCGTCACTCTGGTTCAAACGCAACTGGAGAGCTGCACCATGATTGAAACGCCTTATCTTCTCTTCCTCGGGGACGCCCCGGACCAACTGGCTGCGAAAGTGGCGCAGGGGATCAAGGACTGGCGCCCGGAATATGCTTTGGGTCAGTTCCGCATGGAGGGCTGCAAAGCCGACATGAAACTGCCTGACATGGATCTGAAGGCCGCGAAAGCCGCCGGGGCCAAAACGCTGGTGATCGGCGTGGCCAACCGTGGTGGTGTCATCAGTCAGGCGTGGAAAAAAGTTCTGATCGACGCGCTGGAAGAGGGCTTCGACATCGCGTCGGGGCTGCACAATCTTCTGCGAGAAGAAGAGGATCTTGTGGCCGTCGCAAAGACCTTTGGCCGCACGCTGCATGACGTGCGTGTGCCATCTGTGAAATACCCGATCGCCAATGGTGTAAAACGGTCGGGCAAACGCTGTCTTGCGGTTGGCACCGATTGCTCGGTCGGCAAAATGTACACCGCTCTGGCGATGGACAAGGACATGCGCGCGCGCGGGATGAAGTCGAGCTTCCGGGCGACCGGTCAGACCGGCATTCTGATTACCGGCGAAGGCGTGCCGCTGGATGCCGTAATCGCTGACTTCATGGCCGGGTCCATTGAATGGCTGACGCCGGACAATGATGACGATCACTGGGATCTGATCGAAGGTCAGGGCAGCCTGTTCCATGTGTCCTATTCTGGTGTGACCATGGCGCTGGTTCATGGCGGTCAGCCGGATGCGCTGGTGCTATGCCATGAGCCGACCCGTGACCATATGCGCGGTCTGCCGGGGTATCAGTTGCCGACGCTGGAGGCACTGCGTGACACGGCGCTGACCCTGGCCAAAGTGGCCAACCCCGATTGCAAGGTGGTGGGGATTTCCGTCAACACCCAGCACATGAGCGAAGAAGAGGCTCTGGCCTATCTCGTCAAGGTCGAGGCGGAAATGGGTCTTCCTGCCGTCGATCCTTTCCGTCAGGGGGCGTCGCGTCTGGTTGACGCGCTTGGCTGAGATCTAAAAGAAATGTCGGGTGCCCCGATGGGGCGCCCGGTTTTTTGCCTCTGATCCTGGAAGGACATGATGATCCAACTTTCTGTGACGCAGGAGAGCTTTCGTCTGGCGGAAGTGTTTACGATTTCACGCGGTTCCCGCACGGAGGCCAAGGTGGTCACGGTGCGTGCCAGTGACGGTGAGGCTCAAGGCTGGGGCGAATGCGTGCCCTATGCGCGCTACGGTGAAAGCCTCGATAGTGTCGCCGCCCAGATCGCAGCCTTGCCGGAAGACATCACGCGCGCGACCCTGCAAGAGGCACTGGAGCCGGGGGCCGCACGCAATGCCGTGGATTGTGCCCTGTGGGATCTGGAGGCGAAAGCTGCCGGAAAACGGGTCTGGGAACTGCTGGACCTGCCCGCACCAATCCCGATGATCACCGCTTACACATTGTCTCTGGCCTCGCCCGAAGAGATGGAGCGCTCTGCCGCGAAACATGCGCATCGTCCGTTGCTCAAGATCAAGCTGGGCACGGCGGATGATATGGGCCGCCTTGAGGCCGTTCGGCGCGGTGCGCCAAAGTCCAGAATCATCGTCGACGCGAATGAAGGCTGGACGGCTGAGGTCTACGCAGATCTTGCCCCGCATCTGGTGCGTCTTGGTGTGCAGCTGGTGGAGCAGCCCTTGCCCGCTGGGCAGGATGACATGCTGGCGGAAATTGAACGCCCGCTGCCGGTCTGTGCCGATGAATCCTGTCACGATCGGGCCAGTCTGCCCGCTCTGAAGGGCAAATACGATGTGATCAACATCAAGCTCGACAAAACCGGCGGTCTGACCGAAGCGCTGGCGTTGCGCCGTGCGGCACGGGACGAAGGCTATGCGGTCATGGTCGGTTGCATGGTCGGGACCTCACTGGCTATGGCGCCTGCGACCCTCGTTGCGCAAGGGGCGAAGGTCGTAGACCTTGACGGACCTTTGCTTTTGGCCGAAGACCGTGCCGAACCGTTGAGATTTGACGCCGAGGGGGTGCACCCGCCCGTGCGTGCACTTTGGGGCTAAGCCCCGCGATAAGGAGACTTCAATGACCCGCACCGTGTATGTGAATGGCGACTACCTGCCAGAAACCGAAGCCAAAGTGTCGATTTTCGACCGTGGGTTCCTGATGGGCGACGCCGTCTATGAGGTGACCTCGGTTCTGGATGGCAAGCTGATCGATTTCGAAGGCCACAAGAATCGTCTGGAGCGTTCGCTCAAGGAACTCGACATGGTGTCGCCGGTCACGATGGATGAACTTCTGGAAATCCATCGCGAGCTGGTCAAACTGAACGACATCGACGAAGGCGGGGTCTACATGCAGATTTCCCGCGGTGCCGACGACGACCGCAACTTTGAATATCCGGACCCGGAAAAGGTCAAGGCGTCGTTGGTTCTGTTCACCCAGAAGAAAAACCTGTCGCATGCGGCCTCTGCCGACAAAGGCTATAAGGTCATTTCGATGGAAGAGATCCGCTGGGGGCGCCGCGACATCAAGACAGTTCAGCTGCTTGGGGCGTCCATGGCGAAAATGGCCGCGCATAAGGCGGGGGCCGATGATGCGTGGTTCGTCGAAGACGGCTATGTGACTGAGGGCAGCTCGAACAACGCCTATATCGTGAAAGACGGCAAGATCATCACGCGGCAACTGTCCAACAAGCTGCTGGCGGGGATCACCCGCGCGGCGGTGCTGCGTTTTGCCGCCGAAGCTCAGATGCAAATCGAGGAACGCCTGTTCACCATCGAAGAAGCGCAGCAGGCGGATGAAGCCTTTGCGACTTCGGCAACGGCCTTTGTGCAGCCGATTGTTGAAATCGATGGCGTGACCCTGGGCGATGGCAAGCCGGGCGCTGTGGCGAAACGGCTGCGCGAAATCTATCTGGAAGAGGCGAAGAATCTGGCGGTTTGATCGCCGCAGCCCTCTTCCTTCCGGACAAAAGAAAACACCGCCGAACCCTTTCGGCGGTGTTTTTTGGTCCCTGGCGTGGGAGCGGGCGTGGGATCAGGCGTTGATGGTGATCAGCGCGGAGGTGTCGTCAGGTAGATCTGCCAGTGTAACACCCTCCAAAAGAACGATGTCCTTATCCAGAAGCGACACGAGAACCCCCTCTTCGGTTTCGGTCAGTTCCACCTCATCGGTCTCGGAATAGGCGTCACGATCGCCGTAGAGATCGATGACCAGCCGGTCTTCACTGGCGGTGAAATCGGTGATGGTGACGGTGTCTTCCGTCAGCCCGATGGTGTCGGCGACATAGAAGTCGTCTTCGCCTTCACCGCCTGTTGCAATGTCGCCCATGTCGATCTTGATGGTGTCATCGCCATAGCCGCCAAAGACGGTGTCTGGTGTGCCCTCGTCGTCAAAGTCATAGGCGACCAGCTCGTCCGCTCCCTCATCCCCATGCAAGGTGTTGGACCCGAAACTGTCGATGATCGTGTCATTGCCAGCCCCGCCGCGCACCAGATCATCGCCCTTCTGCAGGAACCGCTGATCCTCGGCGGTGCCGTATTCGTCATTGCCGCCGCCAAGGAAAACGCGGTCGTCATCAAAGCCGCCTTCGGCTTGGTCATCGCCGGCGTTGCCGTAAATGGTATCTTCGCCACCATTGCCGATCAGCGTATCGTCGCCCGCGCCGCCGACGATGGTGTCATCGCCCGCATTGCCCTCGACATCGTCGTCACCTGCACCGGCAAAGATTTTGTCGGGGCCGGCCCCGCCATAAACCTCATCGTCGCCTTCTTCGGCGTAGATCTCATCGGCACCGCCATCGCCACTGATGCGGTCGTCGCCAATGTCCCCATGCACGAGGTCATTACCGTCACCGGCATAGATCAGGTCGTTTTCTGCGGTGCCCATAACGTTTTCAGCGGCACTGGTGCCTTCAAACGCGGTGCCCTCTTCCATCGCAACGTTCTGACGGACTTCGTCGTCTCCGGAATTGTCGTCGTTATGATCATCATCGTCGTTAATATCATCGATGAGAAACGCCGCCCCGGCGATTAATGGTAATGCGAGCAAAGCCCAAAGCATAATTATTAGTCCTCATAATCGTGTTCAGGCACTGCTTGAGATTCCGCCGGACAGAGCCTTTTGTCAGAGGTGACAATCTGCCCTAGGCCGAATTAGGTCAAGAAAAACAGCCTTATTGATGTGTGTTTGACAAACAGTGAGCTGAATGCGCCCCGATTGTTCGGGATTTATTTACTATTTTCTGACCCGACATTCTCGGCAAAGGCGGATTCGAAGGCTTTTTTCTGGGACTCACTCGCGTCGGTTTGATGGCTGGTTTTCCAGTCGGCGTATGGCATGCCGTAGAAAGCTTCGCGGCCTTCTTCTTTGGTCATGTCGATACCGCGTGCATTCGCGGCTTCCTGATACCAGCGCGACAGGCAGTTGCGGCAAAACCCGGCGAGAGTCATCATGTCGATGTTCTGCACGTCCGGGCGTTTTTCCATCAGATGCTCGCGGAGCGTGCGAAAGGCTGCCGCCTCCAGTTCGATCTGTGTCTGTGCGTCGATCTTGTCCATGGTCTTAACCTTTCACGCGTTTGGTATAGGCGGCCCGGTTCATGTCGCGGGCATCCACTGACAGACTACCGACTTCGGAAAGCTGGTCATTCAATGCGGTCATGACGGTATTGGTCAGCCGGACCTTGGCTTCATCGTCGCGCCCGTCGAGCAGATAAAGCGTGGCATGGGCAAAGGTCTGTGGCTCTGTGCCGATGTGGAAATAGGGCTGTGGCCGGGCACGCACCTTGAGGGCAGGCGGGTTGATTTCCGGATCGAGGATCAGCGCATCGAACACGGCTTTGCACAGCGCATTCATGTCGTGATCGGCCTCGAGGCCCTGGGAAAAATCGATGACGAGATGGGGCATGTTATTAAAGTCCTGTATCTTCAAGGGTGTGTGTCAGTAGTGGCGCCAGAAGGGCGGCCCAGTGGCGCTGGCCTTCCGGTGTTTCGATCAGATCCGAACGCAATTCGATCAGCAGGTTTACCCGACCGTGTTTCAGCGCATGCCGGTCAATGGAATCGCCGGGCAGGTGGCCGTCGTAGGGCTCGTTGTCCCCGATCGAGAGCCGTTCGCCCAGCTTCTCGGCCTCCGCCTGCAACGCCGGCGTGTTTTCCAGTGCCGTGATGAAGGGCGCGGTAAAGCGTTTGTCATAGGCCGACAGAATGCCGATCTGCCAAGGGCGGCGGGGACGATTTTTCAGTTGCGGCGTGAAGGAATGGATCGCGCAGATCACCACATCGTCGCGCCGCGCGGCGAGGGTTTCCAGCGCGTCATGATAGGGGCGGTGATAGGCCGCAAGCCGCCGGGCGCGTTCGGCGGCATCCGCGTGGCGATTGCGGGGAATGATGGTGCCGTCATAGAGCCTCATCAGCAGAGTGGGATCGTCCTCGCCCCGGTTCGGATCGATCACCAGTCGCGAAAAATCGGTTTCGATGGCCGGGCTGTCGAGCAGCTCCGCCAAGGCGCGGGTGACGCCTCTGGCGCCGATGTCATAGGCGATATGGCGGTTCATATCTGTCGCCGAGAGCCCCAGATCCGGGCCGATTTCCGGCGGAACGCGATTGGTGGCATGGTCGCAAGTCAGCAGCCAGCGGCCACCGCGCGCCTGCCCATGGATGTGAAATGGTGCGTATTTGGTCATTTTCCCGTCACCTGAACCTGTCATCCCTCCAATACGCGCTTTGTGAAGAAAGGGCCAGTTGTGCCGAAGGGCGTATTGCGGCATAGAGAAGGTGGCCCACCGCGAACCTATCAAGACCGAAAGGACATAAGGCAGTATGAGACGCCTTCGGAATGTAAAAATCGTGGCCACTCTGGGGCCCGCATCCAACGATTACGACACCATCCGCGCGCTTTCCGAAGCCGGCGCAGACGTGTTCCGCCTGAATATGAGCCACGGAGATCATGAAGAAATCCGGGCCCGCCATGCCATCATCCGCAAGATTGAAACCGATCTGGGGCGCCCGATTGCCATTCTGGCCGACCTTCAGGGGCCGAAGCTGCGTGTGGGCAAATTCGCCTCCGGCGCACACGATCTGGAAGAGGGCGACAAGTTCCGTCTGGATCTGGACGATAAGCCGGGCGATGGCCAGCGTGTGCAACTGCCGCATCCCGAAATTTTCGCCGCGCTCGAACCCGGTGCGTCGCTTTTGGTCAATGACGGAAAAATTCGCCTGAAAGTCGAAGAATGCGGTGAAGACTATGCCGATTGCGTCGTGGTCGTCGGCGGCACGATTTCCAACCGTAAGGGCGTGAACGTGCCCGATGTGGTTCTGCCGCTCGCCGCCTTGTCGCCGAAAGACCGCAAGGATCTGGAATTCGTCTGCGAGCTGGGGGTCGACTGGGTCGCCCTGTCCTTTGTGCAGCGTCCTGAAGATATGCTGGAAGCCAAGGATCTGGTCAAAGGCCGCGCGGCGGTTCTGGCCAAGATCGAAAAACCCTCTGCTGTGGAGGCGTTCGACAGCATTCTGGCGGTGTCTGATGGGATCATGGTCGCCCGTGGCGATCTGGGGGTGGAACTGCCGGTGCAGGCCGTGCCGCCGATCCAGAAACGCCTGACGCGCAAATGCCGCGCTGCTGCAAAGCCGGTAATCGTGGCCACGCAGATGCTCGAATCGATGATCGAAAGCCCGATGCCGACCCGGGCCGAGGTTTCCGATGTGGCAACCGCCATCTATGAGGGCGCGGACGCGATCATGCTGTCGGCTGAATCTGCCGCTGGCAACTACCCGATCGAAGCTGTGTCGACGATGAACAACGTCGCCGTCGAGGTGGAAAGCGATCCGGTCTATCGCGAGGTTCTGGACGCGTCGCGGGCCGGGATTTCCAAGCAAACCGTGGCAGACGCCATCGTGTCTGCGGCGCGTGAGATCGCCGAAACCACCGATGTAAAGGCGGTTGTTTGCTATTCGGAAAGCGGTACGACGGCGGCCCTGACAGCTCGCGAACGCCCGCATGTGCCGATCATCGCGATGACCTCGCGTCGGGTGACTGCGCGCCGGCTTTGCCTGTTCTGGGGCATGCATTGCGTCATGACCGGTGAGGTCGAGCGCTTCAAAATGGCGGTGGTCAACGCGGCGCGTGCCGCACGGACGTCGGGCTTTGCGACCGAGGCCGACAAGATCGTCGTCATCGCCGGGATCCCCTTCAATCACCCCGGTTCCACCAACATCCTGCGGGTTGCCCCTTGTGAGGAACGCTTGATTTTCAACACCGATCCTGAATAATCGCCGGCAGGGGATTGTTTTGGGAATGGTAAGGGATGCAATCAGATCTGTTTCTGGTGCTGGGCACCGCCATCTGTGTGCTGGCGGTGCCGGCCTTGGTGTCTGCTTTTTCGGATAACCGGCCGCCGCGCGCTGCGGCGATCATGGTCATGATTGGCGGGGGCCTTCTGGTCCTCGCCTTCTTAGGTCACCCGGGGGGATATGCTTTGCGAGACATTCCCTATGCACTGGCGCGGGTGATCGGCTATTATTTCTGAACCCGATCCGGGGCGACCGGGGCAGTTTTCCGAACAATGACGCTTGCCAAAGTCCGGGATCGGCTGTAAGTGCACGCCCTCATGGTGCGCGTCCGGCGGTATGGCATGCCGAGTCGCGCGAAGAACCATCGAAACAAAGGAGATGGAAATGCCTAAGATGAAGACAAAGTCGAGCGCCAAAAAGCGCTTTAAAATGACCGCCACCGGCAAGGTCAAAGCGGGTCAAGCCGGCAAACGCCACGGC